>DATCWB010000546.1:0-32409 GCA_036566625.1 Pyrinomonadaceae bacterium
ATCAAGGCATTCACCACCGCAGACACGGGGGATATAGAGGATGCACAGAGGAAAGGTAAGACAATTTCAAATCTGAGAAAGATAAGACAATTTCAAATTTGAGATCGTCTTTTGCTTTTCTCTGTGCCCTCTCGTGTCCTCTGTGTCTGCGGTCGTGAGTCTTAGCTTCCCGTCAGTTGTCGGATTTATCAGGCGTCTGCGCCGAGGCGTCGCCGTCGAGTGTGACGTAGCGGCGACCGAGGCCGAGTTCGCGCAGCTTGTGTTGCAGTGATTGACGGTGCATGCCGAGGATGGCGGCGGCTTTTGTGACGTTGCCGCCCGTCTCTTCGAGGCAGCGCGTGATATAGCGTCGCTCAAACTCGCGCCGGTCTGCGCGAAAATCCGCCGTGAAAGGGACGGGCAAATCGTCGCCGCCGACGCCGCTTTCGACGCTCTCGCCGGTCGGCTGTCCGTGCGTATCGGCGTGCGCGCCGTCGCGGCCGGCGCGAACCTCTTCGGGCAGGTCGCGCGCCGTCAGTTCGTCGCCTTCGGCGAGCACCATTGCGCGCTCGACTGCGTTGCGCAGTTCGCGCACGTTGCCGGGCCAGTCGTATTCGACGAGCCGGCGCATGGCCGCCGGGGCTATCGCGCGCACCGGCATCTTGTACCTCTCGGCGGCGAGCCTGATGAACGACTCGACGAGCGCCGGGATGTCTTCACGACGTTCGCGTAAGGGGGCGATGTCAACCGTCACGACGCGTAGACGATAAAACAGATCGGCGCGGAAGTTCCCGCGCTCGATCTCCTGTTCGAGCGGGCGGTGCGTCGCGCTGACGATGCGCACGTCAACGGGAATGGATTCCGCGCCGCCGCCGAGCCGCTCGATGCGCCGCTCTTCGAGAGCGCGCAAAAGTTTGGCCTGCACGTTCGCGCTCATATCGCCGATCTCGTCCAGAAAGAGTGTGCCACCGTCGGCCTGTTCAAATTTTCCCTGCCGCCGCGCCGTCGCGCCCGTGAACGCTCCCTTCTCGTGGCCGAACAGCTCCGATTCGATCAGCTCGGAAGGCAGCGCGGCGCAGTTGATGGCGACGAACGCGCCCCGACGCCGCGACGTGCTGCGCTCGTGAATTTCGCGCGCCACCAACTCTTTCCCCGTGCCCGACTCGCCGCGCACGAGGACGGTCGCGTCCGTCTCGGAAACTTTCTCGATGAGCGAGCGCACACGCCGCATGGATTCGGATGCGCCGATGAGCGAGCCGCGCTGCGCGCCTTCGAGTTCGATCCGCTCGCGCAAGCGTTGGTTCTCGCGTCGCAGGCTGATCGTCTCGACGGCGTTCTTGACGACGAGCCGCAGGTCTTCAACTTCAAACGGTTTCGAGAGGTAGTCGTACGCGCCCGTCTTGATCGCTTCGACGGCCATGCGCTCCGAGCCGTGGGCGGTAATGAGAATGACGAGCGGGGCATCTTTCGGCGCGCCTTCCCCGCCGTGTAGTTCGCGCAGGAATTCCAGACCGCTCTGCCCCGGCAAGTTCACATCGAGAAGCAGCAGATCGGGCACGGCGCGCTCGAACTGCGCGCGCGCTTCGGCCACGCTTCCGGCCTCGGCGATCTCGTAACCGAGGCTCGCCAGGGCGCGTCGCACGCCGTAGCGCGCGGCTTCTTCGTCGTCAACGATGAGCACGCTGATTCTGTCGCCGGATATTTTTTGCGTCATGCTTTCTCTCGTCGCCTCTCTTAATAAACCTGCGCCGCGAGTGCGTCCGTCGCCTCGGCCGCGCCCGAATGGGGCAGGCGTAGTTCAAAACGCGCGCCGCCTGTCGGCCGCTGCGCCAGCCGCGCGCGCCCCCCCGCGTCTTCGATGCGCTTGCGCACGATGGCGAGACCCAGCCCCGTGCCGCGCTGCTTCGTGGTGAAGAAAGGCTCCCAGATGCGTCGCTGTAATTCGGCGGGCACGCCGCTGCCGCCGTCAGTCACCGCAAAGAGCAGTTCGCCGTCCTCGGCCGCCACCTCAACCGAAACACGCCGGCCGGCGGGCGTGGCTTGCAGCGCGTTCAACAGAAGATTGGAGAGCGCATCGCGCACGGCCGACGCTTGCGCGCCGTCGAGCAGTTGGTGCGCCTCGGCGCGCAACTCGATCTGAATATTTTTCCCTTCGGCCTCCGCGCGAAAAAGTTCGACGACGCCGCGCGCGAGTTCGTCGGCGTGCGTGGGCTGACCGGCGGGCGGCGCGTGGCGTGCGAAGTTGAGCAGTTGCGTGACGCTGCGGTTCAGGCGGTCGGTCTCGCCGACGATGAGATCGAGATCGCGCGCGTATTCGGCGGAGAGCCTTTCGTCTTCGCGCATCACCTGCGCGATGGATTTGATGGCCGAGAGCGGATTCTTGACTTCGTGCGCGACGGCGGCGGCCATCTGCCCGAGCGCGGCGAGCCGTTCGCCCTGCGCGAGTTGTCGTTCGAGGCGCACGTTCTCTTCGATCAGACGATAGTCTTCCAGCGTGAGCGCGACCTGCCCGGCCAACACTTCCAGAACGGCGCGCACGTCGGCCGTCAAGGCATCTGGCGCGGCGTCAACGAGCATCAGGCCGAGCGACTTGTTCTCGCGTCTTAAAAGATACGCCACTTCGAAGCCATGCTCGCGCAGGAGTTTGATGTTTTCGAGAACGTCGCCCTCGTTCTCGGTCGCCAACTCCAACACGGTTTCTTCCCACACGACGCCTCCGTCCGCCGCCTCGTCGCCCATGCCCTCTTCCTCGCCGGACGTGGGCGGATGGGGCTGTCGCACATAGAAGCGAACGCCGCGCAGGCCGAGTTCGCGCGAAGTGCGTTCTTCGATGAAGCTGAGTAGTTCGGGCAACTGTTTGTAGCTTCCGGCCTGTGCGCCGATGCGCGCCAGCACGTCGCGGTAGATCGAGGCTTCGCGCTCGAAGAGTTTATGAAACCGTTTGTCGAGCCACGCCCGCAGCGGGACGACGCCGAGCGCGAAGGCGAGCACGAGCAGGGATTCGACCGCGCTCTCGCGCAGGCTGTAGCGCGCGGTCAGAGAGAGCGCGAGCGTGCGTATGCCGTAGAGGTAGACGACGAGCACGACCGCCGCGAACGAGGCGACGACGAGGCTCTCTTTGATGATGAGTTCGAGATAGCGATAACGATAGATGTGATAGGCGATGAGCGCGGTCGGGAGCAGCGAGCCGAGGTTGGCGAGGGTTTGCAAGTAATGACCGGCGACCGTGCCGCGCCCGACGCCGAGCGCATAGGCGGCCAGCAGCAGGAGCGCGATGCCGACAAACGATGCGGAGAGCGTCTGCATCAGGCGTCGCTCGGTGCGCGAACTGGAAGCGCGCGCCAGCAACAGGTCGGTTCCGGCGATTAGCGCGAGCACGTAGGTGGCCCAGACGCCGAAGGGCAGGACGAAGAAGTTCAACTTCTCCAACATCGGCGCGTATGCGCCCCACCAGATACGCGGGATGGCGACGACGAGAAAGACCGCCGGGATATATGACATGAAAACGCGCGCGCGCTCGAAGCGCGTGAAGCCGCGATTTTGTGCGCGCGCCCAGAGGTGCAGGTGTACGTGGAGCAGCAGCGAGTAAGAGATAGTAATGCTCGTGACGGCGACGGTGTCGGCCACGCGCAGCAAGCCCGACCAGTGCTGCGGGTCGAGGCCGAGCAGGCCGCGCAGGGTGAGCAGCAGGTTGCTCGCATGCCAGAGCCCGATGCCGATGGCAAGAGACAGCAGGACGCGCTCGACCCGCTCCATCGCGCGCCGCTGCCGCGCCAACAGCACGCTCATCCACAGCGTTAAGACCGCGCCCATGCTGTAGCCGACGAGTTGTAAAACTTCGAGCAGCGACATGGGAGGAATAGTAAATGGTGAATGGCGAATGGTAAATGGCGAATGGAAGAAAACCTGCCTTCTTCCATTCGCCATTTAACTCTTTTTCAGTTGGAGGCTGAGCTGGCCTGTATGGGGACGAGCGTGATCTCGGTGCGGCGGTTGCGGGTTCGCCCGGCGGGCGTGCTGTTGGAGGCTACGGGGTTGTCGATGCCCATGCCCGTCGCCTGCATGCGCCCGTTCTGAATCCCGGCGGCCGTGAAGAGACCCGCCAGCGTGTCGGCGCGCGCTTGCGTCAACTGTCTGAGCGCCGCTCCGTCGCCGCGACTGTCGGAGTAGACTTCGATCAGAATCTGGAAGTCGGGGTTGTTGGCGAAGAGGGCGGCGAGCGGCTCGACCGTGGCGGAGGCGGCGGGGGCGAGTTCAGAGGCGCGCGCTCCGGCCCAGAGGTTGTCCGCGAGGACGAGCGTGATGCCGCGCGCGGTGTCGCGCACCGTGCCGTAACGTGCGAGCGTCTGCTTGAGCGCGGAGGCCGCCTGTTGTTGTTGCTCGATGCGCTGCTGCGCTTGCTGCCGTTGAATCTCCACGCTGCGCTCGCCCTCGATGCGCGCGAGTTTCAACTTCGCGTCTTCCGAGTCAGTGCGCACGGCCTGCAATTCGTCGCGCAGTCGCGCGACTTCCATTCTCAATTCGCGCACCTGCTGATTGGCGTTCGCCAGATCGCGATCCGACAGCTCGCGCGCGCGCTCCTCGCGTTGGAGCGCGGTGCGCAAGTTAGCCACTTCCTCCGAGGCGGAATCGGCGGAGCGCTCCGCGTCGCGCACGGCCGCATCGCGCCGCGCGATCTCTTCGCGACGAAGCCGCGCCGCCTTGCGCGATTCGGCCATCTCTTCGGCGTTCGTCGCCAGACGCGTCGCCAGGCGCGCCTCGACATCAACCTCTTCTTCCGGCTGTTTCAGACGCCACTTGTTCTCGGCGCTTTCGAGTTGAGCCATGGCCGCCCTCAACTCGGTTTCGGCATCGCGTTCAGCCCCGGCGAAACGCGCGAGGTTGACGGCCTGACGCGCGCCGAGCAGCGAGGCGGGAGTGCGAACGTAGTCGGCGTCGGCGATCTCGGGCACGCGGCTGCTGTTCAGGTAGTCGCTGGTGTTTCCCAGATAGCGGACGTTGGCCGTGGCGACGGTGGCCTCGCCCGGATTGCTCGGCGGCAGGTTTTCCAACACGACCGCGCGGCTCGGCCCGCGCACGAGGAAGTGCGGTTCGGCCGTTACGATCATGGCGAAGGTTTGCAGCGGCGTGGTCACGTCGAGTTTGGAATTAATGATGAAACTGCCGCTGCGCTTGATCTCGCCGAGGTTGTCAACGCGGCCTTCGGGCGTGATCGCCCAGAGCACGAACGTCGTATAGACGCCACCGACTTCGATAGCGCGCGGGAGGTTCTTGAGACTGAGTTCGACGCGCGTGCCGCGTCGCCCGCTGCGGCGAACTTTGGCTTCCCCCGTCAGGCGCGGCAGTCGGGTCGTGCCGCGAAATTTAACCGAGACGTTTTGATCGAGCGGATAGGTGATGGCGACCGTCTCGCGTTGCATGTCGCTCTGCGCCGCGACCGGCGGGGCGAACGACGCGAGCGCGAGCAACGACAAGAACATGCCCCGAAGCAATTTTTCGAGCAGATTTTCCTGGATGCGCGGATACTTCATATGACTTGGCCTCTCGAAGATTATTGAGATCGTTGTGCGCTTGCGTGATGCAGGCACGGGAGAACGCGAGTTGTCGCCTTGAATGGATGCGCGCGCTGCCCGCGAGAGTTGCCGCGCCGCGCTGCGAAGAGGCCGCCAAAACTTCCCGGCGGCCTCTACGGATTTTATCTACAGGCTTTCGCGCCCCGCGCCCGCTCCATCCCTGTTCTAGCGTCGCCCCGCGCGATGCTCCGCCATCCACTGCACGACGGCGATGGCGACGGCGCATAGCAGCACGACATGGAGAAAGCCGCCTTTGCCCAACAACACGCCCACGAACCAGAGCGCAAACAGCGTCAGAGCTATGCCCCAGATCATCAATTCACGTTCACCGTTTCAGGCATCAACCGACTCGAAACCGGCTCGAAACCGCGCCCCGTTTATTTCACCGCCGCGCTGCCCGCGTTGCCGGGCAAGCCGACGGCGCGGACGGCCGAGCGATTGGCGTCGCCGCCGACGAGCAACGGCGTGCCCGTACTCGAAAACGAGCCGGCCAGCGTGCGCAGCGTCCCATCGCCAGCAGGAGCAGCGTTCGCTTTCGGGTTTTCGTCCGCGCGCCAGAGCAAAGCCCCGTCGCGGCCGGAGAACCCGAGCGCGAAAGACGAGCCGGAGGCGACCATCACGTCGAGCACGCCGTCGCTATTCAGATTGGCGAACGTCGCCATGTAAGCGTCCGACGCGCCCTCCACCGCCCAGTTGACTTTGCCGGTCGTGCTGAGCGCGGCGACCCGCCCGTTGCGCGTCACCATCACGATCTCAATAGTGCCGTCGTTGTCGAGGTCGGCGGCAGTCAGACGCCCGCGCGGCGCGTCCTTTTCCGTCGTGATGCGGCCGAGCGGTTTCAGTTCCGAGCCTTCAAAAAAGAGCAGGCCGTGCTCTGTGCCGATGATGACCAGCGTGCCGCGCGGCGTCGCCAGCACGAGCGGCGGCGTCGTGAACGGCACGTCGAATTTTACCGAGCGCACCAGCGAGCCTTCGCGGCGGCGGATGTCCAACTGTTTGTTGTCGAGCGCGAAGGCGACGCCCCGGATGTCGCCATGCGTGAAAGGAATCGGCGCGCCGATGAGCGCACCGTTCAATTTCGTTTTGGAGACGACGCTGCCCTTCCTGCCGTCCAGCACGTAGAGCATGTCGGGGTCGCTGGTAGCGACGGCCAACTCGGTCGCGCCCGCGTCGCCCTGCATCTGCGCGACCGTGCCGCCCGCCGGACGCCCCTCCAAAGCCGTGCGCCACAATTCGCGCCCCGTCTCGCCGTCCAGACCGCGCACGCCACCGGCGAAGGCGACGGCCACCACAGACCGGCTTTCGGCCGACGCGGGCAGAACGAGCGGCGTGAAAACGTTGCCGCCCGTTTTCTCTTTAGCTTCCCCGCCAGGCGACTTCGCGCTCGGGCGCGCCGACCATAATGCCGAACCATCCGTGCCGTCGAGCGCGTAGATCGCGCCGTCGGAGTTGAGCGCGATGAGATCGAAGTTCTTACCGGCGCGCAAGCGTGCGGAGAAGGGACGCGCCACCGCGCCGATAACCGCCTGCCAGCCAACGTCCGTTGGCGGGCGCATCACCGCCGTTGTGGTGACGACCGGCGTGGGCGTGGCTGCCGGGGCGTAGGGCGTCGCTTCGACGAGAGCGGGCGCGGAATAGCGTCCGGTCTCGGGCGTGGCGGGCGCGACGCGCCAGTAGTATTTGCCCGGCTGGAGGCCGGTCACTTCCTGTTCTAGTCCGACGATGGCGCGGTCGAACACGATGTCGGTGAATTTCTCGTCCAGCGCCACTTGCAGCCGGTAACGCCTGACGCGCGGCCTCGCCGCCCACTTGAGTTTAAGCGAGACCGGAGTTTGCCCGGCGGCGTTCGACCTTTGCGTGGCGGCTGCGGGTTGCGCGTGGGCGGGAATCGGAAGCAAGAGCGCAAAGAGCAAACCGAGGCAGAGAGATTTGCGCTGTAACGACAGGGAGCGTCTTGGTAGCATCATAGGGCGTCGTTGAGTTTATACCCGACGCCGCGCACCGTCAGCACATAGCGTGGGTTCTTCGGATCGTTTTCAATCTTCTGGCGCAGGCGATTGATGTGCGGGTCAACGTTGCGTTGATAGCCTTCGTACTCCGTGCTCCACACCTCGTCGAGCAAGTCGTTGCGCGACCAGGCGCGACCCGGTTCGCTGGCGAGGCGTTCGAGAATCTGAAACTCCAGGGGCGTCAGTTCGACGAGCGCGCCGTCGAGCGTCACCTCGTGGCGACGCTTGTCTATCACGAGACTCCCGATCTCGATGCGCTGCTGCGCCTCTGCGTCCTGCGGCTCGACTTCGCGCGCCGGGCGTCTGAGCAAAGCCTCGACGCGGAGTTCGAGTTCGCGCGGCTCGAAGGGCTTGGCGAGATAATCGTCCGCGCCCGCTTCAAAACCCGCCACCTTGTCGTCGAGTTTATCCTGCGCTGTCAGGAAGAGCGTGGGCGTGTGGATGTGAC
Source organism: Pyrinomonadaceae bacterium (assembly GCA_036566625.1). Classification (GTDB taxonomy): domain Bacteria; phylum Acidobacteriota; class Blastocatellia; order Pyrinomonadales; family Pyrinomonadaceae; genus JAIVJZ01. The sequence continues at coordinate 8,010 of DATCWB010000546.1, forward strand.
GCTCGCGGAGTTTGCGCAGGAGTTCGATGCCGCTCATGCCGGGCATCTGCACGTCGAAGATGAAACAATCGTAGCCGCCGCCGAGCGCGGGTTGCAGGGCGTCTTCCGCGCTCTCTTTCTCTTCGACCTCGTAGCCGAGCCGGCGGAAGTAGCCCGCGAGAAGCAGGCGCATGCTCGTTTCATCATCGACAATCAGGAGTTTTCGCTTCACTTGTTCTCAATTCCCTTGTGATCTTTGCAAAGACCGGACTCGCACCGGCCCGGTTCTGATTCGATTATTTTAAGACGCGGCGATTATAAGTCAAAAAGCGCACGGTCAAAGAAAAAAGTCTCGGCCGCGCCCCGGCCGCGCAAGCGGTTCGCACGCGCTTGGCGCGATGCCGCACCTCGCCGTTCAACGGCTTGACGCTCGCGCCGCTGTGTACGTATAGTTTTCGTTCCGTTACGGTTAAACTTTAACAACCCTTCCCCGCTGTCTGGAACGATTCGCAACCGACGCGCGCTCTCAACGATGCACGACCTCCGGCGTTTACTAACTTATCTCAAGCCACACTGGGGAAAGTTCACCCTCGCGACCTTCGCGATGCTCGCAGGGGCACTCCTGCAAAGCGCCATCGGCGCGCTCATCGTGCCCATCTTCGATCAAGCCTTCAGGCGCGGCGGTGAGCCGGAGCGTACCAAGACCCTCTTTGATTTACAACACCTCATCCCCGAATCGAGTTTCGACGCGTGGCGCGCCATCGCCATCCTGCTCATCGTCTTCACGCTTGCCAAAGGCGTGGCCGAATATTTTTCCACTTATCTGATGGCGCGCATCGGTCAGGAATCAGTCCTCAAACTCAGGCAGGACTTGTACACGCACCTGCTCGCGCAATCGGCCGATTTTTTTGAACGCCACCGCACCAACTATCTCGTCTCACGTCTCGTCTCTTCGGCGGCGGCCATCGAAGCAGCCGTCACGGGCACGCTGCGCGACATGCTGCGCGAGAGCTTCACGCTCATCGCCTTCCTGTCGGCCTCCTTTTATTACTCCTGGCGGCTGACGCTCGGCTCGCTCCTGATCGCGCCCATCATCGGCGTGCTGACGGCGAAGTTCGGCAAGAACCTGCGCAACCTCGCGCGCGAGACTTTCGAAGGCAGCCAACGCCTCGTGGACACGGCGCAGGAATCGCTCGCCAATCATCATATCGTCAAAGCCTACCGGGGCGAAGAAAGAGAGCGGAAACGTTTTACCGGCGTCGCGCGCCAGATCGTCGGTGCGAATCTGCGCTCGGCGCGCATCAACGGTTTCGCGCCGCCGATGATCGAGATGATCGGCGTCATCGCCGTCGCCATCCTGCTCTATTTCGGGCGGCGCGAGATCATGGCGGGCAACATGAACCCGGCTCAGTTTCTCACGTTCCTCTTCTTCCTCTTCTCCAGCTACGACCCGATGCGCAAACTCTCGCGCCTGCAAAACGCTCTGGAGGTCGCGCTGGCCGCCGCGCGCCACGTCTGGGAAGTCTTGGACGAAAATGCGGAGACCGTCGAACGCGCGGACGCCGTCGAGTTGAAACCGCTCTGCGACGCAATCGAACTGCGGGACGTTTCCTTCGAGTACGCGAACAGCGAAGAGCGCACGGTGCTGCGCTCCGTCAATTTGCGCATCGCGGCGGGGCAGATGGTCGCGCTCGTCGGCGAGTCGGGCGGCGGCAAGTCAACGCTCTCAAAGCTCATCCTGCGCTTTCACGATCCGGTCTCCGGCCAGGTTCTCTGGGACGGCACAGACCTGCGCGACGCGACCCTCAAGAGTCTCCGCCGACATATCGGACTCGTCACGCAGGAGACCGTGCTCTTCAACGACACGGTGCGCTACAACATCTCTTACAGCCGCCCGGACGCGACTGAGGAGCAGATCAAAGAGGCGGCGCGCGTGGCCTTCGCAGACGATTTCATCACGGAGTTGCCGGACGGCTACGACACCATCGTCGGCGAGCGCGGCATCTTTCTCTCGGGCGGGCAGCGGCAGCGGCTCGCCATCGCCCGCGCCGTGCTGGCCGACGCGTCCGTGCTTGTTCTGGACGAAGCCACCTCCGCGCTCGACGCCGAATCCGAACGGCTCGTGCAAAAAGCCCTCGCCAACCTGACGCGCAATCGCACCACCCTCGTCATCGCGCACCGCCTTTCCACCATCCGGCGCGCCGACTCAATCGTGGTGATGGAGCGCGGGCGCATCATCGAAATGGGCAGGCACGAGGAGCTGTTGGCGCAAAGCGGCACTTACAAAAAACTCTATGAACTGCAATTCGCCGATGAAGAGGAGGAGGTCGGGGTTAGTCCGTAGTTAGTCCATATTCAGTTGTCCGCGCTCAGTCGTTTGCGCTTAACAATCGTCGCTGACAGATATGTGTGAGCCGGCGGCAACTGACGATGAACAATCGACACCGACGACCGACCAGCGCTTATGAAATCAATGACCGGCTTCGGGCGTGGGACGACGGCGGGCGATAATTTCAACGTCTCCGTTGATCTCAAGACCGTCAACAACCGATTTCTCGACATCCACCTGCGCGCCGGGGCGGAGTTGTCGAGCCTTGAAACCATCATCCGCCGTCGCATCGGCGAACAACTCTCGCGCGGGCGCGTGGACGCGACCATCGTCATCGACCGCACGAGCGAGGTCGCCTATGAAATGAACCGGCCGCTCATCTCGGGCTTCATCGAAGCGATGCGCTCGGTGCAGCAGGAGTTTGCCTTGACGGGCGAGCCGGACATCAACGTGCTGGCGCGTCTGCCGGGCGCGTTGCAGCCCGTGCGCGACGGCAATCTGACCGAGGCGATGAAGGAAGGCATTGAGCGCGCCGTTTCCGAGGCGCTCGCCGAGTTAAACCGGATGCGACAGAGTGAGGGCGAGGCTCTGGCCGCCGAGATGCATTCGCGGCTCGACGAGATCGAACGTCAAGTGCCCGTCATCGAAGCGGTGGCGAGCGATCTCGTGGAATCGTATCGGGCGCGTTTGCAGCGACGCATCAGCGAACTGCTGGCGCGCGACGGGCTGGAGATCGTCGAACTCGACCAGGGCAGGCTCGCGCAGGAGGTCGCCTATCTCGCCGACCGCAGCGACATCAGCGAAGAACTGGCGCGGCTGCGCAGCCACGTCAAACAGTTTCGCGAGATCATAGACAGCGAAGGCGACACGGGCAAACGCCTCGATTTTCTCTTGCAGGAATTCAACCGCGAGGCGAACACGGTGCTCTCGAAATCAACCGACATGGCGATCAAAGAGGCCGCGCTGGCGATCAAGGCTGAAGTCGAAAAATTGCGTGAGCAGGTGCAAAACGTTGAGTGAGACTTTGAAGACGGACGCATCGGGGTCGCGCGCCCCGGTCGAACCGGAGCGCGGAATTCTCTTCGTCATCAGTTCGCCTTCGGGCGGCGGCAAAGGCACGCTCATCCGCCGCATCCTGACGCACATGCCACGGCTCGGCTACTCCGTCTCATGGACGACGCGCGCGCCTCGACAGGGCGAAGTCAACGGGCGCGACTATCATTTCGTCACCCTCGAAGATTTCATGGCGGCGCGCGACCGCGGCGAATTTCTCGAATGGGCTTCGGTTCACGGAAACTTTTACGGCACGTCGCTCAAGGTGGTGGAGCGAGAGTTGAGCGTTGGGCGCGACATCGTGTTGGAGATTGACGTGCAGGGCGCAACCGCCGTCCGCCGCATCGGGATAGAGGCCGTCAGCGTATTCATCCTGCCGCCGTCGTTCGAGATACTGCGTCGGCGTCTGACGGGGCGGCAGTCGGAAAACTCCGACTCGCTCGCCCTCCGCTTGCAAAATTCGCGCGGCGAGGTGGAACATTATCGAGAGTTCGACTACGTGGTGCTCAACGACGATGTTGACCGCGCCGCGACGCAACTGGCCTCTATCGTGTATGCTGAGAGGGCGCGGCGCGTGCGGCAGGTGAGTCTCGCCGAGCGTGTCCTCGCCACTTTCCCGTGAGGCAAGTGAGGATGTGGCAACCCGCGCGCAATTTAGAGTGAACTTATTTTAACTCTTATCAGGAAAACCGGCCTGTCCGGTGAGGATCAAAACTAAGATGGCTAAAGCAACACAAGCGAGCAAAGAAGAAGTTACCGAAGTAGTCGAGGAAAGAGTGCATCCTTTTTTGGATTCCAAGTACCGCATGATCATCGTCGCAGCGCAACGCAGCAAGCAGCTACAGCGCGGCGCGCGCCCGCGCATCGAGATGGACACGCAGCAACACAAACACACGCGCGTCGCCCTGATGGAAGTCGAGCAGGGTAAAATCGACTTCACGATCAAGGAAGCCGATTAAACCGGCAGCCTCGCTTTCAACGGATGAATCAAATTAGAGACGGGGGCACGCCCACGCGCCATTTGAGATAAGCGGCCTCGACTTCCCGCGCCTCCCTCTCGCGCGTGATCTGTTCGTAAGCCTCCATCCTCGCACTCGCATCGAACTTCCCGCCCCGCGCTAACAACGTCAGATACTCGCGCGCGTAATTGCAGACGAACTTAAGGAAGCCAGCCTGTTGAAATTGCCTGACGTGTGCCGCCTCGTGCGCCAGCAGCCAGCCGGGCATCGTCAACTGCCCGCGCGCATCCCTCTCGACAACCCTACGCGAGACGAAAATGTGACGGCCGATGGTGATCGCCGCGACCCGCAAAACGCGCAGCAGCGCATCAGACCAAAATCCGGCGTGGACGAAAACCAACGGCAGCCGCAGCCTCTCGTCTCCCTCATACGAACGGAAAAATTGTTCGAGTCGCGCACGGGATTCTTCGGCCAGCCGCATAGCAATAGGAGCGTAAATCGTGAATCGTAAATTGGGAATAGAGAAAACCCGTTTCTTTCTATTAACGATTTACGATTCACGATATACGGCTTTTACATATTCTTGTAATCAGGCCCGCCGCCGCCCTCGGGCGTGACCCAGTTGATGATCTGGTAGGGGTCCATGATGTCGCAGGTTTTGCAGTGGACGCAGTTGGAGAAGTTGATCTGCAAACGCCGCTTACCCGCCGTCGCGGGGTCTTCGACCATCTCGTAGACGGCCGCCGGGCAGAATCGCTGGCAGGGGTTGCCGTATTCTTCGGCGCAACGCTCGGCGCAGATGTTGGTGTCGAGCACGTGCAGGTGCGCGGGCTGGTCTTCGTCGTGGCCGACGGCCGCGTGATACACGTCCGTCAGTTTGTTGAAGGTCAGTTTGCCGTCGAAGCGCAGGCCGTCGTAGCGTTGTTCTAACGCATCGCCCTTGTAGCCGTAGTCGGAAAGTTTTTTGAGGGCGACGTGCCCCGGCTCGGAACCGGCGCGGTCGAACAAGCCCCACGAGCGACCGCCCGTCAAGAATTGCAGACCGGCGTTGGCTATCCCCAGCCAGCGGCCTTTGCGAAAGCCCGCGTGAAAATTTCTCACCTTGCGAAGCTCCGGCATGATCCAGCTTTCCTTGACGAGCGTTTCATAACGCGCTAACTGTCGCGCCGAAAAATCTCCGGCGACGAGCGCCTCGAAGATCGTCTCGGCCGCCAGCATGCCGCTCTTGATGGCCGTGTGGATACCTTTGAGGCGTTGCGAATTGAGAAAGCCCGCGCAGTCGCCGACGAGCAGCACGCCGTCGGCGTAGAGTTGCGGCATGGCGTAGAAGCCCCCGGCCGCGATGGTCTTCGCGCCGTAGCGCAGGAGTTTGCCGCCGTCGAGAATCTTGGCGATAGCCGGGTGCTGCTTGAAGCGTTGAAACTCGGCATGCGGGTCGAGCAGCGGGTCTTCGTAGTCGAGTCCGGTCACGTAACCGAGATTGACGATGCGGTTCTGCATGCCGTAAATCCAGCCGCCGCCGTAGGTGTGCACGTCGGACGGGTAGCCGAGCGTGTGGGTGACGCGCCCCGCAGGGTAGCGGTCGTCGGGCAACTCCCAGAGTTCCTTAACGCCGAGACTGTACACTTGCGGCTCGCGCCCGTCGTTCAGATTCAGACGTTGCGACAAACTCTTCGTAAGCGAACCACGCGGCCCCTCGCCGAGTACCGTTACTTTCGCCAGCAGGTCAACGCCCGGCTCAAAGTTCGCCTTCCGCTTCCCTTCCTTATTGATGCCCTTGTCGCCCGTGCGCACGCCGATAACTGCGTCGCGCTCATCGTAGAGCATCTCCGCGCCCGGAAACTCGGGGAAGATGTTGACGCCCGCCTCCTCGCATTTCTCGCCGAGCCACGCGACGAGTTTGTTCAGAGAGACGATGTAATAGCCGTGATTCTTGAGCGGCGGCGGAGTGATGGGCGAACGGATCGCGCGCGTCTTCGTGAGGTATAGAAACTCGTCCTCTTTAACCGGCGACTCGACGGGCGCACCCTGCTCGATGAAGTCGGGGATCAATTCGCGCAGGGCGCGCGGGTCCATCACCGCGCCCGACAGAATGTGCGCGCCGACCGCCGCGCCCTTCTCGATCACGCCGATCTCAAGTTCGCCGAGCGGCTTGCCTTCGCGCTTACCCGCCGCGACGGCCTCGTTGTGCTCTCGCACCAGACGCGCCAGGTGCAGCGCGCCGCTCAGATTCGCCGGCCCCGCGCCGACGAACACCACATCCATCTCTAGACTCTCTCGTTCCATTCCGTGCTCCAGACGACCTAGCAAAAAGTAGTAATGCGGAAAAGTCGCGCGGTCTAAGTCAGCACTTCGACCCGTCGCGTTGATAGAAGACAAAATGAATGGCTATTCATTTACGACAGTATAACAAAAGTCTCCCCACCACCGAAGGCACGACCACAGCCGAGACGCGCGCGTGCCCGGCCGCAGCAACTTTCAAATCGCCACGTCCGGCCGCCGTGTGCATACGGCGCGCGGGGGCGGTAGAATGGTCGCATCCAAAAAGAAAGGTCAAGGGGAGATGTCTAAACACAAACACACGAATCGTCTGCAAAACGAGACCAGCCCGTATCTGTTGCAGCACGCGCACAATCCGGTTGACTGGTATCCGTGGGGCGAAGAAGCTCTGGCGAAGGCGCGCGCGGAGGATAAGCCCATCCTGCTCAGCATCGGCTATTCGGCCTGCCACTGGTGTCATGTGATGGAGCGAGAGTCTTTCGAGAACGAACAGATCGCCGCGTTGATGAACGACAATTTCGTCAACATCAAAGTTGACCGCGAGGAGAGACCCGACCTCGATCAGATTTACATGAACGCGGTGCAGTTGATGCTCGGCCACGGCGGCTGGCCGCTCACGGTCTTCCTCACCCCCGATCTCGTACCCTTCTACGGCGGCACGTATTTCCCGCCGCAGGATCGTTTCAACCTCCCCGGCTTCCCGCGCGTCGTCACAGGAGTTGCCGACGCCTACCGCTCGCGCCCCGAAGAGATCGCGGAAACGACCTCGAACTTTCTCAACGAACTGCGCCGCATGAATGTGGCGCACGAGTCCGACGAACCACTGAACTCGCAACTGCTCGATGCGGCTCAAAGCGCGCTCGCCCGGAACTACGACAAAAGGCATGGCGGGTTCGGCGGCGCGCCGAAGTTTCCCGCTTCGATGAATTTGGATTTTCTGCTGCGCACGAACCTTCGCACCGGTAACGCCGAAGCCCTCGACATGGTGACGCACACCTGCCGCAAGATGGCCGAGGGCGGACTATACGATCAACTAGGCGGCGGCTTTCACCGTTATTCGACCGATGCGCACTGGCTCGTCCCGCACTTTGAGAAGATGCTCTACGACAACGCGCTCCTGTCCCGTCTTTACCTGCATGCCTATCAGGTCACGGGCGACGATTTCTTCCGCCGCATCGCCGTGGAGACCTTCGATTACGTCGTACGCGAGATGACGGACGAAGGCGGCGCTTTCTATTCGACGCAGGACGCAGACTCGGAAGGCGTCGAAGGAAAGTTCTTCGTCTGGACAACCGAAGAACTTAACGAACTGTTAGGCGAAGAGGACGCCCCGTTAGTCGCGGCCTATTACGGCGCGACCGCCGCAGGAAACTTCGAGGAGAAGAACATTCTGAACGTGCCCCGCCCGGCCGAAACGGTGGCCGCCGAGTTGGGCGTGCCGGTCGAGCGCCTGCTCGAAGTTGTCGCGCGCAGCAAGCCGCTGCTCTTCGCGGCGCGCGAGAAAAGAATCAAGCCCGGCCGCGACGAGAAGGCTATCGCCGCCTGGAACGGGATGATGCTCACGAGTTTCGCCGAAGCCTCCTCCGTCCTCGAACGCGCCGACTACCGGCTTATCGCGGAACGCAACGCCGACTTCATTCTGACAACCCTGCGACGGGAGGGCGCGCTCCTACACGTCTACAAAGACGGACAGGCCAAACATCACGGCTATCTGGATGATTACGCCTGCGTCGCCTCCGGCCTCCTCTCGCTCTACGAAGCGACCGGCGCAACCCGTTGGCTGCGCGAGTGTCTATCTCTGACCGAACAGATGTGCGAGGAATTCTGGGACGATGCGGAAGGCGGATTTTTCTATACCAGCACGAAGGGCGAGCAGTTGATCGTGCGCAACAAAGATTTCATGGATAACGCCACGCCCTCCGGAAATTCCGTGGCCGCCGAACTGCTCCTGCGTCTCGCGCTGCTCACGGAGAATCAGGAGTACAGTCGCAGGGCTGTCACCATCTTTCGCCTGCTGCGCGATCAGGCGGCGCGATACCCGTCCGCGTTCGGTTACCTGCTCGGCGCGCTCGATTTTTATCTCTCTACGCCGAAAGAGATCGTCATCGCCGGTCAGGCGGGAGCGGACGACTCGCTCGCCCTGCTGCGCGAAGTCTGGAGACGCTACCTGCCGAATAAAGTCGTCGCCCAATCGGCGGAGAACGACGCGGAGGCGTCGAGCGTCGTCCCATTGCTGCGCGACCGGCCTGCGTCGGGCGGTCGTGCGACCGCCTACGTCTGTGAAAACTATAGCTGCCTTCAACCCGTAAACACGCCCGCCGAACTAGCGGCACAGTTGGAGACGGCCAAGACGAAGGGCGCGCCGCTCGCCTAACGTGCTTCATTTTCAAAGGCTCTTTGCCGAATACCGCACGGGATACGGCGACGTGCGCGCAATAATTTGCAGGGGCGGAAGACATGGCCGCAAGCTCGCTTTCCTGGAGGGATAGCGGGCTTGCGGCCATATCTTCCGCCCCTGTCTTTGCCCGGCCTGACACACGTTTTATCTGCAACCCGTTCGCCTTCCCCCTCACCATCTAGTCCTCTGCCTCCAGTGAAAACTCCTTGACTATGTGCGAAAAACCGACTATTTTGTTTGTGCCAACATTGTTTGGCACGGATTTACTTCGCAAACCCTCCCGCCTCGTGCCCTGACACGAGCAGGCTCCCAAGAACTCCAAAAGCCTTTAAAATTCGTTACCTACGCGGATTCCATCATTATGCCCAACGGAAATTGGAAGAGCCTCGCGCTTTTATGCGGGGCGGCGGCGCTGGCCGCCACTCTCCTTATCTTATGCCTCGACGGTCTCTGGTCGCTCCCCACGTCCGGTTATCTGTGGAGCATGGTGTTGTTAGCCTTGACGGTCGCCGCCGCCTTGCGCTTCACCGTCCCCGTCTTCAACGCCGACGGCACGAGCAACGGCAGCAAGTCCGTGGCCGACGCGCTCATATTTTTAGCGGCGATGATGTTCGGCGCAGCGCCCGCCGCCATCCTCGCAGGGGTTGACGGCTTCATCTCCTCAAGGCGCGTGGCAGACCGGCGCGTGCGCATCTTCCGCACCCTTTCGGCTATCATTGCGACCTGTGTCGCGGTCTTCACTTACGATCTGCTAACGCTCCTCACGGTCGGCCGCGACGCCGCGACCGGCGCGCAGAACGCCCCGCTCGAAAAATTGATTTTCCCGCTCTTCGCGCTCGCCATCGTGCAGTTCGCGTTGAACACGCTGGCGTCGTCTTTCTACGTCGCTTTGGAGTCGGGCACTACTAAGTTGCAGTTCTCGCGCGAGAGCCTCATCTGGACTGCGATGACGCAATTGGCGGGAGCGGCGGCGGCGGCCCTCTTCTACTCAACCTTCATCGGCGGCGGCTTCTCGTTCCTCTTCGTCGGCGTCGTGATCGTCTCTCTGGTTTATCTGCTGTTCCTTTTCGACGAGCAGCGCGTGGGCGAAACGCGTCGCGGCGAGGAGGAGAAACTCCGGCACATACAGGAGATCGCAGACCTCCACATGAACACCATCGAGTCGCTCGCTATCGCTATTGACGCGAAGGATCAGACGACTCACGGCCACGTCCGCCGCACGCAGATTTACGCGATGGAGTTGGGACGCATACTCGGCGTGAGCGACGACGAATTGCACGCCCTGCGCGCCGGCGCGCTGCTGCACGACGTGGGCAAACTGGCCGTGCCCGAATACATCCTGAACAAGCCCGGCAAACTGACCGCCGCCGAGTTTGAGAAGATGAAAATTCACACGGTGGTCGGCGGCGACATCATCAAGCGCGTCAACTTCCCTTATCCGGTCGAAGACATCGTGCGTTTCCACCACGAGAAGTGGGACGGTTCGGGCTACCCGAAGGGCTTGCGAGACGAACAGATTCCACTCGTCGCGCGCATCATTTCGGTGGTTGACTTCTACGATGCCACGCGCTGCGACCGCCCGTACCGCGTCGGCATGAAACGCGAAGATTCGCTCTCGCTGCTGCGCAAAATGGCGAACAGTTCTTTCGACCCGCGCGTGGTTGACATGTTCGTCAGCAACATCGAGTATTTCGACAATCTCATCGCCGAGCAGGATATTCAGGAGCAGGTCGCTTCGGAAGATGATGCGCAAAACGGCGCGCGTCCCGATGCCGGTCTCGCCTCCGACGTTCTCGGCTCTTCTGCGGACGGCGATTCAGGCTTCCGTTCAATCGTGGAGGCGCAGCGCGAGGTCTTCGCCCTGCACGAGATCGCGCAGACCATCGGTTCGTCGCTCAACCTGCAAGACACGGTGACTCTCGTTTCCAGCAAACTGCGCTCCATCGTCCCGTTCGACACCTGCATCATTTATCTTGTTGACGACCGTTCCGGCAAAGCCGTTGCGATTCACGCATCGGGCGAACACGCAGACGCGTTCACGCGCCGCCGCATCACCATCGGCGAGGGCATCTCCGGTTGGGTCATCGCGAACGCGCGTTCGATGTGCAACACGCCGCCGGAACTCGACCTCGTCGGCCTGCCCGAAGAAGTCTCAAGCAACATCCGTGGCGTGCTGGTCTCTCCGCTGATTCGTGAAGACGGCGCGTTCGGCGCGATCACGGTCTACTCGAAGACGCGCTCGTCCTACACCACCGAACACGTCCGCCTGCTCGAATCCGTTTCCCAGCACGCCTCCATCGCCCTCAACAACGCGATGACTTTCGAGCGTACCAAAGAGAGCGCGCTGACGGATACGCTCACGGACTTGCCCAACGCGCGCTCGTTCCACCTCGCGCTCCAGCAGCGCATCGCCGAATGCCAGCGGCTCAACCGCGAACCGCTCTCCGTGCTCAGCATGGACCTGGACGACTTCAAACAGATCAACGACACGCACGGGCACGCCATCGGCGACCGGCTGCTGGCGAGCGTGGCCGCGATCATCAAGAAACAGTTCAGGCAGATGGACATTTTGGCGCGCTACGCGGGCGACGAGTTCGTCGCCATCATGCCGATGGCATCGGGCGACGTGGCCGAGATGGTGGCCGAGCGCATTCGCGCCGCGGTCGAGTCGCATGAGTTCGCGATCCGCACCGGGCGCACAACCAAAATCGGCATCAGCATCGGCATCGCCTGTTTCCCGGACGACGGGGAAACTGCCGAAGAACTTCTCTCGCAGGCCGGCCACAACATGCAGCAGGACAAGCACGGGCGCAAGCTTAATCCCGCATCGGCAGGGGAAAACGTCGTGCTCTCGATAGACTCTTTCAGATAACAGGGGCAAGCCCCGCATCAGTTAAAACGGGCGCGAACCTCTACGGCGTTTACCACAAACATCCACGGCGCACCTTGAATCAAGCATTCGGGTGCGCCGTTTTGTGTCTCTCCCCGACCCGTTTTAGGTTGCTTTTGCAGAGCGACGCGCATCTCGCGTATAATCCCACTTTGCTTTCAACCGTATAGCAGTGGGCTTGAATCGGGCGTGCGAACGGCCGCTTGCGGCATGCAGCTTTCGCTTTATCGCCGTCGCACGCGCCCGCCGTTAAGCCCTGAGTGAATACTTTCATGAGCGAACTTAAAGTGACACCCTTGAAACCGCGCGACCAATCCACAGGTCAGGCTGCCCCCGCCGGCATCGCCGACTTCGACAGCACAGACAACATCAACCCCGCCGAACTACGCGAGGAACACGCGCAACGCCAGCAGCACCAGCACCAACAGATCGAAGAGATCGACCGGGAGACGCTGCAAACAATGCTCTACCAGATGTTGCTGATACGTCGTTTTGAGGAGAAGGCGGCGGAAGCCTACACGCTCGGCAAGATCGGGGGCTTCTGCCATCTCTACATCGGGCAGGAGGCGGTCGCCGTCGGCGCGCTCTCCGCCATCCGGCCTGACGACTACGTGATGACGAGCTATCGCGACCACGGCCACGCGCTCGCCCGCGGCACTTCGGCCGACGAGGTGATGGCGGAACTTTACGGCAAAGCCGGAGGCTGTTCGGCCGGCAAGGGCGGCTCGATGCACCTCTTCGACAGCGACGCCCATTTTCTCGGCGGCCACGGCATCGTCGGCGGCCAGATTCCGCTCGCCACGGGCGTCGCCTTCGCCGCGAAGTACAAGGGCACGGGTCAGGTCTCGCTCGTCTTCTTCGGCGAGGCCGCCGTCAATCAGGGCGCGCTCCATGAATCTCTGAACATGGCGCAACTCTGGAAACTACCCTGCATCTACTTCTGCGAAAACAACCAGTACGGCATGGGCACGTCGCTTGCCCGCGCGATGTCTTTGCAGGACGTATCGCAGAAGGCGCACGCTTACGACATGGCCTCCGAGTTCGTTGACGGCATGGACGTGCTCGCCGTGCGCGAGGCGACCGAGCGCGCCGTGGCGCGCGCGCGCGACGAATCGCTCCCGACGCTCATCGAGGTGCGTACCTATCGCTTCATGGGACACTCCATGTCCGACCCCGGCAACTACCGCACGCGCGCCGAAATCGAAAAGCATCAGGAGCGCGACCCCGTCAAACTCTTCTCCGACAGTCTCAAACACAAGGGCGTCATGGACGACGCCGCGCTGAAAGAACTGGAGGATCGGGTGCGCGAAGAGGTGGAGCACTCCGTCAAGTTCGCCGAAGAAAGTCCGCTGCCCGCGCCCGAAGAACTCTACACGGACATCTACGCCAACCCGCCGCGGAGGTAGAACACGATGAGAAAGACGATTACTATCTCGCTGCTCCTGTTGTTAACCGCAGCCGCATTAGGGCAAGCACAGGCAACATGGCAGGAGGTCGCGCCACCGAGTGAGGAGTTTACCGCGCTCATGCCGGCGAGGCCGGTCGGACAGTTCGGGGTGTCGCGCGTGCTGCCTCTGACCGATGACCTAAAGGTAGTGAGTCCTGTTTACGAAGTCTCCGCCGATGGCCTGCACTTTATGGTGATATCGTTCGAGAAGTCGGAGCGGGCAGGTCAACCCGTGATCCTGAAAACTTTTGACAGCTTTTCCAAAGGCTTCGAGCACGCCGTGCGGCATAGTCTCCAGGGAAACGACAACACGGTCGAACGTGAAGAAGACTTCACCCTTAAAGGCATGAAGATTCGCCCGTATCACGTCCGTATGAGCGGCAAACAAGGCGTGGCTCGCCTCTACGAAGCCCCGCAGCATTTCTACGCCGTCATTGTTTTAGGCGCGGCCTATGGCGACGACAGAGTTGATCGTTTTCTCAAGAGCTTCAAAGTGCAGACGGGCGAACCCGAACCGAAGAAGTTGGATGATGCAGATGACATGAGTGCCTTGATGACTATGGTTCCACCGCGTCCCGTAGATCCAACGCCACAAGCCCCTCCGCCGGAAGGCCCGTGGCCGATTGATCGCCCCGTGGGCGCGCCGAGAGCCCCGATTTCGGGCGGCGTGATAAATGGAAACGCGATCAGCAAACCTGCGCCGGAATATCCGGCCATCGCCAGAGCGGCGCGCGCGTCGGGGACGGTCACGGTGCAGGTAACTTTTGACGAAGAAGGCAAGGTCATTTCGGCGCGAGCGGCGAGTGGGCATCCGTTGTTACAACAGGCAGCCGTGAAAGCCGCGTACAAGGCGCGATTTTCGCCGGTACGTCTCTCAGGTCAACCCGTCAAAGTTAACGGGGTGCTCACTTACAATTTCGTCTTACCGCCTGACCCCACTGAACCGCCGACGCGCAGGTATTAGGGGACACAGGGTTGAGTTTAGTTTCATTCCGGAGGTTGATTGAATGGCCGTGATCACGATTCGAGAGGCTTTGAATCAGGCGCTCAGCGAAGAGATGCACCGCGACGAGAACGTCTTCCTGCTCGGCGAAGAGGTGGCCGCCTACCAGGGCGCGTACAAAGTCTCGAAGGGTTTGCTGGAAGAGTTCGGCGAGAAGCGCGTGATTGATTCGCCCATCACCGAACTCGGCTTCGCCGGTCTCGGAGTGGGCGCGGCGATGGTGGGCTTGCGCCCCGTCATCGAGTTTATGACGTTCAACTTCTCGATCCTCGCCACCGACCAGATCGTCAACTCGGCCGCCAAGATGCTCTACATGTCGGGCGGGCAGTTCAAAATCCCCATCGTCTTCCGCGGCCCGAACGGTTCGGCCTATCAAGTCTCGTCGCAACACTCGCAGGCGCTCGAATCATGGTACGCGCACTTCCCCGGCCTCAAGGTCGTCATGCCTTCGACGGCCGCCGACGCGAAGGGATTGCTCAAGAGCGCGATTCGCGATGACGATCCCGTCATCTTCATGGAGCAGGAGCGCATGTACGGCATGAAGGGCGAAGTGCCGGACGACCCGGATTTCACCATCCCGCTCGGCGTGGCCGACATCAAGCGCGAGGGCACGGACGCCACCATCGTCGCGCGCTCGCTGACTGTCCCACTCGCGCTGAAGGCGGCGGAGGAGTTGGAGAAGGAAGGCGTGAGCGTCGAGGTGGTTGACCCGCGCACGATCCGGCCGCTCGACATAGATACGATCATCCGTTCGGTGCAGAAGACTAACCGCGTCGTCATCGTCGAAGAATCGCACGCCTTCTGCGGCGTCGGCGCGGAGATCAGCGCGCAGATCATGGAGCGCGCCTTCGACTATCTGGACGCGCCCGTCAAACGCATCTCCAGCGCGGACGCACCCATGCCCTATGCCAAGAACCTTGAGCAGCTCGCCCTGCCCGATGTGGCGAAGATCGTCGCCGCCGTGCGCGAAGTTTCATACCTTGATTAGCAAATCGTGAATCGTAAATCGTGAATAGAGAAAACCCGTTTCTTTCTATTCACGAATTACGATTCACGATTCACGATTTACCGTTCACGAGGAAAACATAATGGCAACTCAGGTGGTCATGCCGAAGCTCTCTCCGACGATGGAAGAGGGGCAACTGGCGCGTTGGTTGAAGAATGAGGGCGACAAGGTGAGCGTCGGCGAACCGCTCGCCGAAATTGACACCGACAAGGCGACGATGGAAGCGCAGGCTCTGACGACGGGCGTGCTGCGCAAGATTCTCGTCGAAGCCGGTTCAACCGTGCCGCTCGGGCAGGTGATTGCCATCATCGGCGAGGCCGACGAAGACATCTCCGCGCTCGTCTCGGCTGCCGAATCGGGCGAGGCCGCCGCCGCGAATAAAAAGAGCATCGAGGAGAACGTAGAGGCCGGGCAGGACGGCGCGCAGAGAGAGTTGGCCGGCGTCGTCGTTGAAGGCGAGCGCACGCAGGCCACCATCGAGGGCGCGCCGCTCAAGGGCGACGAGGGCGGCACGCCTTCGAGCGGCGGCGCACAAATCCCCCCCGACAAAACTTCCACGCAAGCGGCGGGCGCAAGCGATGAAGGTGCTTCTGGCAACGGGCAGCGCGCGGGCGGGCGCGTCGTCGTCTCGCCCATCGCCGCGCGTATGGCGGCCGAGGCAAACATCAACATCAAGTCGCTCACCGGCAGCGGCCCCGGCGGGCGCATCGTCAAACGCGACATCGAGGCCGCCATCAACGCCGGACGGAAGCCTGCGCAAGCCGACGCACCGCAAGCACACACGCAAGCCGACCAAACTCCGTCGGGCGCGGCCGAAGCGCGCGCGCCGCAACGGCAACCCGCGCCGCAGCAACCGTCGGTCGAGGGAGCGTCGCCTTATCGCGACGAGCCGGTTTCGACCATGCGTGCGACCATTGCGCGCCGTCTCACCTCGTCCGTCGGCCCCGTGCCGCACTTCTTCCTGACCACCGAGATCGAGATGGATCGCACCGCCGAACTACGTGCGACGCTCAACGGTCTCGATCAGGAGAACAAGATCAGCATCAACGACATCATCATCAAGGTGGCCGCCGCCGCCCTCGTCCAACACCCGCAGGTCAACGCCTCGTTTCAGGATAAGACCATCCGCTATTACGAGCGCGCGGACATCGGCGTCGCCGTAGCGATTGACGAAGGGCTGATCACGCCCATCGTGCGCGCGGCCGACCGTAAGTCCATCGGGCAGATCAGCCGCGAGGTTCGTGAATTGGCCGGGCGCGCGCGCGAGCGCAAACTACAGCCCGACGAATACATGGGCGCGACTTTCTCCGTCAGTAACCTCGGCATGTTCGGCATAGACGAGTTCACGGCGATCATCAATCCGCCGGAGGCGGCTATTCTGGCCGTCGGAGCGATGGGGGCAAAGCCGGTTGTCCGTGATGGCGAGATCGTCGTGCGCCAGTTGATGCGCGTCACGATGTCTTGTGATCATCGCATCGTTGACGGGGCGACGGGCGCGAAGTTCCTGCAAACTTTCAAGAAGATGCTGGAAAATCCGCTGTTGCTCATGCTCTGAAAGTCGCATCCGCACGCAGCATCCAACGGGTAAAGGGTTGAACGCTCTTTCACATGAACGCCACCAACGCGCCGCTCAAGTCAACGAGTCTCAAACCGCACGGCGCGCTCGTCGCCGTGCAACTCATCTTCGGCACATGGCCGATTGTCGGTAAACTTGTCCTGCGCGCGCTGCCCGCCACGGGTCTCGTCACCTTTCGCATCGTCGGCGCAGCGATTGCCTTTATCCTCATCCGCCGCGCGACCGAAAGCACTCGCATCGAACGCAGGAGCGACTACGCGCGGCTCGTGCTCTACAGCCTGCTCGGCGTCGTTCTCAACCAGTTTCTCTTCGTCAAAGGTCTCGAACTCTCGACCGTCATCAATTCCGCGCTGCTCGGCACGACGATCCCGATCTTCACGCTCCTGGTCAGCGTCCTGCTCGGCTACGAGAGCGGTTCGTGGCGCGTCGCCGTCGGCCTGCTGCTGGCGGCCTGCGGCGTCGTCTATCTCATCAACCCGGCCGAGGCCAGCTTTTCGCGCGAGACGAACATCGGCAACCTCATCCTGCTCCTCAACTCTTTGTCTTACGGAGCCTACATCGCCATCTCGCAGGATATGATCAAACGCTACGGCGCGTTGACCGTCATCACCTGGATTTTCATCTTCGGCAGTCTCATCACGCTGCCCATCGGCGGCTACCACCTGTCGAAAATTTCATTTGCGGCCGTGCCGCCGGGCGTCTGGCTCGCGATGCTGTACATCATCGTCGTGCCCACGGTTGCGGCCTACTACCTGAACGCATGGGCACTGGGGCGCGTCGCGCCGAGCGTCGTCGCCATCTATATTTACCTGCAACCGCTCATCGCGTTTGCGGTCGCGCCGTTCATCCTCGGCGAGAGTTTGAACTCGCGGACATGGCTCGCCGCCGCGCTCATCTTCGCGGGCGTGGCGACGGTCACGGTGCGCTCGCGCAGTCGCGCCATCGAAGAGGTTTCCGAGCGGCCGGAGGCGCTCGGGCGTTAAAGTTGTCAACGCGCACGCTCGACCATCCGTTTGCGAGCGGCAAACGCTTGTCTTTACGTAAGCACTAAACAATGTCAGTCCCAACCACACGAGACACCGGCGCGCAGGCCAAAGAGGCGACACTGAAGAACTCCGTCGCGCGGCTCTCCATCCTCGCCGCAGCTTTTCTCATCCTGCTCAAGACGGGGACGGGTTGGCTGACGGGTTCGATTGCGGTCTGGGCTTCGCTTCTCGATTCGACGATGGACATCTTCGCATCGTCGATCAACTACTTTGCCGTGCGCGCCGCCGCGCGGCCACCCGACGACGATCACGCTTACGGCTACGGCAAAGCCGAGTCGCTCGCCGGACTTTTTCAGGCGGCGGTCATCACCTTCTCCGGGCTGTTCCTCATCTACGAAGCGATCAAGCGCATGATCTACCCGCACCCGACCAGTTCGGAAACGATCGGCGTGGCGACGATGGTCATCGCCATCCTCGTCAGCTATGCGCTGGTGGCGCGTCTGCGGCGCGTGGCAAGGCTGACCGACTCGCCCGCCCTGTCGGCCGATGCAGTGCATTTCGCCTCCGACGTGTGGACGAACGGCGGCGTGCTCCTCACGCTCGCGCTTATCTATTTCACCGGCTGGACTATCGTTGACCCCATCATCTCCGTCGCTATCTCGATCTACATTCTGGTGGCCGCGCTCACCGTGGGGCGCGAATCGGTGGAGGTGTTGATGGACAGGCGTCTGCCGCCCGAGGTGGACGCGCAAATCGCCGAGATCGTCGGACGCTTTCAAGATGAGGGGGTGCTCGGCTTTCACGACCTGCGCACGCGTCGCTCCGGCTCGCAGAAATTCATCGACCTGCATCTGGAAGTGGAACGCCACCAGACGCTGGAAGAGGCGCACGCCGCCTCAGTCCGCGTCCTGCGAACCATCGAGGCCGAAATACCCCGCGCTAAAGTGCAAATCCACACAGACCCGGTTTAAACAGTAGAACGTAACAAGAGTTGGATATAAGTAAGGAGGGAGTTACGACCGCAAGCCCCGCCAGAGGCTTTTTCTTACGCCGTCCGAATCGCTCTAACCTTGCCCGACTCGTCTTCTGCGGAGTCTTCCGCCAGCCGTTTCAATTCAAAAAGTTTCATCAGGGCTTCGACGGGCGCGAGCGCGTCCGGGTCTAGTTGCATTAACGCCTGAACGACTTTGGCCTCGCGTTCGCGCGGGTGAATTTGCGCGGGTTGCTTCGCGCCGTCCGCCGGCAAAGGCCGCTCGCCGCCCTGCGCTTCGTATTCGCCGAGCAACTCTTCGGCGCGGCGGACGACGGGACGCGGCAGCCCCGCAAGCCTGGCCGCATAGACGCCGTAACTGCGCTCCGCGCTGCCGGGGCTGATCTTGTAGAGGAAGACGAGATCGCTTCCCTCCTCGGCGATCTCGACGTGTAGATTTTCGAGGCGCGGGAGCAGTGCGGCGAGCGCGGTCAGTTCGTGGTAATGAGTGGCGAAGAGTGTCTTGGCGCGCAGCTGCGGGTGGTTGTGGATGTATTCGACAACGGCGCGGGCGACGGCGAGGCCGTCGTAGGTCGAAGTGCCGCGCCCGAGTTCGTCGAGCAGGATCAGGGAACGCTCGGTGGCGTGGTGAAGTATCTGCGCCGTCTCGACCATCTCGGTCATAAACGTAGACTCGCCGCTGCCCTGCCGGTCGTACAAACCAATGCGCGTGAAGATACGGTCGCAGAGTCCGACCGTCGCATGAGTTGCCGGGACAAAACTGCCCGCCTGTGCCATCAGGACGACGAGCGCGGTCTGCCGCAGGTAGGTTGATTTGCCTGACATGTTCGGCCCCGTGATCAAAGCGATCTCGGGGGCATTCTCGCCGCCGAGCTTCGCGTCGTTGGCGACGAACATCCCTTCGGCGAACATCCTTTCGATGACGGGATGGCGACCCGCCGTGATGCGCAGGACAGGCGACTCGGACATGACTGGGCGGACGTATTTGAACTGCGCGGCGATCTCGGCGAACGAGGCGACCGCGTCGAGATGCGCGATTGTCGAGGCGGCCGCGAGTATCTCATCGCGGTTGCGCCCGATCTCTGCACAGACTTGCCGGAAGATGTTCGTTTCGAGTTCGCCGATGCGCTCCTGCGCGTTCACGACCAGCGATTCGTGCTCTTTGAGTTCGAGCGTGACGAAGCGTTCGGCCTGCGCGAGCGTCTGCTTGCGCGTGTAGCCTTCGGGGACGAGATGAAGGTTGGGGCGCGTCACTTCGATATAGTGGCCGAACACCTTGTTATAGCCGACGCGCAGGCTCTTGATGCCGCTGCGGGCGCGTTCGCGCTGTTCCATCTCTGCGAGGTAAGTTTTGCCGTTGCGCAACAACTCGCGCAGCTTGTCGAGTTCGTCGGAGAAGCCCGCGCGAATGATGCCCCGGCCTTCGCCGCGTTTCGGCAATTCGTCGGCGACCGCATCGCGTATGACGCGCGCCGCCTCCGTACAAGCCGGGAGCGCGGCCAGGAGCGCGCCGAACCTCTTTTGATCCTGCTGCAAGACCGCACGCACGCGCGGAAGCGTCTCAAGACTTTGACCGAGCGCGAGCACCTCCTGCGGCGTCGCCACGCCTGCGCGCGCGCGACCGGACAGGCGTTCGAGGTCGTAGACGAATTCGAGCGCGGCGAACAGTTCCGCGCGCGCCTTCGCGTGTTCGGCGAACCACGCTACCTGATCATGTCGGCGCATGATCTCGGTCATGTCGAGCAGCGGTTGACGCAGGTATTGCCGCAGTCGCCGGCCGCCCATCGGGGTGCGCGTCGCGTCGAGCGTCGAGAGCAGAGAGGGCGCGCCGCCGTGGCTCTCGAAAATCTCCAGCGAACGAAGCGTCTGCGCGTCGAGCAGCATGAAGTTGCCCGTGTGGTAACTCGTCAGACGCGTCAACTGTCCGGCCGAAGTCGCCTGCGTGTCGCGCAGGTATGCGACGATAGCCCCGGCGGCCGAGGTGGCGAGCGGCGTGCGTGAAAGACCGAAGGCCGCGAGCGAACGCGTCTGGAAATGGTTGAGCAGCGCGCCGCGCGCGACGGGAGCGGCGAAGTAATCGTCGTTGCAGCGCGTGATGAAGCCGGGCAAGTCCGCGTCCGAAGTTTCCAGAGAGCGCGGGACGAGTATTTCCGATGGCGCGAGGCGTTGGAGTTCGGGGATGGCGGCCGTTGCTTCCAGTTCGGTGGCGGCGAATTCGCCCGTCGTCACGTCCGCGTAAGCGATTCCGGCGCGACGCCCGTCGGTGCAATAGGCGGCCAGATAGTTGTTGACTTTGCTGCGCAGCAGGCCGGGTTCGATGATCGTGCCGGGCGTGACGACGCGCACCACGTCGCGCTCGATCAGGCCGCGCCCCGCCGCTTCGCCTTTGACGGGCGCGGCGGTGAGCTGTTCGCAAATAGCGACGCGATGGCCGCGCGCGATGAGTGTGGCAAGGTGGCGTTCGAGGCTGTGATACGGCACGCCCGCGAGCGGGACGCGGACGTTGCGCCCCATCGGTTTCGAGGTGAGCACGATGCCGAGTTCGCGCGCGATGAGGCGCGCGTCGTCGTCGAAGGCTTCGTAGAAATCGCCGATGCGGAAGAGGAGAATGGCGTCCGGGTGGCGACGCTTGATGTCGAGATACTGCTGGCGAAGGGGTGTGCCGATCATCATCGCTCGATGAACTCCGCGAGCAGGTCTTCGACGGACGTGAGCGCGCGGTGAAGCCTGTGCAGTTGCTCAAAACTCAGAATTTTTGTGACCCGCCCGATTTCGTGAAACGCGCCCGTCTGCGCCAGGCTCATCTGGAGGTTGGCGCGGTTCGTGTCGCGCTCGCTCGCCACGACGAGGAAAGGTTGCGAGCGTTGCGATTCGTAGGCGCGCTTCAGTTTCGCCAGCGCAGCATCGACGTTGCCCTTGCGTTGCACCTCGAAGATGTGGCTGAGGCGCGGGCTCGTCTCGCTTGCGCGCCACACCACGTCGTAATACTCAAACTCGCTCTCCGCGTGATGGCCGAGCACGCGCCCGATGTCTATGAGCATCTGCTGGACATCGGCGTGCGAGAGGGCGGCAGCCCCGGCCGGCGCGGGCGCGGCCTCGACGTTGAATGAGAAACTCGGCGCTTCGTCTTCGATACGCTTGCGCCCCTGCGCCGTGATCGTCCACAACCCGCGCCGGCGGTCTATCTGTCGCTTATCGGCGAGTTCGCGCCCGGCGCGCTGGACGTGCCGTTTCCACTGCCTGAGTTCGCCGTTGCTCTCGGCCTTGTGCGTCGCGTCGTCAATCTGCGGGAAGTAGGCGACGAGGCGTTCGTAGAGGTAACGCACGTCGTCCACACCGCCGGTCGCGACGAGTTCCTGCAGGATCGGTAATTCCAGACGTGCGACGCCGGGATAAGTCATTGTCGTATCGAAGTAACGTTCGGGAGTCAGAGTCAGGCGGTGAAATTAACTTGTTTTCGCACGCAAAAATTACAGGAGATGCGTCGGACAATCAAGCGACGAGACCGCCGGTAGAAACTTGCGGTCGTGCGCGGGGTATCGCCTGGTGGTGTGACAAAAGCGGAAGGCAGCCCGAGAACACCTGACTGCCCCGGCTGCCTTCCGCTTTTACGTTTTCGACTTGAGCTTTTACGCCGCCCGGCTGGCCTCAGCCCTGATGCCGAAGCACTCTTGAATCTCGTCGGATTCCAGCGTGTCGCGCGCCATCAGCCCGCCCGTGAGGCGCATGATCTCTTCGCGGCGCGCTTCGACGATCTCACAGGCGCGCGCCATCTGCGCGTTGATGATGTCGTTCGTCGCATGCTCGACGCGATCCAGGAGAGCCTGGCTGTGCGGGTCTTCCGGTTTGCCGAGGTGAATCGGGCCGAGCGGACTCATGCCGAACTCCGAGACCATCTTGCGCGCGATCTCGACGGCGCGTTCGATGTCGTTGGACGCGCCCGCCGTCATCGTCTCCAGAAGAATCTGCTCGGCCGCACGCCCGCCGAGGAGCAGGGCGATCTGGTCTTCGAGATATTCGCGCTTCTTCATCAGGCGGTCGCGTTCTGGCAGAGATTGCGTAACGCCGAGAGCGCGCCCGCGCGGGAGGATCGAGACTTTGTGAATCGGGTCGCCGTGCTTCACGTCGAGGCCGACGGCGACGTGCCCCGCCTCGTGGACG
Source organism: Pyrinomonadaceae bacterium (assembly GCA_036566625.1). Lineage (GTDB taxonomy): Bacteria > Acidobacteriota > Blastocatellia > Pyrinomonadales > Pyrinomonadaceae > JAIVJZ01. The sequence continues at coordinate 31,068 of DATCWB010000546.1, forward strand.
GCCGTCGCGTAGCGTTCTTCTTCGTCCATCATGAAGCCGCGGCGTTCCGCGCCCATCAAAATTTTATCGCGGGCGTATTCGACGTGCTCGCGCTGCACGGAGTCGGCGTTGTGGCGGGTGGCGGCGATGGCGGCCTCGTTCAGGAGGTTGGCGAGGTCTGCGCCGGAGAAGCCGGGCGTGCCGCGCGCGATCCAGTTGAGTTCGAGTTCGGGGGCGAGCGTCAACTTGCGTGCGTGGACGCGCAGGATTTCTTCGCGTCCGCGTGCGTCTGCGAGGTTGACGGCGATCTCGCGGTCGAAACGGCCGGGGCGCGTCAGGGCTTGATCGAGTATGTCGGGGCGGTTGGTCGAGGCGATAACGACGACGCCTTCGAGTTGTTTGAAGCCGTCCATCTCGATCAGGAGTTGGTTGAGCGTCTGATCCTGATCGGCTGAGGCCGAATCGCCGCTGCGGCCACGGCGGCGACCGAGCGCGTCTATCTCGTCGATGAAGACTACACAGGGCGCGAGTTTACGCGCGCGCGTGAAGAGACGCCGGACGCGCGCCGCGCCGAGTCCGGCAAATTTTTCCTGAAAGCTCGAACCCGAAACTGACAGGAAAGGCACGTTCGCTTCGTTGGCGGCGGCGCGAGCGAGCAGGGTCTTGCCCGTTCCCGGAGGGCCTGAGAGCAGGATGCCGCGCGGGGCGCGCCCGCCGAGGCGGCCGAAGCGAAGCGGGTCGCGTAAAAATTCGATGGTTTCGGCCAACTCGTTTTTCGCCTCGTCAACACCCGCCACGTCGGCGAAGGTGGCCTTCTGCGAGCCGCTCGCGTCGGTCAATTCAAAATCGCCGTGGCCGCCGCTCATGCTGGCGTACATGCGCCAGCCGACGAAAGCGATCACGGCGAGCGTGAGCAGCGCGATGATCCAGTTCAGCGCGGAGGCGAGTCGCCCCGGCTGCATCGTGTTGAAGACGACGGGCAGTTTCTTCTGCTCGAAGACGCTGATGATTCCCTGCTGCGCGACTGCGTTGGTGACGATGGCCTGCGTGCGTGTGCCGTCAATTTTCTCGACGATCATCAGTTCGCCTTCGACCAGCAGAGACCTGGCAGCGGCGTCATTAGTCAACGTTTGGAGTTCCGTGTAGTTGACATTATGCACGACGGGCTGGCGGGCGAAGTAAAAGGTCTGGAAGATGACGATTGCAAGCAGTGTCGAGATCGCGCCGATGCCGGCGAGCGTGAGGCTCGTCTTTTGTGTGCGGGGGAGCAGACGTGAAAAAGGCATTAGAATTTCTCCGTTAGCGGCGGGTCGGTTTTTCAGGGGAACGACCATGCGCCGCTTTGAGCTATCAAGAATCTAAA
>DATCWB010000547.1:0-18904 GCA_036566625.1 Pyrinomonadaceae bacterium
ATCATGGCTCAGAAGCCGTAAATCGTAAATCGTGAATAGAAAGAACCGTATTTTATCTATTTACGATTCACGATTTACGATTTACGCCCCTTTACGATTTACTCATCCTCTTAAGGATAACTTCGGCGACCGTCGGGATGATGTCGCGCTCGTTGCTGTGCCCTTCCGTGAAGGTGACGACGACGAAGCGCGCGCCGTTCGGAAGTTCGATGTAGGCCGCGTCGTGTCGCACCTTGCTCGTCCAACCGGCTTTCGACCAGAGGCGCGCGCCCTCGTAATCTTTCAGGGCGATGCCGGTGAAGCCGCGCCCCTGATCGTCCGGGTCGCCGCTCTTACCCGAGAAATCGCGCTTGAGGAGTTCCATCATTTTCTCGGAGCGCGCCGAGGTGACGATGCGGCGCGTGGCGATCTCGGCCAGGAGGCGCGCCGTGGCGTTCGTGGTCAGCTTGTTGCGATTCTCGCCGTTCGGGCCGCGGCCGAAGTTCTCGCGCCCATAGGCGTCTTCGCAGAAAGTCTTCTGGTTGATGTTGATGTTCGCGTAGCCGAGAGAGGCGAAGTAGCGGTTGACGGCGTTGCGACGCTCCTGCCACTTTCGCATCTCGGCGGGCGGCAACTCCATGCCGCTCGAAGTGCCCGTCAACACGTCGAGCACGTACCCGGTTGCGTCGTTTGACGAATCGACGATCATGTCGCGCAGCGCGCGGTTCAATTCCGCCGTCTCTTTCAGACGCCCGTCCTCAAGCCAGCGATGCGCCGCCGCCAGGTAGAACATCTTGACGACGCTCGCCGTGTAGATGCGCTCCTCGCCGCGAAAACTCGCTATCGCCGGTCGCCCGGCGTCGCGCAAATCAATCAGGGTGATCGCCAGTTGATTCTCCGCGAGTTTCTTGTCGCCGAAACGGCGCAAGGTTTCGCGCGCCGCCTCGTCAACCAACGCTTGCAGGGCGGGCGACGGCGCGGCGTTGAACTTCTGCGCCTGCGGCGCGTGCGTCTTATCGCGCGCGCGTCTCTCCTGCGCCACAAGGTTCGAGACAAAGGCCGACAGCCCAACGAGGGCTAGAACGGCAAAAGCGAGGCGGAGTATTTTTCTCTTCGACATAATTAATCGGGTTGTCACCGCAGGAAGTTTGCGAACAGGGTGATGATGAGCGCGTTCGAGAAGTCTATGAAGAACGCGCCGACGATGGGCACGATCAAAAAGCTGCGCGGGGCCGCGCCGTAGCGCGCGGTCAGGGCTTCCATGTTAGCGACGGCGTTCGGCGTGATGCCGAGGCCGAAACCGATGTGCCCGCTCGTCGTGACCGCCGCCTCGTAATCACGCCCCATCAAGACGAACGTGACGAGGACGGCGTAAATTATCATAAGCACAACTTGCACGGCGAGTATGACGAGCATCGGCACGGCCAGCCCCGCCAGTTGCCACAGTTTCAAATCCATCAAGGCGATGACGAGAAACAGCGCGAGCGCGATGCCGCCCACGGCCTCAATCGCGCGCATGTCGAGCCTGAACCAACCATAGCGATCATCCAGATTTCGCACGAGCGCGGCCACGACCATCGCGCCTACGTAAGCCGGAAGAGTCACGCGCAGGCGCGATAAGCCCACACCGAGGAGCGCGCCCACGCCCATCACCACGAGCAGGACGAGCAAGTTCCGCAACAACTCCGCGCCCGTCAAATGCGATTCTTCCCTCTCCCGTTTCGCGTCGTCAAACGTCTCTTCACCCGCGTCGTCAAACCTGCCCGTCGCGCCTATAGCCCAGAACTCCGCCGCCTCGTCTTGTTTAGTTTCCTCGCGCGGCGAGGCGAGGCGAAAGCGTCGGATGAGCGCTGCGGCGACCGGATTTCCCACCAGACTTGAAACGAAGATGCCGAATGTGGCAGATGCGATGATGAGCGCGCCCGCCCCCGTCACGCCCAAACTCTCGAACTCGCCCGTGAAGGCCAGCCCGGTTGCGGGGCCGCCCGTCAACGTCAGCGACCCGCAGATGACGCCGAGCGCGGCCGGCGCGCCGAGCGCGAGTGCGATTGCGATGCCCGCCACGTTTTGCACCACGGCCGTCCCCGTCACGATGAGGTAGAAGACGATCAGGCGCAGGCCGCCCGCGCCGAGCAGCGAGAGCGTCGCCCCGAAGCCGATGGTGGTAAAGAAAGCGATCTGGAACGGCGCGCGCAGCGAAGTGTCGAGGGCAATGCCGAGCGTGCCACGCGAACGCAGGAGCATCACCAGCGCGGCGAACAACAGTCCGCCAATCGCCGCCGCAGGGATGCTCGCGCGTCTGAGAAACCCGACGCGCCCCTGCACGAACCCTCCGGCGAACAGGAACAGAGCCGCCAGCGCGAGTGTCAGGACGAGATCGAATTTCAGCGTCCGCAGACCTTCGACGACGGTGAATTCCACTCTTCTCAGCCTCCGGCTATTTCTTCTCTTCGTAAACGACCCGGCCGTCCATGATCGTCAGGCGCACGGTCACGCGCTCGATCTCGACGGGGTTGATGCGGAAAATATCTTGCGAAAGGATGACGAGGTCGGCGAGTTTGCCAGGCGCGAGCGTGCCCTTCGTGTGCTCCGCGAATTCGGCGTAGGCCGACCCGGCGGTGTAAGCCTGCACGGTCTCTTCGACGGTGATCTTCTGTTCGGGTATCCACCCTTGCGGGTTTTTACCGTCGAGCGTGCGACGCGTGACCGCCCCGTAAATGCTGAGCATGGGGTTGAGCGGGGCGACGTACCAGTCAGTGCCGAAGGCGAGCACCGCCCCGGCGTCCAGGAGCGAGCGGAAGGCGTAGGTCGTGCGCGCGCGTTCGCGGCCGATGCGCTTCTCCGCCCAACGCCCGTCGTCTATGGCGTGATACGGTTGCATCGAGGCGATGACGCCGCCGCGCGCGAAACGAGAGATGTCTGCGGCGCGGATGTGCTGCGCGTGCTCGATGCGGAAGCGACGGTCGCGCGCGCCCGCAGTCCGCGCGACCTGTTCGTAGATAGAGAGGATGCGGTCGTTTGCACTGTCGCCGATGGCGTGAATCATCACTTGCAGCCCGGCTGCATCGGCCGACTGCACGCGCTTGAGCATCTCGCCCTCGGGAAACATCTCGTCCGATGGGAGGCCGCGCGTTGCGGGCGCGTCGAGGTAGGGGTCGAAGAAGAGCGCGGTGGTCGAACCGAGACTGCCGTCGGCGAAGCCTTTCAACCCGCCGACGCGCAGGAGGTCTGAGCCGAACACGGCGCGCACGCCCGTCTGCGCCAGCCGCTCCCACTGCGAGAGAGGTGAGACCGCATACACGCGCGTCTTCAACTCGCCGCGCGCCGCGAGCGTTTGCAGCACGCCGATGTCGCGTCCGGCCGACATGTCCTGCACGCTCGTCACGCCGAGACTGGCCGCGTGAGAGGTGGCCGCGCGCGCGGCTTCGAGTTTTTCATCGAAGGTCGGGTCGGGAATCTTCGCGTGGACGAACGACATCGCGGCGTCTTTCAACACGCCGGTCGGCTCGCCCGTGCGCGCGTCGCGCACGATCAGACCGCCGTCGGGGTCTTTCGTCTCCTTCGTCACGCCCGCGAGTTTCAGCGCGACCGAGTTGGCGAGCGACATGTGGCCGTCGAGACGATTGACGAAGACGGGATGATCGGGCGTGAGCCTGTCGATCAACTCTTTGGTCGGCAGCGGCGCGCCCGGCCAGCGTTCGTGATCCCAGTCGCCGCCCATGATCCAACGCCCTTTCGGAGTCTTCGCGGCGAATTGGCCGATGCGCTCGGCAAACTCTTCGGGGCTGGCGGCGTCACGCAGTTGGACGCTGGCGAGATGGCTGCCGCCGTCTATGAAATGGACGTGCGCGTCGTTGAAGCCGGGGAGGACGAGCGCGCCCTGCGCGTCTATGACACGCGTGCGCCCGCCCGCGAGTTTGCGTATCTCGCCGGTCGTGCCGAGGGCGGCGATGCGATTGCCGTAGACGGCGACGGCCTCGGCCGACGGACGCCCCTTGTCCATCGTGCGGACGTTGGCGTTAACAATGATGAGATCGGCAGTCATGTTTTGCGCGCGTGAACAGAGCGGAGCGGTCAGCAGGCACGAGGCGACGACGAGGGAACACAGGGATTTGATTTTCATAAGAGTTGAGAGATATTTGCATGGCATGCGGGCGCGTAGTGTATCATTGCGCGCGGCCTGTCCGGTAGAGAAAAACAGTGACTAGTGACGGGTGACAAGTGACAAGAGAAAGTCGTGAATTGTTAATCGTAAACGCAAGTTTCGTCTGATTACGGCTCACGCTCCGAGGCTTTTAATTATCCTGTCGTTCCGGCTCGTCACACGCGTCATTCATTTGATGATCACTGTTTTTTCTCGTCACTCATCACTCGTCACTTAAAATATGAATGAAAGTCCACTTCGTAAACAGTTGGCGTTTGCGGGCGCGTTGTTGTTCTTCATCGGGATGGTGACGGGGCTGTGGTCTGCCGCAGCCCTGACGGGGAAGGTCTCGGTCGGGATGCCGCGCATGGCTCTGGCGGCGCATCTCAACGCGCTGCTCGGCGGGTTGTGGCTGCTCGCAGTGGCGTGGAGTTTCGAGTTTCTGCATTACGGCGCGCGTGGTCTGCGGCGGCTCGCGCTCGCGTCCGGCGTGCCCGCTTACGCCAACTGGCTCGTCACGCTCGTCGCCTCCTTCATCGGCGTCAACGGCCTGGAGTACAACGGCCAGCGCAGCAACGACGTGATCGCCTTTCTTCTCCAGACGCTCGTCGTCCTGCCGACGCTCGTCGCCTCCGCCTTCTGGGCGTGGGGCTTTCGCGCGAAGCGTGTTTGAAACCCTGAACCGCACTTGATTCGCAACCGGCCTGTCAGACATCCCGCAACGCGTTAAACGCCACGCGCCCGCCGATCACAGTCAGACGCACCCGTCCCTCTTCGTCGAGCGCAACGAGGTCTGCGCGTTTGCCTTCTTCGATTGTGCCGTAACCGTCCGCGACGCCGATCAGGCGCGCGGGGTTGGCGGAAGCCATGCGCGAAACGTCCATGGGCGCGACGCCGAGCGCGAGCATCTGCCGCACGGCGTCGCGCATGGTGCTGACCGAACCGGCGATCTGGCCGCGCTCGTTCGCGGTGCGCCCGCCCGCGACCCTGATCGTCTCGCCCCAGATGCGAAACTCGCCGTCGCCCTGCCCGGCGGGTGCGACTGCGTCGCTGATCAGGCAGAGCCGCTCCGGCGTCTTGCAGCGCAGCGCGAGTCGGAGCGCGAGCGGCGCGACGTGATGCCCGTCGGCGATGATGTCGCAGGTCACGTCGTCGCTCAGGAGTCCCCAGCCGATGGGGCCGGGCGTGCGCTGGTGGAGCGGCGACATGGCGTTGAAGAAGTGTGTCATGTGGCGTGCGCCCGCCGCCGCCGCGCGGTCGAGCGTCTCAACGTCAGCGCGCGTGTGACCGATGGAGACGACCCAACCGCGCGCCGCCAGTTCGCGCACCAACTCGATCCCGCCTTCGATCTCGGGCGCGACCGTGATCATACGAATTGATTGCGGAGTGCCCGCTACGGGCAGCGCGCTCACGTCTGCGGGCTGCTGGAAAGTGCGAAAGTAAGGTGGGCGCAGCGCGCCGCACTGCGCGCTGTTGATGAACGGGCCTTCGTAGTGCAGGCCGAGGGCGCGTGCGGCGGCGGGCGTGGCGCGTTCGTCCTGCGCGGCCATCAGGTGTCCGATTGACGCGGCGGCGCGCTCGTAATCTTCGAGAGGCGCGGGCACGAGCGTCGGCAGCCACGAGGTTACGCCCTCGCGCGCGAGAAATTCGGCGACGCGGAATAGATCGCCTGCCGTCGCCTCCATCGTATCTACGCCCACCGCGCCGTGAATGTGTACGTCTATGAAGCCGGGGTAGACGGTCAGGCCCTGCAAGTCGAACGTCCGGTCGGCGTGCCCTGTGATATCGTCTTCGCCGGCCGTCGAAATGTGCGCGATGCGTTCGCGCCGCACGAGCAGGTTGGCGCGCTCGACGGTTCCCTGCGGCAGGACGAGGCGCGCCCCGCGCAATAACAGAGAGCGCATCACGGTTTCGTCAATTTCCATATCTCGATTTAAGCATACGCTCTCTAAAACACGGATGCCCGCGTCGCTCGCAGGCGACGCGGGCATCCGCGCATTTCACAAACGATAATTCGACTAGAAGTTGAACTTCACGCCGAACTGAATGATGCGCGGATCGCGCGTCGTGCTGATGACCCCGAAGGTGGCCGCGCTGGCGGCGGTCTGCCGGAACACGGTCGGCAAACTGCCCGCCGGTACGGTGACGGTCGGGTCAGGCTCGAACGTCACGGTAGTGCCGGGGTTGCCGTACTGTGGGTGGTTGAAGAGGTTGAAGAACTCCGCGCGGAGTTGAAGATTCATGCTCTCCTTGAAGCGGAACAATTTCTGCACGGTGAAGTCGAAATTGTTGATCCCCGGCCCGCGCACGATGCCGCGCCCCGCCGAGCCGAAAGTTCCGAAGGCGGCGGCGAAAGCGTTGGTATTGAAATAACGCGTGACGGTTCGGTCGCCTTCCGGGTTGCCGACGAGGTTCGGGCGCAGGGTGCTGCCCGTGCCGAGCGGGTCGTTGAAGGCGGTGGGGTTGACGCCCGTGATCACCTGCGTGATCGTCAGCGGCGTTCCGCTCTGCGCCGAGTAGATGCCCGAGATTTGGAAGCCGCCGAGCACCGTCCCGGCGAAGTCTGTGCGGCCACGGAAGAACGGCAACTCGTAGACGAAGTTGGTGGTGAAGACGTGCGTGCGGTCGAACTGCGAAACCGCGCGATCCAGCCTGAGGTTGTTCGGGTCTTGCGGCGCATCGCTGCGGTCGGTGGACGCGTCGGTGATGTTCTTGCTGAACGTGTAAACCGCACCGAATTGCAACCCGCGCGAGAAACGCTTGTTGAAAGTCGTTTGCAGTGAGTTGTAGTTTGAAGATGCCTCCGTGCGACGGTCGTTGATGGCGGCGAAACCTTTGTAGGGACGCACGGCGTTGAGCGAAGCGAACTGCGTCGCGCTGAGCGTGCCGTTGGCGCGCAGTTGCGCGGTGAGCGCGTCGCGCGCGCCGGGCAGAGGCTGGTTGATGTTGACGAGGCGCAGCAGGTTGCGCCCGCTCGTCCCGACGTAGGCGACTTCGAGCAAGGCGTTGGAGAACAACTCGCGTTGCAGGCCGAGGCTGTACTGGTAAGTGCGCGGGATTTCAAACGGATCGCTGGTGCTCTGGAGCGTCAGCGTGGGCACGGTCGTGCGCGTCGTGCCCGAGGCGGGGTTCGCCAGCGTCGGGTTGTCAATCGTGACGCGCGTATTGATCCGCGGGTTGACGAACGCGTTCTGCTCGACGATGCCGACGAGCGTGCGGTCGTAGTAGACGCCGAAGCCGCCGCGCAAGACCGTGCGCCCGTCGCCGAAGACGTTGTAAGCGAAGCCGACGCGCGGCCCGAGCGTGTTGTACTTGTTGCTCTGCACGCGCCGCCCGTAGGGCGAATTTTCGTTGGCGAAGACGATGCCGTTGAAGCGGTCGCCGCCCTTCGTGGTGTCTACGTTGCCGCTCACCGGGTCAATCGACACGGCGCGCGCCGGATCATACCGGCTGGGGAAAAACGCCGTAAGGAAATCGTTCTCGTCAACCGGGTTCTGGAAGATGGAATAGCGCGCGCCGTAGTCGAGCGTGAAGCGCGGCGTGATCTTCCAGGTGTCCTGCGCGTAGAACTCGTATGTGTTGTAGCGCAGTTGCACCCTAACCTCGTTTTGATCCTCAAGGTAGCTGGTCGGCAAGCCGAGCAGGAGGTTGGCGATTTCGTTGCCCGTGCCGCCGGTGCGCGTGGACGAGAAGGCGTACGAGCCGTTGAGGGCGTTCCCGGCGTTCTCGTTCTTCGCCTCGCGCGAGAGGAAGGCGCCGAACTTGTAGACGTGATTGCCGCGCACGATGCTGAGATTGTCGCGGATGGTGTAGCTCGGGTTCTCGATGCTCTGGGGGCTGGTGAAGCCGAGGTTGGCGGTCGCCCCGGCGAAGGTGATGCTCGGCAAAGCCCCCTGTAAGTTGCCCGGGAACAGTTCCGGCGCAGTGAATCCCGGCGCGTTGACCCGCAACCCGGTGCCGACGAAAGTGCTCGCGATCTTGTTGTAAGCGTAGTCGAAAGCGAGCTCGTTGATGACGGTGGGGGCGGGTAGCATCTTGAGGCTGATGACTAAATTCTCGCCGGGCGTGCTGGTCTGCTGCGCGGCGACGTTCGGGTACAACGTGCCGGCCGCGCTGCCGATCACGAAAGGATCGAGGAAGGGGTTTCCGCCCGGGTCGCCCCTCGTGAAATCGTCGTGGATGTAGCGCCCGCTGATGGAGTATTTGTCGTTGAAATTGTGGTCGATGCGCAGAATCTCCTGGCGGAAATCGGCCGCGACGCCCGTCCCACGGCGGAAACGATTAAAGATTCCGCCGAGCGCCTCGTTGGGCGGCGGGATGAAGTTGAGCAGGGCGACGGCATTCGGGTCGAAGCGTTCACGCGGAATGGTGTTGTTGGGGAAGCAGCCGCGCTGGTCGGCCACCGTGCAGGGCAGCCCCGAGCGCGGGTCGGCGATGCGTGAAGTGAAGATGCCGTTGCGCTCGGCCAAGGTCGGGACGGTTCCGATGGCCGTGCTGGTGGCGCGAATCGCGCGAAACTCCTGCGAGAAGAAGAAGAAGGTGCGGTCGCGCCCGCTGTAGACGGCGGGGCCGCCTTCGCCGAAGCGCGGCAGGTGGAGCGGGCCGCCGATGGTGTAACCGTAGTCGTTGTACTTCAGGGGCGGCACGAAGCGCGGCTCGCCGTTGGACTTGTTCAGCCCGACGATGGGCGACGTTCGGAAAGGTTCGCGCGCGTTGAGCCTGTCGTTGCGGACGAATTCGTAGAGCGTGCCGTGAAAATCGTTCGTCCCGGAGCGCGTCACCACGTTGATGACGCCGCCGCCGTTCCTGCCGAATTCCGGCGCGTAGTTCGAGGTCAGAATCGTGAACTCGGCGATGGCGTCAACGCTCGGCACGGTCAAGAGCGTCAGGTTCGACCCCGTGTCCACGTTGCGCGCCCCGTCAACGAGATAGTTGACGGCGGACGTGCGCCCGCCGTTGATGGATAAGGCGACGACGGACAGGCCGCCGAAACCCACCTGCGAGGGGAGGCTGGAAGTGACCCCGGCGCTGAGCGTCGCCAGTTGGATGAAGTTGCGGTTATTGAGCGGCAACTCGCGCACCTGTTTGCCTTCGACCAGACCTTGCTGCGTCGGGCTTTCCTGAATCAGCGGGGCCTCCGCCGTGACGTTCACCGTCTCGGTCACCTGCCCCGGCTCCAGCGTGATGTCGAGCGGGCGCCGGTCGTTCACGCTCAGTTTTATATTTTCCTGGACAGACTTTTTAAAGCCCGGATTCTCCACCGTGACGGTGTACGTGCCCACGGGCAACTGCGGCGCGTTATAGACGCCTTCATCGTTGGTTTGAAAAGTTCTTTGAAAGCCGCGCTCGGTATCGGTGATGACGACCTGCGCGCCGGTCACCGCCGCGCCGTTTTGATCCGTCACGCGACCGCTGATCGTGGCGCTGGTTTCCTGCGCGTGCGCGCCCACGGTAGAACCGAGACAGCAGGCGAACAGCAGCAATAAACTGCCGAGTCTCACTTTAAGATTATGAGTCATGTAGATTGTCCTCTTCCATCTATCGGGATAACTGAAATTCATGTTGCAGGGAGAGCAAACCGACGGGCGCGAGCAGGAAGCACCTGCAAGCCACCGCTCTGGCCCGCGTTGCCGAGGTGACTTTGTTCGCAAACTACTCGCAGCCGCTCGCGCCGACGGACGGCGCAGCTAGCGGCCGCCGCCCTGGACTCGTAAAGCCGCGCCGGGTCGCGCCTCCGTCATCTGCCCGCCCGCGAGCACCGCCTGCCCATTGACGAAGACGTAGCTGATGCCTGTCGGGTACTGGTGCGGCGCGTCAAAAGTCGCGCGATCATTAATGGTCGCCTCGTCGAAGATGACGAGGTCGGCGGCGAAGCCTTCGCGCACGAGGCCACGGTCGCGCAGGCGGAAGGTCTGCGCCGGGAGCGAAGTCATTTTGCGGATCGCGTCTTCAAGCGTGAGCACGCGCAACTCGCGCACGTAGCGACCGAGCACGCGCGCGTTGTTGCCGTAGCCGCGCGGATGCGGCGCGCCCTCGCCGAAGCGACGCACGCCGCTGTCGGACGCGATCATGGTAAACGGTTCGCGCATGATGGCCTGCACGTCCGGCTCGCCCATGCTGTGATAGACCATGCTCGCGCCGCCCGCGGCGTACATCTCCAGTATCTGCTCGATCTGGCTGCCGACATCCGTCTTGCCGCGCGCCTCTCTGGTGATGGCGGCGATAGACTTGCCGTTGAAGGCCGGATTCTTCTCGTAGCTCGCCACGACCGCGTAGGAAAAATCTTTGAAGCCGCTGCGTTTGAGCGAATCTTTTATTTCGCCGACGACGCGCGAGCGCGTGGCGGGGTCGGCGAGTTTCGTCTTCCCGGCGTCGCGCCCGCCTTCAAGCACCCAACTCGGCAGGCGCGAATCGAGCGAGGTCGAACTGGCCGTGTAGGCATACTGATCGACAGTGACTTGCAGCCCGCGCGCGCGCGCCGCGCGGACGAGGCCGAGCGTGGCGGGCGTCTGCCCCCACATTCTCTTGTTGCTGATCTTGAAATGCGAAATCTCGACGGGCAAGCCCGCGCGTTCGCCGATCTCTATGCTCTCGCGGATGGCTTCGAGGACGCCTTCGCCCTCGCTGCGCATGTGCGTGGCATAAAGTCCGCCATGGCGGGCGGCGACACGCGCCAGCGCCGTCACCTCATCCGTCTTCGCGTATGTGCCGGGCACGTAGATGAGTCCGGTCGAGAAGCCAACCGCGCCGTCGCGCATTCCCTGCTCGACCAGCGCCTCCATCTTCCCCAACTCTTCGGCCGAAGGCGCGCGCGCCTCCAGTCCGAGCACCTTGCGGCGCACATCGCCGTGCGCGATCAGTGTGGCGAGGTTGACGGCGAGCGGTTGCTCCCTGATGCGTCCCAGAAATTCGCCGATGTCCGTCGCAGACGAGCCGCAGTTGCCGGTGACGAGCGAGGTCACGCCCATGCGCACGAAGTTTTCGGCGGCGGGCTGCCTGTAAATGCCTTCCGCGTGCGTATGTACGTCTATGAAACCGGGCGCGACGATCTGGTTGCGCGCCTCCACCGTCGCACGCGCCTCGGCGGGGGCGATGTGGCGTCCGATGCGCACGATGCGCCCGTCCTTAACGGCCACGTCCGCGCGATACCAGGGGTTGCCCGTGCCGTCAACGATGCGCCCGCCCACGATCAAGAGATCGTAGGCGGGCGCATCGGTAGCGGCTGAATTTGGTTGCGCCCTTTGAAGCGTGAAAGGAGGTGCGCCGAACACTGCCACGAGCAGAAGCGCGAGCAGGACGACGCGGGGTGCGATTAACATTCTCGGCATCAAGAAATCGTAAAGCCTGTGACGGAAAGCGAGGCGGGCGACAACCCGGAGGTTTTAGTTCAGGGCTGTGCCGCCCGCCTCGCGCTTAGTTTAGAAGTTGAACCTCAGAGCAAACTGCACCTTGCGCGAGGTGCTGGCCGTCGAGCCGGCGCCGAGAATCTGCCCGAAGGAGCCGTTGGTCAACGCGAGGTTGGCGTCCGGCACGGCGAACGAAGGCGTGTTGGTCGCGTTCTGCACCTCCATGCGGAATTCGAGGTTGCGCGTCTCATCGAAGCGGAAACGCTTGCCCATCGTCAGGTCGAGATTAAACAGCGAGGGGCCGATGAAGTAGTTGCGACCCACGTTGCTGGTTTCGCCCGGTTCGGGCACGTAGAACTGCGCGCGCTGATCGGCGTTGAAGAAGACGTTGCGTCCGTTCTCCAACGTTACGTTGCCCAGATTGCGCGGGCAACCGTTGCAGCTTGCAGGGGTCTGCACCACCTGCGAAGTGGTGTAAGAGCCGGAGAAGACCGTGTAAGGTCGCCCGGTATACCAGCGCAGAATGCCGCCCATCTGGAAGCCGCCGAGCAGGAAATCGGTCGAGCGGTTCCAGTTGCTGCCCCACCTGCGGCCGCGTCCCCACGGCAACTCGTAAAGCGCATAGCCTTGCAGCGCGTGGCGGCGGTCGAAGTCCGAGGGCGCGTAGTTCAATTCGCGGTTGTTGATGTCGAAGGGCGTGCTGGAGGCAGATTGGCCTGACCTGCCGGAGCTCGGCACGATGTCGCCGCCGCGATTGACGAGAGCGAGAGCCGGATCGAACGAGCGGGTGTCCTCCGACTTGGCGAGCGTGTAGCTGCCCTGAAAGCTAAGCCCCTGCGAAAACCGGCGGCTGAGTTGAACTTCGAGGGCGTTGTAGCGCGAGCGGTCGTTGCTATCGATGACGTTCACCGCGCCGCTGAACTGCGGGTAGGCTTGGAAGTATAGGGGGCTGAAACCGTTGGCGACGAGATTAGGCACACCGCCGTTACCCGTGAACGCGCCCTGCACGCCCTGCGCGATCAGGAACGCGGCCTGCGACACGCTGCCGCCGGCGACGAGATTGCTCGTCGTAGTGCCGTTAGACAGACGGACAGGCCCGACCAGCGATTGCCGCAAGAGGAAAGCCGAGCCGGTTTCGCGCACGCCGTTAACGAGTTGCAGACGCGAATCGCCGGCGAGCAGCGCGTTAATCCGCGCACTGTTGCCGGTTTTCCTCAGGTCGTTGAAATCGTTGAGGAAGCCGTTGTTGTTGATGTCCACCTGATTGGCGTCGTAGCCGCCGAAGAGGTGACGGCCTTGCCGCCCAATGTAGTTGACTTCGAGGACTGACTTCCAGCCGATCTCGCGCTGGAAGCTGACGGAATATTGGTGCGTGCGCGGGTAGACGAGATCGGGATCGACCACGTTGAGAGTGCCCGTGCCGAAGGCGGGCGGCTTGCGGAATTGCAGCGGCGTCACGTCGTTCGAGTTGAGGACGGGAATGCCCTGCCGGAGCAGGCCGCCGTTCTGGCCGAAGGTGTTGTTCGTGACGAGCCGAGCCGCGCCAGGCGCGCTCTGGAAGATGAACGAGGAAAAGACGAAGGTGTTCGTGCGGTCGTAGGCGAGGCGATAGTTGGCGCGCACGCTGGTCTTGCCCGTGCCGAACGGGTCCCATGCGAAACCGGCCGTGGGGGCGAACTGGAACAACGAATCGTCGTAAAGTTTACCTTCCTCGAAGTTGAAGGCGTTCGTTCCCGGCTCACCCACGGCGAGCCTCTGCGCAGGCCGCAGGACGACGCCGTTCGGCGCGCGCGGCGAGAGGCGCATCTCCCAGCGCAGGCCGTAATCGATGGTCAGGTTATTGCGAACCTTCCAACTGTCCTGCCCGTAGAAGTCGTACTCGGGGTAACGGGCGTCGTAGTTGAAGCGCGTGCGCGGCGGGCCGAAGGCGGTGTCGCTGGTGGCGACGAACGCCTGATTGATCGTGCCGACGCGGCCGAGCAGATCGTTGATCATGCTTTCGAGCCGCGTGCGATCCGCCGAGTTGATGCCGGCGAGATTGCTCGTGCCGTAGTTGGCCGGAACGGGATTGATGCCGGTTGACAGGAAGACGCGCTCGCGCGTCAGTCCGCCGGCGACCGAACTGCGGTCGTCCTCGTGCTGCTGGAAGCGCAGGTTCGTGCCGAACCTGATGGTGTGCGCGCTGCGCGTGTAGCTCAGGTTGTTCACGATCTGGCGCGTGTTGACGCGGCGCGCGTTGTTGACCGGCTCCTCCAGGTTGAGCGGGTCGTTCGGCACGTTGAGAATGATGGGCGGGTTGACGTTCGGGTCGGGGTTTTCAAAGCTGAACGTGAAGCGGTTGAAGCCGACGACGAGCTCGTTGATGAGCGTGGGCGTGATGGCCCAGCGGTAGTTGACGGCGAGGTTGCGCGGCGTGCGGAACGTGTCCACGAAGTTCGGGAAGCCGGGGAACTTCTGCAAGCCGCCGTTGCCGTTGTCGCCGAGCGTGTTCTGCGCGCCCTGCGCCCAGCGGACGTAGAGCGTGTGTCGTTCGTTGAAGGTGTGATCGACTCTCGCCGTGAAGTCGTACTGCCGTTCGGTCTGCGGCGCGACGAAGGCGAAGCCGCCGACGTTCAAACCGTCGCCGACGTTGAAGTTGTTCGGCAGCGGCGTGACGCCGATGATGCTCCTGGTCGTCGGGTCGAGGCCGAGACCCTGCGGGTTGTTCAGGATGTTGTAAGAACGAATGGTCAGCCCCGGCAGCGGGTTGCCGTTGGCGTCAACCGATGGGCTCGTCTGCGAGGCGTTGCGGTTCACGCCGCCCTGCACGTAGCGGAAGATGCCGTTGCGCGCCTGCTCGGTGTAGACCGTGCGGTTGACGAAGAAGGCCTGGCTCGTGCGCAACATCTGGAGGTTGGTGAAAAAGAACGTGCGGTTCTTGCCGCTGTAGACGGCCGGGCCGCCCTCGCCGAAGCGCGGCAGATAGACGGGGCCGCCGATGGAACCGCCGAAGATGTGCTGCACGAACTGCGGACGCCTCACGTTATTGATCGTGTTGATATACTCGTTCGCGTGAAAGCGCGGCGTCTGGTAGTACTCGAAGAGTGAGCCGTGGAAATCGTTCGTCCCGGCGCGCGTGACGAGCGTCACCTGCGCGCCGCTGCTGCGCCCGAGTTCGGCGGTGAAGTTGGAGGTCACGACCTGAAACTCGGTCAGCGAATCGGGGTTCGGGCGAATGGGCGTGAAGTTAGAACCGCCCGCCGTCGTGTCGTTGATGTCGATGCCGTCGAGCGTGAAATTGAAGGCGCGGTCGCGCGCGCCGTGGACGTGGACGCCGCCGCCCGTGTTCGAGCCGACGACGACCCCCGGTTGAAAGTTGATGAACTCAAGCGGATTGCGCCCGCGTGAGCCGACGATGGGGAGCGACTGGAGCGTCACCTGTTCGACAGTGTTACCGATGTTGCCGGAACTGCTGACCTGCACCTGCGCCGCCGAATCCACCACCTGCACCACGTCGTCCACGCCCCCGACTTCCAACGCCACATCGACGGTCGTGGGCTGGTTGATGTTGACGGTGTTGCCGGTGGAGATGAATTTTTTGAAGCCCGACTTCTCGACCGACACGGTATAAAGGCCGACCTGAACCGAGTCGAAAACGTAGTTGCCGGTCGTAGTGGTCTGGGCGGTGAAAGAAACTTTCGTGCCTTCGTGCGTCAGGACGACCGTAGCATCGGGGATGCTCGCGCCCGCCTGATCGACGACCGTGCCGGTGACGCGCGAAGCCGTGCCCTGCGCCAGCGCGCCGCCGCCGACTCCGCTCGTCAACAGGATGAGGCACAACAAAAATCTGGGAAGACTCTTAATTTTCATGAACTCGGCTCCTTAAGTATCCGGACAGTAAGGTTGGACTTTCTGTGTCTTAGAAGTTCGCGGGGGCAGTCGCGTGTTTGCTCACACTTTAACCGCGCGGGCTGCAAGCGTGCCTTTCGCGCGACGGAAGTTGCGGCATGGTCGGCGCACTCGCGGACGTACTTCTCGCAAACACCCCGCCGAACGATTCACCTGAAAACAATGATTGAAGGACGGCAACTGCTGAAACCTTGTGACGACTGAGCGCCATTGTAATTGAACTGGATATGAACTGAAAGCTAAAAAAACTTATTATGCAAATAAGCACACATGATAATGAGTTGTTATAAGTGCGCGCGACGCGGGCGCGCCGCAGCCGTCTGCTTGCACGCCGAAGCCGCAAGCCGTGCGACCGGCTCTGACCGTCTGTCTCTCTATTTTCAAATTGCTGCGCCGGTGATCAGGGCGGTGAGTCGAATCTGAGATTCAAGGAAAAGTTAAATCTTCAATTCCCCGCAGCCAACTGTGGGGTCGCCGAATGAGAAATATGGGAGTCCGGAAAGAGAGCGGCATCTCCACGGGTCCGGGCGGTTTAATAACCGCGCCCGCGCAGTCGGCGGGGGTTCTGTTGGCAACGCCTCGTTTGATTTTGCAAATCCTGTTCCAACTGCCTGCGCCCGTTGGCATACGGTTTTTCTCAAAACTTTCTTCACCCCCCTCGCACGGCCATGAAAAGTTGTACGAAAAATTGGAGACGGGTCTTTAATTTTTCGGAGACGGCGAGGGTGCGGGCGTCGCGTTCGCCGGAGTTAACTTCTCCACGAAGAGTTGGTTGAGCAGGTGCGCGAGGCGATACCCGGCGAGTGCGATCCGCTCGCCGGAAATCTTCTGCGCCTCGGTCGTGTAGGCCGCCGAAGGCGCTTCACCTTCGCGCGCTCCGGCGTAGACGAACTGGCGCGCAATCGTGTTGCTCTCTTCGATCCAGCGCAGGGGTTCGAGTTCGCGCGCCGAGGCCAGAGTCGCCGCCGGGTTAGCTTTCATGATCTCTTCGGCCTGCGCAAGCAGGCGCGCGCGCGCCGCCGCGTCCAGCGGACGCCGTGGACTCTCGAAGCCGAACCGCCCGCCGGCCGCATCCCAGAAGGCGTGTAGATTTCTGATGCGCGCCTCGGGCGGCATCTGGATGGCAAAGCCGTTGCCGCCCGCGTCGCCGTCGGGGTTTTTGGCCGAGTAGCGCGTGGTGGCATGGAGCGGTTGATGCACGTCGCCGACGAGGTGATAGAGGAAGCCGAGCGTTTCGGCGTCCGTCTTGTCGCGTCCCGTGCCACGGCGCAGCGTGTTGATGCACCAGTTGATGCGGTCGAGGATGTTCGTCGGCTCCGGCCCGACCTCCGGCCGGACGGGGACGCCGTCGAAGAACGGCCGGTAGTTGATGTAGTGCCAGTTCTCATACTCGTCGTTCAGCGAGTCGCCTTTGAAGTCGTCCATCCAGACGGCGATGGTCACGGGGTCGTAAATCTTTTCGCAGGCGGGCGTGTAGTAGGTAGCGCACAGGTGTATGAGGGGGCGGCGCGGCGCGGGCGGCGCGATGAGCAGTTTATCGACGCGAGACCTGGCTGCGGGCGACAAATTCAAATACGCGATCTGCGCGACGAGCATGTGTCCCGTGTCGTGCCACGCGACGGCGGGCGACCGCACGCCGTGCAGCAACGCGACAACCAGCGCGACTCTCCAAACTTTACGCATCGAAGTTCTCCTCACTTCCCTTCCGCCGAGCGATAAATTTTTTAACGATAAATCAGGGCGCGCAGGCGGGCGCGGCGAAACTCTTCGAGGCCGGGCTGCCACGAGAGCGCGATCTGTTCGGGCGACTCGCCGCGCTTGAGTCGTTCGAGCGTGTCGGCGTTGGCGAGCAGGCGCAGGTATTTTTCGATCTGCCAGTCGTCCGGGTGCAGACGCCTGAGCGCGGCCGCGATCTCCAGCCCCACGTAGACCGGGCGCAACTGCGCGCGATCCGTGATGATGAGATTGACGCCGCCGCATTCCTCGCCCTTAAAAACGGACGCGCGCGGCGTGAAACGCACGGGCACGAAACGCACGCCCCCGATCCGCCGCTCGTTCAAATAACTCGCCAGCCGCTGCCCGTCGATCCACGGCGCGCCGACCAACTCGAACGGCGTGTCCGTGCCGCGTCCGACCGACACGTTCGACGTTTCGAGCAGACCGACACCGGGGTACAGAGTCGCCTGCGTCAGGCTGCGCATGTTCGGCGAGGGGCTGATCCAGGTCTGCCCCGTCCCATCGAACCACATTCCGCGCCGCCAGCGTTCCATCTCGACGACGCGCAGGTCGCAACCGATCTTGCGCTCGGCGTTAAAGAAGCGCGCGATCTCGCCCGTGGTCATGCCGTGGCGCACGGGTATCCGGTGATAACTCGTGAAGGAAAGTTTGTCGGCGTCGGCCACGGGGCCTTCCGTCTCGTTGCCGCGAATCGGGTTCGGGCGGTCGAGCACGAAGACGGGCAGGCGCGCGCGCGCCGCCTCCTCCATGACGTGGCCGAGCGTGGAGATGTAGGTGTAGAAGCGCACGCCCACGTCCTGTATGTCGAAGACGAGCGCGTCGAGTTCGCGCAGCTGTTCGGGCTTCGGGCGGCGCGTCTCGCCGTAGAGCGAGTAGACGGGCAGCCCCGTCTTCTCGTCTTTCGTGTCGTCCATTTTGTCGTCCAGAAGGCCACGGATGCCGTGTTCGGGCGCGAAGAGGGCGACGAGCTTGACGTTGGCGGCCTCGCGCAGCACGTCTATCGTCTGCCGCCCGCGTCGGTCGCGTCCCGTGTGATTCGTGATGAGGCCGACTCTCAGCCCCGCGAGTTGGCGGAAGCCGTCGCGTTCGAGCACGTCGATGCCGTTCAGCACGTCCGCGTCGAGCGGTAAGACCGGAGGGGGCGCGGCCGCGTTGTGTATCGCGTTCAGGTGCGCCAGGCTCATCAGCGTCTCCGAGGCGAAGCGCGCCGACTCGCCGTGCGATTGCTCCGCCGTCACGTCCGTCAGCGACGAGGCGACAATCGAGGCGATGCGCCCGCGCAATTCGCCCACGTCGCCCTTGCCGTCCGGGTGCACACGGTTGCTCAGGAAGACGACGAACGCCTGGCTCGCGGGGTCAACCCACAGCGACGTGCCGGTGAAGCCCGTGTGTCCGAACGAGCCGAGCGGAAAGAGGTCGCCGCGATTGGAAGAAAAACTGCTCACCACGTCCCAGCCGAGGGCGCGCGCCGAGCCGTCGTCCAAGACGGCGCGCGGGCGCGTCATCGCCGCGACGCCGAACGGGCTTAAAATCCGCGCGCCGCCGTAAGAGCCGCCGTTCAGGATCATCTGGCAGTAGAGGGCGAGGTCGTCGGCGGTGGTGAACAGACCGGCGTGGCCGGCCACGCCGTCCATGCGAAAGGCCGTCGGGTCGTGCACCTCGCCGCGCAGCCAACGCTCGCCTTCCGCGCCCACGGTTTCGGGTTTGCCGCCGAGATAGGCGGCCTGTGCGCGTCGCCGCTCTGTCGGCGCGATGCGCGTGCGCAAGGCGGCGCGCGGGTTGAATCCCGTGTCGCGCATGCCGAGCGGCT
>DATCWB010000548.1:0-5183 GCA_036566625.1 Pyrinomonadaceae bacterium
GCAGCAATGCCAGAGATTTTTTGAAAGCTGCCATTGCAGTAGAATAGTTTCCCTCCAATTGATGCCCAAGGCCGCGAAGCCGAGTGGCGGCAGCTTTCTCGATAGCTCCTACATTTGCTTTTTGCCAATGCGCTTCGCAACGGGTAGCGCAGGCCAGCACATGGTTAGCCTCTTGGCGCAATTCGTAGATGTGCCCGGCCAAATATGCCCGCCAGCCGGCCATATAAAAATCATTCATGCTTAACGCCTTCTCCTCGCTTTGTTCACTAAGAGAGAGCCAATCGTCCCATCGTCCGGAAAACTCTAGAAAGCGATTGAGTGCTTTGCAGAGACGCTGAAATCTAGCGTTATCTCCCTGAAGAAACAGCGGCAATGCAGCGACTATCGTCGGCCATTCAGCCTCTATCTTGGGAAAGCGTTTATACTGTTCATAGCCATTCTCCAGCACCAACGCATAGACGCGCTTAATCAGTCGCTCTCCGGCCTGGGCTACGGGGGCGGGGCGTTTACGCCGCAAAAAGGCGGCTGCTAACGCAGGCAGGAAAAATGTCTCAGCGGCCTCATCGCTCACGATCAATGCACGGGCAGCCAAATCTTCCAGCGCGGTTTGCGCAGCGAGCTGTGCCAGCCGAGCCAATTCGGTGATCCATTCAACTTTGGCCGGTTGGGTAAAGTGCGTTAGTGCGGCCAGCACTGTCATCTCGCTCTCGGTAAAGGTGTCGAGCAGATCGCCGAAGATAAATTCCAGCGGGTCGTTGGCTGGCGGCGCAGTTTTCATGTACGCGCACGCCTGCGCGATGGTGCGGCAGTTGCTGCCTGCGCGCCCCAGTTGTCCAGCCACCCACTTGATGATGAGGGGGTTGCCCCCGCTGATCTCGTATAGGTCGTGACGCTCTTTGTCGGTGGCGCGCGACAGATGTAGGTTGGTCTTCGCCAACTCGGTGATCAAATCGAGCGCGTCTTCAAGTGCGAGGCGGTCGAGACGGATGATGCGTGCGTCAATGTCCATACGGCGGCGGCTAGTGACGATGGCTTTGCACGTGCCGGGCAGGCGGCTGAGGAACTGGTAGAGGCGGGCACGCTCCGGTTCGCCGAAGGTCTCGACGTTGTCTATGACGATGAGGGCTTGCCGGTTATCCGCTAGGGCGCGGCGCACGGTGTTGGCGCGCTCGTTGGGCGGCGTGCAGGCGATGTCCTCTTCGCCCAACTCGCGCGCCAACTCCGAGAGCAGCGACATGAAGTTGGGGAGCATGAAATCCTGCAAGGGCTGGTCGCCCGCCGGGGTCAACTCGCGCCCCTTGGCGGAGAGGAAAATCTTGTGCGGGAAGTGTTCGACGGAGGCGAGGTGTCCGGCGCGAATCGCCAGCGCGGTCTTGCCTATGCCGCCGGGGCCGTCGATCAGCGCACCCCAACTGCGCGACTCAGGCGCGAGCGCGTCGGCGATGATCGCCAACTCGTTTTCGCGCCCGAAGAAGTAGGGCTGTGTGGGCAGGCTGGAACGGCCATCCCGGCTCGACGTTACAGCGGCGTCAGTCGTAGGCAGCGCGGCGGGCAGGAAGTCTCTCATCTGCGGGAGCAGCGCGCGGCGTTCCGGCTCCTGCTTGAGTGATGCTTGTTGAAGGGCGTGCAGGACGAAGCTGGCGGCATTGTGTGCGGCTAATTGCTGGCGCGCATCTTTATCCTGAGCCTTGTTGCCGTCGCCCCAGTCGCAGATGGCCTTGACCAAAATCCAGTCAACTTTTTCTTCCTGACAGGCCACGTAAAGCCCCGCCCCTTCCATTTCGCCGCCAATGGCCTCTGCCTCGAACTCTTGCAGTTGTCCGTGAAAGTCCACGTTATCTACCAGTTTGTCGCCGGACAGGATGAGTCCAAAACGCACCTTCGCTACCGACTCATCCCAGCCTTGGTCTGCGACCTGAAAACGACTCAGGAGTGAAGAAGAGGCGTGCGGGCGATCACCGCGCGGGTGGATTTCGAGTCGGCCTTCTTTATTCGTGCCGACGCGCTGAAGATCGTAGAGCCACAGTTGTCGCGAGACGAGGATGTCACCGATGGACTGCTTCTCGGAGTTGATGCCGAAGGCGATACCGACCATGATCACGGCCGAAGGGGAAAGCGCGTTGATGCCTTTCTGCACGGTCTGCTGGGATGCACCCAACCCCCCCGATCCCATTTCGGACTGCGCCATAAACACGCTCGCGCCGTTCACGAGGCCGAGGTCTTGATACAGTCTGTCACCGATTCGTGTCGCTTGGGGCTTATGCCCCGTAGCTTCCCGAAAAACTTCAAGCACCATCGTGCTCTCAACTTTTGTGACTGTAACGAGCAGAACATCCGCGTGAGGATTCATATTATCCACCCCGTTTCATTACGCCGTGAACTACACTGTTAAGTCCTCCGGCCGACTTTAAATAACAGACGGGCTACCCTTGAGCGATAACGTGGATTATATCGCAGACTCTATCACCCGTGCCCTGTTGATGATTCGTTATCTCGGTGTGGGCGATTGAGCAACACGGCGCGCTTCGCGTTACAATCGGGTTG
The DNA here is from genome assembly GCA_036566625.1 of Pyrinomonadaceae bacterium. Taxonomy (GTDB): domain Bacteria; phylum Acidobacteriota; class Blastocatellia; order Pyrinomonadales; family Pyrinomonadaceae; genus JAIVJZ01. Next base: position 2,545 of record DATCWB010000548.1, read on the forward strand.
CCTTGCTGAAGTTTGACGAAAAGATCGAATCGCTCGTGCGCGACCTGCCGGACGCGGAGGGCGCGCGCATGTTTTATGAGCGGCTCGTGGCGGAGCACGCGCGCGCGGCGCAGAAACTCGTGCGCGACGAGGGGTTGCTGTCGGACGCGCTCGCGCTCGCGGCGTGGAGTCCGCTCCTGGGGACGACGCTCGCGCAGAATCCCGACTATTTGAACTGGCTCGCGCGCGAACGCCTGGACACGCACGTCAGGACGACGGAAGAGTTGGACGAGTCGCTGGCGCGTTTCAGCCTGACGCATTCGCAGGTCGAGCCGCAGGTCTTGCTGGCGCGTTTCCGGCGGCGCGAGTTGCTGCGCATCTACCTGCGCGACGTGCGCCGCACAAACTCAATCGTCGAGACGACGGAAGAACTCTCGAACCTCGCCGACGCCGTGCTCGCCTACGCGCTGAACCTCGCCCGGCAGGAGTTGGACAACCGCCACGGCGCGCCGCTCTGCACTGACGAGCGCGGGCGCAAGACGACGGCGAGTTTCTGCATCGTCGCGCTCGGCAAACTCGGCTCTCGCGAACTCAACTACGCCTCCGACATAGACCTCCTCTTTCTCTATTCCGACGACGGCCACACGTCCGGCGCGGGCGAACGCGGTCAGACGACCAACCGCGAATACTTCAACCGCCTCGCCGAACGCGTGACGCGCATCGTCGGCCAGCAGACGGGCGAGGGCGCGGCCTATCGCGTTGACTTGCGCCTACGCCCGCACGGCCGCGACGGCGCGCTCAGTTGTTCGCTCGCCGGGGCTTTGCGTTATTACCGCGCCGGGGCGCAGGCGTGGGAACTGCAAACGCTGATCAGATCGCGCGCCGCCGCCGGCACGGCCGCGCTCTACGCACGCTTCGCCGAAGAGGTGCGCGGGCGCGTCTACACGCACGCCGCGTCGGTCGAGGAGGCTCTGCGAAACGTCCGTCTCGCCAAGCAGAAGATCGACCGGCAGCACGCAGACACTTCGCGCGGCTTCAATGTCAAACTCGGGCGCGGCGGCATCCGCGAGATCGAGTTCATCGCGCAAGCCCTCCAACTCGCGCACGGCGCAGAGGACTCGTGGCTGCACGCGCCGCACACCCTCATCAGCCTCGGCCGCCTCGCCGACCGCCACCTCATCTTCGAGCGCGAGCGCACCGAACTCTCCGACGCCTACGCGTTCCTGCGCACGCTCGAACACCGCCTGCAAATGGAGCACGGTTTGCAAACACACTCCGTGCCCGACGAAGAGGGGCGACGCACGCTCGTCGCGCGGCGGATGAATTTCAAGGGACACGACGCGCTCGCCGAGTTCAACCGCGCGCTCGAACTCCACACCGCGCGCGTGCGCGCCGCTTACGAGCGCGTCTTCGGAGACACACGCGAGGACGCGCCGCGCGCGTCGAACGCGGCGAGCGACGAGGCCGCGACGGGCGACGCGACAGTCAAAGTCGCGTCGAGCGCGAACGATGAGACCATGACAACGGAGTCGGTCGTTGATGTCGAAGGGGAATCAGTGGCCGTTGACGAAAGGGAGCCGGTCGTCGTCGGCGGCGAAGCGGAGACCGCGCCCCGTGTTGACGCGAACCTCCGCACCGCGCCCTTTTCCGAGCCGCGTCTCGAAGTCGCAACGGGCGCGCACACTGACGACGCCGCGATACTGGCCGCCGCACAAGTCTTCGCGCCCCGCCTCAACGCACACGACGGTCATGCCAGCCTCCACGCGCGCGAGATGGAGGAGGCCGCCGCGTCTCGCGTCGCGCGTTTCCTCCGCGAAGCGGCGCACGACTCGCTCAACTCGCGGCGCGCTCTCTCCTACGTCTCGCGCGTCGCCGCCTCGCTCGACAAATCGAGCACGAGCGTCGAACTCTCGGAAGAAAGTTTGCGCGCGCTGGTCGGTCTGTGCGGCGCGTCCGAATTCTTCGGCGAGATGATCGCGGGCAACCCCGCGTTGATCCCTGCGCTGCTCACGAGCGCGGAAGCAGTGCGTGAACGCGACTACCGCGCGCTGCTGCGGCGCGAGATTGACCGCGAGTCAAGTTTTCGCGCGGAGTTGATGGCGCTGCGCCGCGCGTGGGCGCAACTGCTGGTCGAGACGGGCGCGCGCGACGTGTGCGGCGAGCTTTCGCACGCCGAGTCGAATTGCCTGCAAACCGAACTTGCCACGGCGAGCATCAACGCCGCTTACTTCATCGCGCGCCGCGAGATGGCGCGGCGTTACGGGAATCTCGCGGCCGGCCCGCGCCTCTGTGTTCTCGGGCTCGGCCGCCTCGCCAGCGGCGGGATGGATTACGGCTCCGATCTCGATCTCGTGATCGTCTACGACGCCGCAGTGCCTTCGCCGGTCGGCACGCTCACGCGCGAAGAGGCTTACACGCGGCTCGTCGAGTTGATGGTCTCGGCCTTGTCGAGCCTGACGCGCGCGGGCTACGTCTACCGCGTGGACTTGCGCCTGCGTCCCGACGGGAAGAACGGCGCGCTCGTGCGGAGCAGCGAGTCGTTCGTCGAATACCTGCGCACGCGCACGAACGTCTGGGAGTGGCTGGCCTACGTGAAACTGCGCGCCGTCGGCGGCGACCTCGAACTGGGGCGCGCGGCGGAGGCCGAGGCGCGGCGCGCG
>DATCWB010000549.1:0-9821 GCA_036566625.1 Pyrinomonadaceae bacterium
GCCGTTAGTTGCCGAGGCGGGCGGCGCGGGGCGGTCAACGGCGCAGGTCTCGGTCACGTCGGCGAAGAAGTAACCCTGTTGCTGGAGGTGATTTTTCAGCCGCCGCCCGCCCTCCGTGATGGCCGCCTGATCGATGCTGCCCTCGCGCTCGACGGGCATCAGTTCCCGCCGCTTCTTGTCGTCGATCTCGAAGCCCGTCACCGCCACGTTGACGCGCGGGCCGATGCCGCCCGTCAGGTTCACCGTGATCGTGTTGCGCGCCGAGTCGATGATCGTCTGCGCCTCGCCGAGTTGCGGAGCGAGGAAGCCCATGTCCATGATCGCGCGGCGGATGCGCCCCACGTCTTCGCCGAGCGCGGTGCGCGTGAAGGCCGCGCCGGGCGCGAGACGCAATTCGGGGCGCACCGCCGCCGGATCGAAGCCGTTGATGTTGATAATGAAATCATCGACGCGCGCCTGCTCGCCGGGGTTGACCGTGTACGAGACGACCGCGCCCGTGCCCGCCGCGTCGAGCGAGCGCGTGAACGTCACGTCGGCGCGGAAGAAGCCGCGGTCGCGCAGGTAAACCTGAATGGCATCGGCTCCCGAGCGCAAAGCCTGATCGGAGACGCGCGCGCCGGGGTCGAGCAGGTTGAGACGCGCGCGCAGTTCGTCGGCCGTGACGGGCGCGCCGGGCGCGACGCCCACGAGGTCGAGCTGCACGTCCGTGACGCGCACCTGCGGCCTGACGATGAAGCGCAAGACCACCGGCACGGCCTCGCCGCCCGTACCCGCCGCCGCTGTACGCGCCTCGGTCACCTCGACGCGCACGTTCTCCACGCGCCCCGATTCAAACAACGCCTGTAGAGACTCGCGCACGCGCACGGCCGAGAAAGGCGTGTTCGGCGCGACGGTCAACAGTTGGCGCAACTCGCCCTCGCCCGCCGCGTTGCGCGCCGCGCCCTCATACACCACTTCGACAGACGCGACCGTGCGCCCCTCGAAACGGCTCAAATCGGTCACGCCTTCGACGGCGGCCACGGGCGCGCCGCTCACACGCCCGCCGCACGCGACGAGCAGAAGAAAGACGAGGATGAAACGATGATAAAGCACCTTGTTTGTCCGTAGTCCGTTGCCAGTGGTCAGTTGTTTTACTCTCACTTAAGTTGAAACTTTCATCTCCAGCCCGCCGCCTCCGAGGTCGCAAACAAGGGGCAACTGATCACTGACAGCTTTTTAGAACCTCTTCCTGAATCGAATCTCGAAACTAAAATTGTCGTTCGCCGCACGCAGCGTGTTGGTCGCTCCCTGCTCATACTGCGCGATGAACGAGAGCCGGTCGGAGACGCGGTATTCGAGCGCGAGCACCTGGTTCTGATCCGTCGTCACGTTGGTCGAATACGTGAGACTCAGGTTGCGGTTGATCTGCCGTCCCACGGTGAGCCGCGCCGTCGGCGACGCGCCGCCGCGACCGGCGATGAGCGGGTCGATCTCGAAGCGGTTCAGGCCGAACAATTTGTCCGTGGCCTTTTGCACGGGGTTGTTGATGAGCGTGTCGGTCAACAAACTCGTCGCCGTGCCGAATCCGGTCTGCGCGAGCGTCGCGCCGCCTTCCTCGCTGCGGTTAAGGTCGCCGGTCGTGATCAGCGCGACCACGTCCGACTGCGGGAGCGCGGGGTCGCTGCGGACGACGGCGTTCGGCGAAGAGAGCGGACCCGTAAGGCTCACGATCACGCGGTAGCCTTTGATCTCGGCTTCCGCCTGAATGCTCAGAATGGGGTCGGCATCGGCGCGCGCGGGCAGGTCTATGAAGGCGCGCGTCAACTCGTAGCGGTCGTTGCGGAAGTTGAGCGTGCCGCGCGAGACCGTGACGCGCCCGCCGATGATCGGCTCTTCCGCCGAGCCGCGCACCTGCAAGTTGACCGAGCCGACGATGTCCGCGAGGTTGTTGCGAACCACGAGCGCGTCGCGCCCTTCGACGCGGAGGTCGAGCCGGAGGTTCGCGCCGAAGCCGCCGCCCTCGCCGCCGCCGCCCTCGCTGATCGTCGCCTCGCGGCGGCGGTTGATGAAGTCCGCCAGTTCGATGTCTTCGGTGTATTCGGCGCGGCGCAAATTGACGAGGCCGGAGAGCGAGAGCAACTGCGCCTGCGCCCTGCCTTGCAGGACGAGGTTAGCGTCGGCCGTCGCGCGAATGTCCTGCGGCAGCGGCACGGTAACGTTCTCGGCGCGCACGTTGAAACGGAAATCCGTGGGCGTGAACCCAACCAGCAGCCCGCCGCCCGTGACGTTGATGCGCCCGCCGCCGAGCGTGCCCGTCAGCGAGTCTATCTGCGCGCGGTCGGCCGTGAAGCGCACGCTCCCGTTGATGTTCTGCACGGTCACGCGTTCGTCCGTCAGGAGCGTCGAGAAGGATGCGCCCGCCAGCGACGCCGTGCCCGTCAGGCGCGGGTCTTCAAACGTCCCGGCGACACGCACCTCCAGGTGCGACGTGCCCGCGAGGAAGATGTCGGGCGAGAGGCCGTTCAACACGCGCAGGTTGAGGTCGCCGACGACGGTGAAATTCTGGCGGCCGCCCGCGCCGAGCGCGGCCGAACCGCCGAAGACGACGTTCGTGCCCGGCCCCGTGAACTGCGTCTTGTCGAAGACGATCTCGTTCGGCGAAAACTGCACGATGAGCGGATCGGCGGCTGCCAGTTGCACGTCGGCGATCTGCAAGACCAACTGCGAGAACTGCGCCGTGCCGCGCAAACCCCCGACGGAGAAGGCGCGCTCGCCTTCCGCGTTCTCGCCGAACAGTTCGCCCGACGCGCGCAGCGTGCCGGTGGCGCGCCCCGTCACGCGCACGTTTGAATTCGGCAAGAGCGTGGCGAAGAGTTGCGTCAAATCCTGATTCGTCAGCGCGGTCTCCACGGTCGTGGTCAAGCCTTCGCTGGCGAGGTCAACCGTGGCGTTGACGACCTGCGGCTGGCCGAGGATGCCGGTCGTCAGTTGTAAATTGAACTTCTGATTCTCGGTGCGCCCGACGAGCGCGAGCGTGCCCGCGCTCTGCCCGTTGATCATCACGTCGCGCCCCTGCCCGTCGATCCGCACGTCGAAGCTGCGCGGGTCGCTCAAAGTCCCTTTGGCCGTCGCGGTGAAATCCGCCATGCCGGAAACTTGCGGCGACGCGCCGCCGGAGAGTCCCGCGAGCGCGCCCAGATTCACGCCCTTCCCTTCGGCCTGCAAATCGAACGCCTGCGACTTGGTGTCAATCGTGCCTTTGGCCGTCAGGCGACCGGCGCGGAAACGCGCATCCAGATTTTCGAGCGTGACGGTTGTGCCGCTGAAAGTTGCGCGTGCGACGATTTCATCGAAGGGTTCGCCGTTGATCTGGCCGGGGCCTGAACGCACGTCCGCGCTGCCGCTCAGGGCATTCGGGATGCCGCGCACGCTGACGCGCCCCGAAGTGGGGCCGACCGTGGCGAGTTGCGAACTGAACTGTGCCGAACTGACTCCCATGCCGTGCCCGCCGGATGCGCTAAACGGCATCGCGGCGAGCAAACTTCCGATGTTAATGCGTTCGAGCGTCGCTTCGAGCGAGCCTTCGTTCGAGCCGTCGAGCGGATAGACGAGCGCGAACTGCGCGTTGCCGCCGTCGCGCTGCGTGAGGCGACCGTCGGGCACGCGCACGGCGTTCGGCGTGGATTCGATGGAGGCGGCGAGCGACCCGAGATCGTTCCCGTTGACGAGGAGCGTGGCGAGCGAGGCGCGGCCGGAGACGAGCGGTGCATCGAGCGGGCCGCGGATCGTGCCTTTGAAATCGAGTTGACCGGCGAGGCCGACGCCGCTATTCGTCAAACTCTCTTCGAGCGCGGGGATCAGGTTGGAAGCGACGAGCACGCGCTGTAGTTCCGCCGCATCGGACGAGGCGAGGCTGACGTTCAAATTCGAATCGCCTTTGAAGGAGAAGTCGCCGGTCGCTGCCAACTCGCTCGCGCCCGTGCGTAAGTTCGCGCGGTCTAAACGGAACTGTCCGCGATTGGCGACGAGGGCGAGTTCGCCCGTCAGAGGCGTGCGCCCGTTGGCCTCATTGCCCGTCTCGCCCGCGAACTGCGCGTTGAGCGTGCCGCTCGCGGCCTCGAAATTCGTCCCCGGCATCGAGAGATTGACCGTGCCGGTGGCCGCGCCCGCAATCGGCACGGCGCGCCCGGTCAGAACCGCGAGCAGACCGCCCACGTCAAGACCCTCGAAGGCGGCGTTGACGCGCGATGCGCCACCCCGCGCCGTGCTGATCACGGCGTTGCCGTTGGCGCGGCCGTTCAGCGCTTCGGCGGTGAAATTGTTGAGTTGGATTTCGCTGTTGGTAGCGACCACGCTGCTGCGCGCCGCGCCGAGAGCGATGTCGCCGAGCACGCCGCCGCCGAGACTCAAATCCGCGCTCGCGCGATAACGTCCCGAAGGTTCGAGCACGAAGGCGGGGCGCGCCACCCGCACGTTTTCCGCGCGCCCGGCCGTCGCGCCGTTTCTGAATGCGACCGTGCCGACGTTGATGTCGCCCGAAGACCCCTGGACGCGCCCGTTGTCCTGTATGGAGAGACGCACGCCGGCGACGTTGATGCTGCCGAGCGTCGCGCCTGCTGTCGTCGCGCCGCGCACGACGACGCTGCGCGCGAGAACGTTCGTCACGCCGTTCTGTCCCGTCGCGGTGATGCCGCTCGCCGTGACGCCGCCCACGCGCGTGCCGTTCGCCACGAGCGTGCCCGCGTTGACGGTCGCCGCCGAGCCGCTGAACTCACGCCCGTCCTCCGAGGCGTTGAAGCGCACGTCCGAGGCTTGCGCGCCCGCCACCGTCACGTCGGGCGTTTTGATGTTGCCCGCCGAAACGCGCGGCAGGTTGCCGTTGAGGCGGCCGTCGCGGTATTCGGCGGCGGCGTCGCTCAGGATCAGATTGGCGATTGAGGTCGCGCCGGAGCGTGCGGCGGCGGCGCGGAGTTCGCCGAGGAAACGGAAATCGCTGCCCGTGCCCATCACGCCGCCGCGAATCTGTATGAGATTCAGAGTGAAGTCGCCGGCCGTGAGCATCTCGGCGACGGCGCGCCCCTGCGCCTCGTAGTTCTCCACGCCCTGCGCCGTGCCGCGCGCGGTTGCGTTCAAACCCTTCAGTCGAATGTTACCGGCGGCCAGCGCGTCGGATTGAATCTGGCCGTCAACCTGAAACTTGTCGCCCTCGCCCGTGAGCATTCCCTCAAACTTGCCCGCGCCGCGCAAAGGGGTTGCCGTCTGCAAAGTGTTCGAGACTTGCGTGAGGTCAACCGTGGAGGCGACTTTCAACTGGTAGCGCAGGTTGCGCCAGTCGTCCATCGTGCCTTCGAGGCGTGCTTCGGCGACGGGCGAGCGCAGGGTCAATTCCTGAATCTCGGCGCGCGTCTGGTTGATGCGCGCGCGCGCTTCGATGTCGATTTTGTCTATGGGCTTGCCGTCGTAGGTGAAAGTGGAATCGGAGAGCGCGATCCAGACGCGATTCATGCGGCTCTCGGCCGGGGCGTTCGGATCGTCGGGCAGGACGGTGGCGCGCAGGTTCCGGGCCTCGCCGGAGATTTCGTGCCGCTCGTCGCCGTAGTGGACGACGCCGTTCCTGAGTTCGATGCGCGCGGTCGAATAAGAGAAGTTGATGCGCTGATTTTCGGCGGGCGGCGGGAGCGTGATGTGGCGGAAGGTGGAACGCCCCTCCTCGTCGAACTTGACCCACGCTTCGAGTCCTTCGATCTGCAACGATTCGAGATTGATGTTGCGCCGCAGGTTGAGCGCGAACATGTCTTCGACGCGGATGGTGGCGAGGACTTTTTCGACGCGGCCGAGTTTCTCGCCCGTCGTCTTATCGTAAAGATCAAGCCCCAGCATCTCGACCGTGCGCGGCCCGAACTTCGTGTGAAACTCCCTGATCTCGGCGCGGATGTTGTACTCGTCGAGCGTCGAGACGATCTGCCGCGCGATCAGATTATCGACGCGACCCGTGCGATAGAGGAGGAAGGCCAGGACGACGATGAGCAGGACGAGCGCGACGATTGCCGCGGCCGCTATTGTGGCGTTGCGCCGGTTGACGTAGCGATGCCAGCGGCGACGCTCCGCGCGCGTGGCGGGCGTAGAGGGTGCGCCGTCGCCCTCGTCGCTTCGCCGTGGCGGGGGCGCGGTCTCGTCTGTCTCAGGTGATGACCCGGTGGAACGTTCGTTCCTGTCGTCAGCAGGCATAATGAAAGTTTCAGGTTTCAGGTTTCAGGTTTCAAGACCGAGGTTCTTTGTTTCTTAACTTGAAACCTGAAACCTGAAACTTGAAACTCTTGCTTTAAAGATGAAGTGTGAACGCGGAACGATGAAATGGGCTGTTGGGAGTTGCCCGCCGGACGCTGTTCAAACCCTTTCCTTGATAACTGGCGCGTGAATCACTAAACGACGGATGACCGAGCGCGGGCGACGAACAGGCTTTTTATTCATCGTCCCGCGTTCGACGTTTCTTTCGCCGGCGAACCGAGCGGTATGTGACCGACGACTTCCAGCTCGAAGCCTTCGAGCGCGGTCACCTTGGGTGGATGGTTCGTCAGGAGATTGATGCGGCGCAGACCCAACTCGTGCAGGATTTGCGCGCCGACGCCGTAGTCGCGGTTCGCGCCGTAGCCCGTCTCGATGCTCGCCTCTTCGAAAGTAAGCCCGCGTTCGTGCATCAGGGCGTAGGTGCGGAGTTGGTGCATGAGGTCGAGGCCGTGCTGGTGCTGTTTCAAATAGAGCACGACGCCGCGCCCCTCGGCGGCGATCTTCTCCAGCGCCGTGTGCAACTGGAAATTCGTGTCGTCCATGAGCGAGCCGAACACGTCGCCCGTGATGTTCGCCGTGTGGACGCGCACCAGCACAGGCGCGTCCGTCCCGACATCGCCCATCACCATCGCGAGATGCACTTCCGAGTTCATCACGTTCTCGAAGGCGACGGCGCGGAAGCGGCCGTAGACGGTTTTGATCTCGGCCTCGGCGGCGCGGCGCACGAGCGTCTCCTTGCGCATGCGGTAGCGCACGAGGTCGGCCACGGAGATGATCTTCAAATCGTGCTCGCGCGCGAACTCGCGCAGTTCGGGCAGGCGCGCCATCGTCCCGTCCGCGTTCATGATCTCGCAGATGACGCCCGCCGGATAAAGTCCTGCGATGCGCGCCAGGTCAACGCTCGCCTCCGTTTGGCCGGGGCGCACGAGCACGCCGCCCTTGCGCGCGCGCAGCGGAAAGATGTGGCCGGGGCGCGCAAGGTCTGACGGCCGGGTCTTCGGATCGACGGCGGTCAGGATGGTGGTCGCGCGGTCGGCGGCGGAGATGCCGGTGGTCACGCCTTTACGCGCTTCGATTGAGACGGTGAAGGCCGTGCCGAGGAAAGAGGTGTTGTCGGCGACCTGCATCGTGAGGTGCAGTTCGTCGCAGCGTTCCTCGGTCAGGGGCATGCAGATGAGGCCGCGCGCGTGCGTCGCCATGAAGTTGATGATCTCGGGCGTCACACATTCGGCGGCGCAGACGAGGTCGCCCTCGTTCTCTCGATCCTCGTCGTCCACGATGATGACCATGCGGCCATCGCGGATGTCGGCGGCTGCTTCTTCAATGGAGGAAAAAGGCATCGTAATCCTGTCCGGCAAATGAATTATCGGGGGGAGCGTTGTACCGTCGTTTATGTTACCCGAAAGCCGTCATTTTGGCGACTCGCAATTCTATTGCAAGCCCCATGCCCGGCGCGGGCGACGGCGAAAGATGAGAGGAGAGAGTTTAAACGGAGAGAGGGGACGGCCGCTAGGCCGCTTCAACTGGTGGAAAATTCCGGCGGTCGTGCGCGTCGGATGCGACAACTCAGGGTAAACGTTTCTGATTTGCGCGATACCGTATGAAACAGTAAGTCAACAGAGAGTAGATGACGATATTGGAAACACCCGTTGCCAGATACGCTGCGTCGGGCAGGACATATTTCCAGAACAGGAAAGGCAGAGATAGAAGGTAGAAGAATGGATTAGTTTCCGGAAGCGGGACTTCGGAATCTGCGCCAGCCGTCTGCGTAAACGCAAGAAACAAGAGGGTCGGGATTAAAATTCCGCCCGCGATGGATTGCGACAGGCGCGTCATGGTGCGTTCCAGGGCGGGTGATTTGAACTTCATAATTCGACGAAGAAGTTGTCGCGCCTATTTATAACCGAGGTCGGCCAGTTTCTCCAGAGTCAGCCCCGGCGTTTGCGCCGCCGCGCCGCCTTGCCGCGCGCCGACCGTAAGTATGCGCTCGACGTACTTGGCGATGATGTCGGCCTCAAGGTTGACGGCGTCGCCCGCGCGCAAATGCGAGAGGTTCGTCACCGCCCACGTCTTCGGGATGACGGCGATCTCGAAATAGTCGTCCGCAAGCGCGGCCACCGTCAGGCTGATGCCCTCGACCGTGACCGACCCTTTGAAGACCAGATAGCGCGCGAGTTCCGGCGGGTACGAAATGCGCACCGTCCACGAGCCGCCGTGCTCGTCGGCCGAGAGGAAACGCCCGCGCCCGTCAACGTGCCCCTGCACGATGTGGCCGCCAAGGCGCGTTTCGGGCGTTACGGCGCGTTCGAGGTTGACGGGCGACCCGGCGCGCAAACTTCCCAGCGTCGAACGCTGCAAAGTCTCACGCGACCCGTCGGCCGCGAAACTGTCGCGCCCCACTTCGAGCGCGGTCAGGCAGACGCCGTTGACCGAGATGGAATCGCCCTCGCGCGTCCCTTCCGTCACCACGCGCGCCTCGACCGTCATGCGCACGCCCTCGCCGCGCCGCTCCACGCCGCGCACGCGCCCCAACTCTTCGATGATGCCTGTGAACATAAATGAGATTTGACTAATCCTGTTCGACAACCGACATGTTGATTTTAGTTCCCTCGCGGAGGCCGGAAACTTGTCTTGCGAAGTCGGCCAGGAAGCGGATACGATCAAACATTGAAACAGCTTTAAGGGCGACCCCGTTTTCCGACTCTTTTGCGACGAAAGGCGGATATACACTCAAAAGTTGTCCTGGTTTCAACACTCCGCCTTCATTAAGGAACTGCAAGAGCGGCTGGAGCGACAAAAACTCTACGGGGTTCTCCCGCGCCTGCGCCAAAAATACCTCCAGGCTCATATCCAAACTTTCTAACTGCCCAAGTTCGGCGTCCAACTTATGAACAACATTTTGTCTGAGGACAAACTGGTCGCCCAGACAATCCTGACCGAAAGGAACGTCGCTTTCATGGATGGCGGGAAAGAGTTTATAAAGAGCGGACTCGCCCGACCAAACATGCCCCAGCGAATGCCAGACAGGAATTTCAACCGCCCCGCGCAGATGTAGGCCGCCATCGAAAAGAATGAACCCGTTCGTCTCCAGTAAAAGACGTTGATGGCCGACGTGCAATTTCTCTAACACTTCATAATCTGAAATGTCGGAGCCTTTGTATGTTAGACCTTCGTTAATCATCGCAAGCCCATCCGAACTTATCGCCTCTCTAAATTCACTTGCCGCTCGCGGACGACTTCGAGCATGCGCGCGAAGACCTGTTCGACGGAGAGTTCGGTGGTGTCTATGACGACGGCGTCTTCGGCGATGCGCAAAGGGGAGTCGGCGCGCGTCGAGTCGCGTTCGTCTCGCGTGTTGATGTCGGCGAGGGTCTCCTGAAATGTGAGGTCGGGTTCTTTGGCGTGGTCTTCGTCGAAACGCCGCTTGGCGCGCTCTTCGGGGACGGCGGTGAGGAAGAATTTCACGTCGGCCGAGGGGAAGACGACCGTGCCGATGTCGCGCCCGTCGAGCACGACGCCGCGACCGCGCGCGCCCATCTCGCGCTGGCGGCGCA
>DATCWB010000550.1:0-5740 GCA_036566625.1 Pyrinomonadaceae bacterium
CTCGCGCGGCGAGCGTTGGGTGGTGGCGCGCGGCAGCATCGCATACTCGGCCGTCAACCAACCCTGCCCGCTGTTGCGCCGGAAACGCGGCACGCTCTCTTCGAGCGTCGCGGTGCAGATGACGCGCGTCGCGCCCATCTCGATGAGCGCCGAGCCTTCGGCGTAGGGCATGAAGTGCGGCGTGATGCGCAGGGCGCGCAACTCGTCGGCGGCGCGCCCGTCGGTGCGCGTGTGCGTAGCTTTAAGCGGGGTGAAGCTCATCGTGTCCCCAAACCTCCACGGCCTCAAGGCGCGTCGGCGCGCTGCCTAAGAATCGCTCGGCGACGCGCGCGAAACGTTCCTCGGCATCCGTCACGTAAAAGTGGTCGAGATCATCGCATAAACGACGTTCGCGCGCACGCTCTTTGAGTAGACGCCCCGTCGCCGTGTTGAACCCGCGACGACGCAAACTCCCTCGTTCGAGCGCGGCCTCGACGCTCTTCGCCGTCGCCTCGCCCGAGTCGATGAGGCGCACATCCGCGCCCACCGTCTCCTGAATCACGCTTCGCAAAATCGGGTAGTGCGTGCAACCTAAGACGAGCGCATCCAGGCGACCGCCGCCCAGGTCTCTCAAATATTCCGCGGCCACCTTGCGCGCCACGTCCGTCTCGGCCCAACCCTCTTCGGCCAGTGAGACGAAGAGCGGGCAGGCGCGCTCCCACACTTCCGCCGCGGGCGCGAGTTCGCGTATGGCGCGCGCGTAAGCGCCGCTGCGCACCGTCGCCTCCGTCGCGATCACGCCGATCCGTCCGCCCGCAGACGCTTCGACCGCCGCCGCCGCTCCCGGCTCGATCACGCCGACGACGGGAACACGCACGCGCGCGCGAATCACAGGCAAGGCCAGCGCCGACGCCGTGTTGCACGCCACCACCAGCATCTTTACTCCGTGCGCTTCGAGAAAACGCGCGTTCTCCACCGCGTAACGCTCGACGGTCGCCAGCGACTTCGTGCCGTAAGGCACGCGCGCCGTGTCGCCGAGGTAGACGAAACGCTCCTGCGGCAACTGTTCGTGCAGCGCGCGGTAGACCGTCAGCCCGCCTACGCCGCTATCAAATATTCCGATTGGCAGATCAGGATTCAAATTGATTATCACCGGGCACGAACACGACCGGCGCGGCGCATGTTAGCACAGCCGCCGCGCCGGTCACCCGCCTTGAGGGCGTCTCAGGCGCGCTCGGCCGTCCGTTCGCCCGGTGCGTGCAAATCGCGCCTTCGCAGCAGTCTGTCCAGACTCCACTCGCCGCCGCCCGCGACCGCGAAAAAGAGGAACAGGAAGCAATAGAGCACGGCCAACTCGCCACGGTTCTGGAGCGGCCAGAAACCTCCCGGCGCGTGCGCCTGAAAGTAGGCCACGGCCATCATCCCCGACAGGATGAATGCCACCGGGCGCGTGAACAATCCGAGCAGCAAGAGAAGCCCGCCGAAGAATTCGAGCACGCCGCCGATGCCCATCTGCGACATCAGCGGGGGCGTGGGCGCGCCCGGCGGGGCGAGGAAGCCGAAAAGTTTCTGCGCGCCGTGCGCCATGAAGAGAAATGCCGCAACGATTCTGAGGACGCTCAGGATGCGCGGCGTCCAGTCGGCGAAAAACGAGCCTGTGTTAGTAGTAGTCATCATCCGAAATAGCCCTCTCCTAGTTGTTTCACTCGACAACCATCCATGCGCCGGCCGGGGCGACCATACGGCGCGCGCCTACGAAGCGGCCGCCGCCTCTCCGAAACGAAAACTCGAAACGGTGATGCCGCCAAAGAACGCATCTTCGTGATAGACGCGCACGCCCGTCTCCGTTTCGGCCGCCCCGGCGGCGACCATCAGAGGGATCAGGTGATCCTCTCGCGGGTGTGCCGCGCGTGCCGAGGGCGCGCTCTGCCAGTCGCAGAGCAGACGGTTTCTCTCCTCCGACCTCGCCCCGCACACCGCGCCGGTCAGCCATTCGTCGAACTCGCGCGACGGGACTCTGGCACGCTCGTCAAACTGCCTCAGATTATGATAGCTCAGTCCGCTCGCCATGATCAGCACGCCCTCGTCGCGCAGAGGAGCAAGAGCGCGCCCGGCGGCGAGGTGCGCTTCTGGATCGTAGTCTTTGCGGATGGAGAGTTGCACGACGGGCACGTCAGCTTCCGGGTAAGCCACGGCGAGCGGGGCGAAGACGCCGTGATCGAAGCCGCGCGCGGCGTCGGCGCGTGCGCCGATTCCCGCCGCCGCCAGTAGTTCCTGCACGCGCCGCGCCACCTGCGGCGATCCCGGCGCGCCGTACCTGATGCGATAAGTGTGTTCGGGGAATCCGCTGTAGTCGTAGAGCATGGGCGGCGTCGCGCCCGACATCACCGTGAAGTCCTGCTCTTCCCAGTGCCCCGAGACGGCGAGGATCGCCTTCGGCCGCGCCCCCGTCTCGCGCGGCAACTCTTTCAGAGACGCTTCGAGTTTGTCGTATGCGCCCCGCATCCCCTCTTTCAACCACGGCCAGGGGCCGCCCCCGTGGGAGATGAAGTAGGTCGGGAGTCTCATTTTATGATTCGCGCCATGATTCGTGTCTGCCATCAATCTTCCGCGTCGCCGAAAAAAAGAATCACGAGCCGGCGGCCTACCGCCAACTCGTGATTCCAATGACAACTGCTACGCGGTCGTTGCGGTAAAACTTTGAAAATGGAGGCGCCGAGAGTCGAACTCGGGTCCAAAGACCGACACCGTCGGAATCTACATGCTTAGACGCTTCTCTGTTGCCGGTCTTGCTCCGGCGTGTTCGCTGCGAGCGGGTCAGTGAAGCGACGAAGACCCCGCACGCGGCTAGCCCGGTTTTATCTCGCCCGCCCCCCCTGAGCACAGGGAGCAGGCCAGCTCAACTAAGTGACATCTCGCTCCGCGCGCTTGAGCAACTTGCGGCGAGACGCTTACTGGCTAAGGTTAATTAGGCAGCAAGAGCCAACTCATTGTTATTGGCAATTGTTGTTTCTCAGTGCTTGTTAACGAGCTGCAAAGAGTAAGCCCGGCATGCATCCGCTCGATGACCAAAGCCCCTGTCGAAAGCCTTTCGCCCCCTTAAGCGTTGCGAACCGATTGTAACACAGTGACAAGTGACGAGTGACAGGTGACGAGTTAAAACAAGAAACGTTTTGCTTTAACTCGTCACCTGTCACTCGCCACTTCGTCACCGCTTTTAGACGTTCGCGCTCACCCAAAGGTTGCGTTATAATTGCGCCCGGTTAGTCTCTCCTGACGTTTGACCTGATTGTTTTTCGGCACGTTCCCTTGAAGAGTCATTTGCCGTGCCGTCCGGCAACGAGGATCACCTTTCATGTCCGCTAAAAATTCGAGAGTACCTGTCCCGTCGAAACGCGTGCGCGCCGGGTTGCCCCCGGCCGCGAACCGCCATGGCTACCTGCGCCGTTTCTGGCTGCCCGCCGTGCTGCTTCTCGCAATCGCCGCCGGGGGCTTGACCGGCATCGTCGTCGCATACGAGTTGAACTACTCGAAGGCTGCGGGCGAGGTGGCGTCTCTGGCGACTTACCGCCCCAGTCAGGTGACGCGCGTCTACGCCGACGACGGCGAGACGGTGATCGGCGAGTTCGCTCTGGAGCGACGCATCCCGCTCAAGTTTGCGGAGATACCGCCCGTCTTAAAGAACGCTATCCTCGCCGTCGAGGACGCGCGCTTCTACGACCACGTCGGCATTGACCCGATCCGCATCATCGGCGCGGCGTGGAAGAACGTCACGGCCGACCGGCGCGAGGGCGGTTCGACCCTCACGCAGCAACTCGCCAAAAACCTCTTCCTCTCGCGCGAGCAGACCCTGACGCGCAAGATCAACGAGTGGGCGATAGCTCTCCAGATCGAACGCTACTACACGAAGAATCAGATCATGGAGATGTACGTCAATCACATCTTCCTCGGCGCGCGCGCCTACGGCTTCGAGGCCGCCTCGCAAACCTACTTCAACAAGCACGCCAAAGATTTGACGCTCGACGAGGCCGCGCTCCTGGCGGGCATCCCGCGCTCGACCGCGCAATACTCCCCGACCGTCAACCCCAAGGGCGCGAAAGACCGCCGCGACCTCGTGCTCGAACTCATGGCGCGCAACAGCTTCGTCTCACAGTCCGAAGCCGACGCCGCCAAAGCGAAGCCCTTGAAGATCGCGGACACGGCCTACTACCCGCCGCCTTCCGCCTCGCACGCGTGGTTCGAGTATCCGGTCGAAGAGATCAGGCAGCACATCGAGGACAAGTACACGACGCGCGTCGCCCTCGGCGGTCTCTCGGTCTATTCCACGATCAACGCCGCGGCGCAGAAGAAGGCTTACGAGTCCATACGCGCCGGACTGCGCACCTACGACCGAGGCCACCGCGGCTGGCGTTCGGCCTACACCAACATCACGACCGAGGGCAACAACGGCGCGGGGGCAGCCACCCCGCAACAACTCGCGGCCTTCGTCCTGCCCGAATGGTACGGCAACAACTACGCTCCGGACACCTACGCGCGCGGCCTCGTCACGAAGATTGACGAGGCTCGCAACGAGGCGACCGTGCGCTTCGGCGGCTACACGGCGACATTGACGGCGAAGGACATGGGATGGTCTGCCCGCCAGCCGAAGAGCGAGTTCACCGTGGGCGACGTGGCCGAGTTCAAGATCAGGGAAGTTGACGCCGACGAGCGTCGCCTGCAAGTCGAACTGACGCAGGTGCCCGACATCCAGGCCGCGCTCTACACCGTTAACGCGAAGAACGGCGAAGTCGTCGCCATGATCGGCGGCTACGATTTCTACACCAACAAATTCAACAACGCGACGCAGGCCTACCGGCAGACCGGCTCGGCTTTCAAACCCTTCATCTACACGGCCGCCGTCGAGTGGGGCTTGACGCCCGAATCCAGCGTGAGCGGCACGCCCATCAAGCGCGGCAGTTGGCAACCGCACAACTTCGACGGCTCGGTCGGCCACGGCAACGTGCCTTTGAAGACCGCGCTTGCGAAGTCTTATAACGTCGCCGCCGTCCACCTGCTCGACATGGTCGGCATCCAGACGGGCGCGCAGATGGTGCGCCGCTTCGGCATCACCGCGCCGATGGCTCCGTATCTCCCGTCCGCGCTCGGCGCGACCGAAGTGCCGCTCGACCAGATGGTTTCGGCCTATTCGGCCTTCCCCAATAAGGGCGTGCGCGTCGAGGATCACCTCATTCGCCGCGTGCTCGACCGCGAAGGCGTGGTGCTCGAAGAGTGGGAGAAGACCACTTACAAAGTGACGAGCGAGTACGTCGCCCTGACGATGGTTGACTTGATGCGCGGCGTGGTGACGAACGGCACGGCGACCCACGCGGGCGCAATCGGCGTCCCCTCGGCGGGTAAGACCGGCACGGTCAACGACCACACGGATGTCTGGTACATCGGCTACACGCCGTCTTACGTGACCGGCGTCTGGATGGGCTACCCCGACCGCAAGCGCAACCTCGGCCGTGACATGACCGGCGGCCAGGGCGCGCTGCCCATCTGGGTCAACTTCATGAAAGACTTTTTGAAGGGCAAAGAGAAAGAGAACTTCGAGAAGCCGCCGAAGATGCCCGAAGACATCAAGGAACTCTTCCAGCAACGCCAGCGAGAGATGGCCGAACAGCGCGCCGCCGAAATGGCGCAGACCCGTGTGCGCGGCGGCGGCGGTGGTGGCGGCGACCGCAGCACGCTCCCGGCGGCCTACTCCGAACCAAACCTCGAA
>DATCWB010000551.1:0-5799 GCA_036566625.1 Pyrinomonadaceae bacterium
GAGCCGCCGCCAGCGCGCGACTCGCACGCCCGCGTCGCGCCCTTCGCGTAGACGCACATCCGCGCGCCTGGTCTCGACGGGCACGATGCTCCACGCGCCCAACTCCGTCGCTTTCTGCACGACGAGATCGAACTTCTCACCCTTCAACAGCGCGACCGCAAGCGTCAGGTCAAGCGGCGACTCCGGCCTCTGCGGCTCGACGCGCCCGCGCACTTCGAGCGTCGCCGTCTCTCCTGCGCGCCGGCCGCCCTCGCCCGTCCCGGCGGCGGCGACGACGCAAGCATATTCGCGCCCCGCGCCGTCGAATACGAAAGCCTCGTCGCCCGCCTTGAGGCGCAGCACACTCAACAGGTGCTGTGCCTCCTCGCGCGCAAGCACGACGGTCGCGCCGTCGGGCGCGAACTGCTCCGGCGGAGCATAGAAACGGCGACGCATCATAAAAGAAACGATGAAGGATGAACGCGGAATGATGAACAAAAGACCCGATGATGAGCGATGTTTTGATTGTTGATTTCCTTCATTCCTTCATCGTTCCGCGTTCATCGTTTTACTTAGACGATGATGGCGACCCATTCCCCATCGGCGACTGTTTCGGTCTCGCCGATGCCGAGCGCGGCGAGGCGCGCGCGGACGGTGTCGGCCTGCGTGTCGAGGATGCCGGAGAGGATCAGGCGTCCGCAAGTTGCGCCGATGAGCGCGGGCAGGAGCGGCAGGATCACGTCGGCGGTCAGGTTGGCGCAGACGCAATCGAAGGACGCGCCCGTCTCTTCAATCGTGCCGGTGCGAAAATTTACCTGCGCGGCGACGCCGTTCAGGGTCGCATTCTCTCGCGCGATCTCGACCGCTTCGGCGTCCGTGTCGCAGGCTTCGACGCGCGCGCCCGCGTAGAGTTTGGCGGCGGCGATGGCGAGGATGCCCGTGCCCGTGCCAACGTCGAGGAGGCTGGCGCCCGTGAAATATTTTTCGAGCGCGACGAGACAGAGGCGCGTCGTTTCGTGCGTGCCCGTGCCGAAGGCCATGCCCGGCTCGATGCGAATGATGATGCGCCCCGGCCGGTCTTCCACTTCGCCCCACGGCGGCGCGACGACGAAGCGCGCGCCCACTTCCACCGGCCGCCAACTCTTCTTCCACTCGCCCAACCAATCACGCGCCCCAACCTCGCGCTCGTGCCAGCCGTACAGCAGGCTTGGCGGGTGCGGCCGATGCGGCCTGAATGCTTTCTTTGAGTGCCGCGGCATCCCGAAGATTTGCCACGCCTGACCCAGTTGTTGCCTGATGATCTCGTCGTCGGGCTTTTGCTCGAAGTATCCGGTGACGCCGACGTGCTTACAGTGAGGCTCCACGTCGTCTGCGGTCGCTGTCCGCTCGTTCGATATTCCTGTTTCCGTGCCGAGCGCGCCGGCCTCGAGCAGCGCGTAATTCACCGCCTCTTCCGCCTGCTCGCACACAATTAAATCGACTGCGTACCACATAAAAACAGTGACAGGTGACGGGTGACAAGTTAAGGACAATGCTTTTGTTTTAACTTGTCACTCGTCACCTGTCACTTCTCCTTAATTCCCATCTCGTTGAGGGCGTGTTCGCTGTTGCGCCAGTCTTCCTGAACTTTGACGAAGAGTTCGAGGTGTGCGCGGTGGCCGAGGAGGTGTTCGATGTCGTGGCGCGCCTTCGTGCCGACCTCCTTGATGCGTTCGCCCGCGCGCCCGATGATGATGGCTTTTTGCGAGGCGCGTTCGACGTAGATGATGCAGTTGATGCGCGTGAAATCTTCGCGCTCCTCGTCGAAGCGTTCCGTGACGACTGCCGTGACATACGGGATTTCGTCGCCGGTGGTCTGCAAAATCTTCTCGCGGACGATCTCGGCGCAGAGCGTGCGCATCGACTGATCGGTCAATTCGTCTTCGGCGAAGAGGGCTTCCTGTTCGGGGAGGTGTTTGATGACGGCGGCGAGCAGCGTGTCAACCATGTCGCCCGTGCGCGCCGAGAGCGGCACGATCTCGCGCCAATCGTACTCGCCCGCGTACCACTGCATGAGCGGCAGCAGTTTCGCCTTGTCGTCGAGGCGGTCGGCCTTGTTCAACAAAAGCAGCGCGGGCTTGGCGGATTGTTTGACGAGATCGAGCACGAAGCGGTCGCCGTTTCCGGTCGGCACTGACGCATCGCGCATGAGCAGCACGAGGTCAACGCCTTCGAGCGCATCGTGGACGGCGGCCATCATGCGCCGGTTGAGCAGGTAGCCGGGTTGGTGTACGCCGGGCGTGTCAACTAACACGATCTGCCCTTCGCCGCGCGTGATGATGCCCTGAATCTGGTGGCGCGTCGTCTGCGGCTTGTTGGAGACGGCCGCGATCTTCTCGCCGACGAGACGATTCAGCAGCGTGGACTTCCCGGCGTTCGGTCGCCCGATGAGCGCGACGTAGCCGCTCTTGTAATTTGCGGGTGAACTTTCAGACATCTTCAATTTACTTGAACGGATGATTTTCGATGCGGAAGGATAGCACAATCGCCGCACACGTTTGACGGCGCGGCGACTCTTGCCGGGGTCGTACGTCACGCGCGGGGGTGGCAACTCCGGCGCGAGTTGCCGCAGGATGCCGCTTCAACCCAGCGCGACGGCTGTCGAGTGTTTGTTCGATTGAATGGCGCGGCCGCTTCACTGGTGCGCCGCTTCCCGGTGCGCTCGCTTCAGGGGTTTCCGTTGCGCCGCTCGCTGATGTAACGCTCGACGGTGTTGATGAGCGCATTCAAACGCTCGTCCGTATTCCGCCCGCGTTCGTCACTGGCGCTCACCGATTCGCTGACGGCGTTCACCGACTCTTTCAACGCCTCAATCTCGCGCTCGTGAATCTCGGCTATCGTGAGCAACGCCGCGATGCCGTCCGCCGTGCGATCAACTTTTTCGGAAAGTCCCTCAACTGTGTTGGAAAGTTGGTCAACCGTGCCGGAGAGTTTATCCACACTCTCGGTCAACTGCCCCAGAGACACGGTGAGTTGCGCCTGCTGTTCGAGGATGAACCGCATCGTGCGCTGCGTCTCTTCGTCAGGCATCGGTCGTCTATCCTTTCTGCTGCGCCAGTTCGCCGTTCAGTTTCAGGACTTCGAGCGTCATCTCGGCGGAGGCGTACATGTCTTTCACGTCGAGCCACTCTTTGACGGTGTGGATGGCGCGCATGCCCGTGCCGAAGTTGGCGCATTCGATGCCGCGCTTGTTGAAGATGTTGGCGTCGCAGCCGCCGCCGGAAGCGAGCGTCTCGACCTTCTGGCCGAGGCGCGCCGCCGCCTGGTAGACGAGTTGGACGACGCGCGAACTGTCCGGCACGTCCATCGCCGAATACTCGCGCGTGACGTGCGACTCGACGCGCGCCTTCGTCGTCACACCTTCGACCGTGACCTCGTGCTTCGCCGCCGCGTCCTCGAAACACTTCGTCATGTGCGCCGTCTGCGCCTCCAGCTTTTTGTCGTCGAGCGAACGCGCCTCGCCGCGCAGGGTGACGAGGTTGGTGATGATGTTGGTGGCCTTGCCGCCTTCGATGACGCCGATGTTGGCGGTCGTCTCGTCGTCGATGCGGCCGAGTTTCATGTTATTGATGGCTTCGGCGGCGATGCGGATGGCGGAGATGCCCTGTTCGGGCGCAACGCCCGCGTGCGATTCCAGCCCGTAGATTTTCCACTCCATGTGGTCGGCCGAAGGGCCTTTCGTGAAGAGGAAGCCGGGGTCGTCCGAGTCGAAGACGAGGCCGTACTTCGAGTTCAGCTTCGACGTATCGACGTGCTTCGCGCCGAGCAGGCCAACTTCTTCGCAGATCGAGAAGACGGCCTCGATGGGAGCGTGCGGGATGTTCTGTTCCTGCAAACAGCGGATCGTCTCGATGATGACGGCGCAGCCCGATTTGTCGTCGCCGCCGAGCACGGTCGTGCCGTCCGAACGAATGATATCGCCCTGGACGATGGGTTTGACGCCCTCGCCCGGCACGACCGTATCCATGTGCGCCGACATCATGATCCATTCCGCGCCGGGGATCGTGCCGGGAAAACGCGCGATGACGTTGCCGGAGTTGCCGCCGACCTTCGCGCCCGCATCGTCGATTTCCACGGTCGCGCCCATCTCCTCGCAATACTTCTTGATGCGCTCGGCCACATCTCGCTCCTTGCGCGAAACGCTGTCGATTTGGACGAGTTCGAGTAGCAAATTTTTAATGCGCTCCTGATTGATCATGCGTTCCTCCAGGCAAATTTGATTATTGAAGCTGCGCTGTTCGCCGGAAATGCTTTAGCTATGAGTCGCAAAACCCTTACGGATGTTTGCCCCATCCTACTACACACCGCCGCGCCCGCGCCAGATTCGGGTCGAGACGTGATGGCATCAAACATTAAGCGAATCGAGCGCGCGTTGGAGTTCGTCGCGTTTGGCCGCGAGGGTGACCTCGTCGGCGTCGGGGGGGACGTGAATGGGGGGGGCGATGCGGACGCGCGCGCGTGTGAAGGGGTAGGGAATCTGGAAGCCGTCCCAACTCGGCGCGGCGTAGTAACGCTCGGCGTTGACCGTGAAGGGCAGGACGGGCGCGCCCGTCTTTTTGGCGAGCAGCACCGCGCCCATTTTGGCGACGTAGCGTGGGCCGCGCGGCCCGTCGATCATGAATCCGGCAGGGCGACCCTGCCGCACCAGTTTGATCATCTCGACGAGCGCGCCGACCGCGCCGCGCGACGAACTGCCGCGCGACGCGCCGTAGCCGAAGCGTTGGATGAAGCGCGCGATGTATTCCCCGTCGAAACTTCGCGAGGTCATCACGACGATGCCGCGCCGTCGAAAGAAGTAGGTGGTGAGAAAGACGCGGTTGTGCCAGCAAGTGTAGATGGCCGGCTGTCCGTCGCGCGTCGCCACCTCCCAGTGCTCCCGGCCTTCGACGCTGAAACGCGTGGTGCGCCCGACGAGATTGATGAGCGCGTAGAATGCGATGTCGGCGGCGCGGATGATGAGGCGTTGCTTGAGAGAGTAGTCCGATAGGTCTGCGAAACAATCAGCGCGCGGCGGGATTTTCTCGCCCGCCGGGTGCGCGCCCCTGTCGCCGCTCGTCGGTGATGCGTCGTCGCCGCCGGGTTGTTGGCGTTTGTCGAGTGAGACCTGCATCCGTTTGAACCACGGGCGAGTCTAGCAGAAAGGCGTGGGGCGACCGTAGCGCTTGGGGCGCGTGCGCCGTGTGCTCGCCGCGTGCGCGTTGTCACGGGCGCGATGCTTCGGCTAAACTGCCGCCCGCTCTAATCTCCGGCATGTCAAGCGACGCACACATCAAACAGTTCACCGTGGCCGACACCGACGCGCTCCTCGCCTTTCTGCGCGAAGCCTACCCGGACGACCCGCGCAAGAGCGAGCCGGCTTACTGGAAATGGCACTATCTGGAAAACCCTTACACCGACCTCGAAGACGTGCCGCTCTGGGTGTTGCATGACGCGGGGCGCATCGTCGGGCAGGTGGCGACGATTCCGGTCGCGTTGAAAGTCGGCGCAGAGGAGCGGCGCGCTCTGTGGATTCTCGATTTCATCGTACACGAAAATTATCGAGGGCAGCGTTGGGGGCGGCGTCTGCTGGACACGGCGCGCGAGCACTGCCGGACGATGCTCGCGCTCGGCATTAACGCGGGTTCGACGGGCGTGCTCAACAGTCAGAAGTGGGCGGCGATGGGCAGCATCAAACGCTATCACCTGCTGCTCAATCCGGCGCATGCCGTGAAAGAGTTAGCGCGCCTCCCGCGCCCTCTCGGCCGCGCCGTCAACCTCGCTTACGCGCCCTTGCGCCCGCGC
>DATCWB010000552.1:0-9771 GCA_036566625.1 Pyrinomonadaceae bacterium
GCGGGGGAGTAGTGGCGCATCATGTTTCCTTTTCGTTATCTGGCGAGGTCTTGAGATTGCCGTCGCTTCGCCAGAACGCCGGGGCGAAGACGAGAGTGTGCGTCGGGGCGTGTGACTCGCAACCACTGTGTCGGCATTGAAGAAGGCTTGTCAGCGGATGTCCTTGCGAACGCGCAAGGTCGTTTGGCGTCGAGCGCGATGTGCGGAAGATACAAGCGAGGCGACCGCCCATCGCGCGACACCTTTAAGGCTGTAGCGGCCAATCTATAGCACAAACCATGCGTGTTCGGGTGAAAAAATCCCACACGAGGATGGGCGCGCGGCACGATTCCCCGTGAGAGCGTCGGGTTGCGGAAAAGTTTCGTTGCAGTCGGTTTCGGCGGGTCGCCGTTTGAGTCTTGTGAATCGCTCGCCGGGCGGACACTTATCCGCGGCTCGCGGGCGTGCTGACCGTGAGGCGGCGGCGCATGCGCTGTTGCCAGCGGCTCTGTGCGGCTTCGACGTTGTCAAACTGTTCGAGCGTCTCTTTGAACGTCTCGCCGCCGAGTTGGCGCATCTTCAAATAGAGCAGGGCGGTCGTGATGGAGATGAGCGGCACGGTGATGATGTTGAAGAGGGGCGCGAAGTGGCCTAACGCTTTGGAGCCGAAGTCGATTTGCAAATCCCCGCCCTTCGTTTTGAACGAGAGGAAGCCGACGATAGCGCCCATGATTAACGGCAGCGTTAACTGGATGAGCAACAGCGCGACGACGGTGCGGCGCGAGCGGCGCGAAAGCTCGTTGGCGCGCGTGAGCGCGGCGCGCTTCTCCAAGCCCTCCATCAAGACGACCGGCGCGTAGAGGGCATACCTGATCATCATGATGAGACCGGGGAGGAGCATAAGTACGAAGCCCGCCATGATCGTGAGAGTGACCCTGATGCTCGTCCGCAGGAACGGCCGCCAGCGTCGCTTCAAGACTGCGAGGGCGTCGCTCATGGAGAGCGGACGCATCGGCGCAACGTGCAGTTGCGTCACCATCAGCGCGGTCATGGCCGTAATGATGGAGGTCGAGAGGTAATTGACGACGATGTTGAGCAGCCCGAAGAGGATCGTCAGCGCGATCATCAGCGCCTTCGGCATAACTTTGGCGCGCTGCATAAAGTCGAGCCCGAGCATCACAAAGGTCATGACGATGACGGGCAGGTGCGCCAGAAGCGAGATGCGCAGGAACTTCGGGAAGTGTTCGCTGTAGAGCGCGAAGGCACGGCGCAGGAGCGAGCCGAGCCCTTCGGAACTGCCGCGCAGCGCGGACGCAAAACCGGCCGCGCTCGCCGGCCGCGCCGCTGGATTCTTCTTGAGCGCGGCCATCACCTGTCGCGCCACCTTCTTCTTCACCTTCCGGTTCTTATCCCTGAGCGGCGGCGGCTCGGTCTCCATGTGTTGCCGCATGACGGACACCATGTCGCCCGCGAAAGGCGTCTCGCCCGTCAGCATTTGATAGGCGATGACGCCTAAGCTGTAGATGTCGGAGCGCGCGTCGAGCCGCTGGCCGCGACACTGTTCGGGCGACATGTAGAGCGGCGTGCCGAGTATCGCGCCGACGCGTGTGACGCCGGCCGCCGCCGCGGTCTGCAACTCGTTTGCAGGCGCGCGCCCGGCCGTCGCCGGATCGAGCAGGCGCGTCTTGTCGCTGTCGTATTCGGCCTGCGTCGCGCGCGGCGTCTCGGCGGCGACCGTCGGATCGTGCTGCTGCGGCTGCTGCCCTCGCGCGGCAGGCGGCGCAAAGAGCAACGTCTGCGGTTGTTCCGCCTCGGTCTCATCTGAAAGTTGCAAACGGGTCGCGGCCTCGGACGAGCCTCCCGGCAACGAACCGCCCCGAGACGAACTTCCACGCGGCGATTCGCCGGTCGAACCGTCGCGCCCGAGCGACGCGGCCGCGCGCGCGATTGACTCCTGCACGACATCGAGTTGCGACTGCGCGCCCGTTTGCGATGCGGCTGGCTGCTGCCCCCCGTGCGTGGCGGTCAAAGCGGTGATCTCGTTCGCGGCCATCGCGTAATCGCCCGCCGAGTCGGCCAGCTTGGCGATGCCGAAATCGAGCACCTTGACGCGGTAGCCGCCGAAGCGATTCGGTTCGAGCCAGATGTTGTCCGGCTTGAGGTCGCGATGCACGACGCCCTGCTGGTGCGCCTCGTCCACGGCCGAACAGGTCTGCTCCAAAATGTCCACCACCCAATCAATCGGCAGGCGCGACTCTTCGGCCAGCACGTCGCCGAGCGTGCAGCCGTCCAGATATTCCATCACGAGATAGGCCACGCGCTGCGCGCCGACTTGCGCGAACCCGAAGTCCGTCACGTCCACCACGTTCGGGTGGCGCAGGCGACCCGCCGCGCGCGCCTCGCGTTTGAAACGCTCGACGAACTCGTCGTTGCGCATGAACTCCGGCGTGATCAGTTTCAACGCGACGGGACGCTCCGTGCCGAGATGCGTCGCCAGATAGACCGCGCCCATCCCGCCCTGCCCCAGCAGACGCTCCAGCCGGTACTTCCCGTCCAGCACCTCGCCAATGAAACGCTCCAAATTAAACATGCGTACCAAAGCATCCATGCGCCCGCGCCCAAAGTCAAGCAAAGTCAGGTGCGATGCCAAAGTGCCGACCCGCGAACTGAAAGATTCAAACGCGCGACAGTTGTTCGCCAGTTTAAACCGAAAGTTCACATCGCTGCCACGCGTCTTGAGTCATGCGAGAAATGCTTCCGGTTGGAAGGTGCTGTTTGCAGGCTCATAACGCGAAGCAAGTTGTGGCCCGCGGAAAGGAGAGGCCGACATTTAGACGGCCTCTCCCTCGCCGCACGGTTCAAAATTTTCTCGCAGAGCCGCGCAATTGTTGTATATTCCCGCCGCATACACAAAGACTGCGCTGCCCGCGAGTCTCGTGGCAGCATACAAATTAGCTTGAGCTGTTCCGCCGAATTAGAGCAGCGGTATCAGAGTTTGCAACAGGCTCAGTGCGATCTCCGTCAGGGCATCTTCTTCCGGCGTGGGAGCGACCACTCCCGTATGAATTGTGCCCTCCGCCAGCGGCGGCGGTGGCGGCGGAGTCTTGTCAGTCCAGAGTATGCCTTCGGCAAAGGCGGACGTGGAGAAGGCGAGCGCCAGCACGAGCGCGGCGATAGCATTTCGATAGCTTTTCATCTTTTCTTTCCTTCCGAGGTAATTAGTGAGACCAGACCCTTCCGGGTTTTATTTGCGACCTAATCTACTGATAGAACAAGACTTTAGCCTGCCTGAAAATTTTCCAGCAAGCACAAAGAAAGCGAGTCCTCACATGACTTTAGCCGAAACAATGTTGAAGCAGTTGGAAAACCGTGTGTCGAGCCGAGATGAGCAGGCGCAACTTCAATGCCGGATAGCGGCGGATTTCGAGCACAGAGGCGAGTACGAGTCGGCGCGCGACGCGCTCGCCGGGTTGTGGAATGGCGTCGGCGAACGCCCTGCGCTTGAAGGGCTATCCGAGTTGACGGCCGCAGAGGTTCTTTTGCGTGTCGGTTCTCTCTCCGGTTGGCTCGGCAGTGTCCGGCAGATTGAAGGAGCGCAGGAAAAGGCCAAAGACTTAATCAGCGAAAGTATAACCCGCTTTCAAGCATTAGAAGAGACGACCAGAGTAGCTGCCGCGCAGAGCGAACTCGGTTTCTGTTACCGTCGCGCCGGAGCATACGATGATGCGCGGGTGGTTTACCGGGAAGCGCTGAGGGAACTGGCTGATGCAAATCAGAAAGAGTTGCGGGCTAACATCTTACTGCGCCTTGCAATCGTTGAATCATTGAGTGGCCGCTACAACGATTCGTTGCGCATATTGACGGATGAGACGCGATTCTTTGAGGAAAGCACGAATGCTTTCCTCAAGGGAAAGTTTCATAACGATCTGGCTTGTGTGCTGATGTGCCTGGGCAAAGCCGAGCACCGCCCGGATTACACAGATCGTGCCATCATCGAATACACGGCCGCGTCGGTTCACTTCGAGGATGCGGGTCATACGAGCTACCGGGCGCGGGCGGAAAGCAACGTAGGATTCCTGCTCTACACCATCGGGCATTACGAGAAAGCCCATGAGCACTTAAATCGTGCGCGCAATCTATTCGTCAGCCTGGCGGACAGGGGCACTGTCGCGCAGATAGACGAGGCGCGCGCCCGCGTCTTATTGGAACAGGGCAAAATGCGCGCTGCCGAGAGCGCGATCCGCGAGGCCGTGCGCGTGTTGTCCAAAGGCGGCGAGCAGGGTTTGTTGGCCGAAGCGCTGACCACGCAAGGCCGCGTGCTGTCCCGGCTTGGGAACTTCATCGAATCGCTGAACACCTTGAGGCGCGCCGCCGATTTAGCGGAGGAGGCCGGGGCGGGCGAAGACGCCGGGCGCGCTTTGCTCTCGTTGATCGAGGAACACGGCGAACGCATCGCCGAGCACGAACTGTTAGAAACCTACGAGCGCGCGAATAACCTGCTCAGAGAGACGCAGGACGCCGAGACGATTTCGCGCCTGCGGGCATGCTCCCTGCGCATCGTGTCGTCACGCCGCGCATCGTCTTCACAGCAAAGAGAACACAGCCTCGTGGATTTCTGGGCGGGCTTCAATCTCAGCGAGCGGGTACACACGTACGAGGCCGGATACGTGCGGCGCGCCCTGATAGACGCCCGAGGGAGCGTGACGCGCGCCGCGCGGCTGCTGGGTTTGCACCACCACGCGACGCTCGCCGCCATGCTGGATGAAGAACAGGGCAGGCACAAAGACCTCGCACACCTGCGCACCCCGCCCGCACCGCGTCGGCAGAGCATCATGAACGACAAGGAGCGTCGCCGCCGTCGCACGCGCAGCGAAGAGCGCACCATCAATATTCTTTGCGTCGAAGATTATCAGGCCGTGGCCGACGCCGTGAAAGAGACCCTGGAGGAACTGGGCTGGAAGGTCGAACTATGCGCCGACGGAACGGAAGCCTTGCGCAAGATTGAAAGCAAAGAACGCTTCCACCTGCTCATTCTGGATAATGCGTTGCCCGGCCATGACGGCATAGAGCTTGCCCGCCGCGCGCGTGAACTCCCACACCGGCGACGCACGCCGATCATCATGTTGTCGGCGAGCGACGTTGAGCAGGATGCTCTGCGCGCGGGTGTCAACGCTTTTTTGCGGAAGCCGCAGGACATCAAGTGTCTGACGGCGACCGTCACGCGCTTGCTGACCAGAGACCTCACCGGCAAGTAATCGCCCGGCGGTTTTGCTGCGGGGACAACTTTGCTGCGGGGTAAACTTTTCAGGCGAAGCCGCGCCAGAGCGGCTTCGAGATTATAGCGAGCAGCAAGTGGTTTATCGTTCGGCGTCGAGCCGTTCGCCTGCTCTTCACCCGTACCAACTGACGATTGAATATCGCTCTCCGTGCGTCACGGGGATTACTTCGTGCGTGGTCTCCGAACGGAAGGCGACCAATGTCCCTGCCTCACCTGTCAGCCGAAACTCCCTGTTACCCGGGCTGGCGCGCCAATCGGAAAAGACAAGTGAGCCGCCGCAATAAGCGTCTGCCTCCGGCGTCTCAGACTGACGATTCAGGAATATCACTACCGAAATCCTGCGCGACCGCTCGCGTTCGGACAAGAGCATTCCTGTATTGCCGTCCTGATGAGCCACAAAGAAATCGCCCACGCGGTAGCGTAGGAACTGCGGGGCTTCACAACCGCCGAGGCTGATCCCGAAATGGTCTCCCACCGTCCCCCGGCACTCCAGCAATCGCCGCTCGACCCGCCCCACGATCTCCCCAGAGGGTAGCAGCCGCGAAGCCTTACGCACCCTTTCATCCACAGCGCCCGACTCGCCACGCCCATAGACGATAGCCGGGGCTGCGGGGGAACGACCCATCTCGGTAACGAGTTCCCGGCACGTCTCCGCGTCGAAGAAACTCCTGATCATGTACAGGTCGAAGCGATCATCCGCGTGAGCTACCGTCATCCGATTTGCACCTTATTACCAACAGTTCGTTTTGGAAGCAGCGACATTTTCTCGACCCTCGACGGCGACATAGCAGTTCTCACGTATGGCTCGGGTTTAGTGTTCGGTAACCAAACCGCACGGCCGCACCTGATTTTCAGCCCTGGCACGACGGAGGTTATTCTGCGCCGCCGTTCAAGCGTTTAACCTCTTGACCATGGTTAACGAATCTCCGCGCTCGCACACCCGCTCGAACCCCGCTCGCACGTACAAATGCACCGCCGGGTTATCAGCCGGCATGCTCAGGCACACCGGACGGACTGGACTGCAAGTGTTAACGTTTGTTGACATCGGTGTCACGAACTGCGAACACCCGTAGCAGGCTTCTCGGTTGTACTGGCGCATATCTTCCGAAAACACTCAAAGGCCAGCGCGGCACGCATCTTGCTCCGCCTTCATATGTTTTACAAGGAGCAAAATGCCTGTCCCTTACATTTCTGGCCTCCGCCAACACCAGATAATCCCCGCCCTGGCACTGAGCGACAAATCTCCTAGCCTCCTCGCAACTAGAAGTCTCTGAGTTCGGGCAACCAAAGATATGCTCTGATGCGTTACTCGCCGTGTCAGAAGAATAAGGAGCATCCTCATGATTCCTGCCGAAAAACTTGGATTGAACATCGAAGACCTGCGCGCTGTGGAACGCTACTGGAGGGACATTTTACCCGCCTTCGGGCAGCCATGCACCCAGCGCATCCTTCTCGTCACCGATGGCGGTTTAAACTATAACCCCGCCAGCGGATTCGGCCTCAGTCGCTTCGTCGACGAGCTAATGAAGATTTCGCCGACACCGACTATTACCAAGGCACACCGCGGGACAGACCCGACCGCCGATACACAAAACTTCGTCTTCAACAACACTATCACCACGGCCAATTTCGACCAGATATGGCTCTTCGGGATTGAAACGAATCCGGTGCTGACCAATGCGGAATTCGGCGTCTTAGCCAATTTCATGAACGCCGGAGGCGGTCTCTTTGCGACCGGCGACCATCAGACTCTCGGCTTTGCGATGGGAGGTGAACTTCCGCGCGTCCGCAAGATGCGTGATTGGAGCAGCATCCCTATGTTTACCGACCGCATTGACACCGTCACCAATCCGGGGCCGGATCGCATCACGCAGTTTGACGACCAGTCGGACGAATTTCCGCAGCGAATTTTCCCGCACTTCTATGGGAGTGGTTCGAGTTGGTCGCCTCATCCGCTGCTGCGCAGCCCTTTAGGCCCTATAGACGTGATGCCGGATCACCCGCATGAGAGCGTATGCCTCGTCGGCCCGACTCTCAATGCCCCCTACAATCTGCACGGACTTAACTTCGTGGAGTTTCCAAACTTCAATGGCGTTCCGCTATCGCCCGAAATCATTGCGACCTCTATGTCGGCGGGTCGTTACCTGAACCCTCCAGGCTCAGCCGTCGGCAAGCCGCCGACCACGCCACGCTGCTTTGGCTCGATTTCTGTCTGGGACGGCCATAAGGTTGCGCGGGGTCGCATCGTGTGCGACTCCACTTGGCACCACTTCGTCAACATCAACCTTGACGGCACCGGCGCTGTGCCCGCACCCGGAAATAATCGCCGGGGCTTGCGCAACGCGGCTTTGGTTTTTACGCAGGACTTCCACCAGGTCGCAGAGTATTACCGAAACATCGCCGACTGGATTATTCCGTCCAACCGCCGGTGGTGCATCATTTGGATCGACCTTCTCATCGAGCGTTACCGTTTCCCGCTGATTGAGGAATGGTTCCCATTGCCGCCGCATCCATGTCCGTGGGACCCGCGTGTGAGACTTGGCACGCTGGTCGAAGATGCGCTGCGGATAAATCGTGGACTTGGCTTTGCTGAAGAAATCGTGACGGCCGCGCTCGAAGATGCCAGGCTGGAAGACTTAGCCAGCCTCGTTCGCCCTGAGCGGGCTGAGACACTGGCTCGCAGCGCCAATCTAAGACAGAATCTCATCAATCAAGACGAACTGCGTCGCGGTGTGCTCGGAAGCATCTTCGATGCTCTGGTGCGAGACCTGCCTGCCAGCCCGTTTGATTTGACCAAGGCGATTGAACGCGCCGGTCACGACGACGAGAAATTGCATGGGGTTATAACTGAGGCAGCCGGTTCAGCGATTGACGCTGCGAAGGAGTATTATGCCGAGAGCATGAGGCGCACGAACACGTTCATGGAACGCGCGACCGCTACGCGCGCCGTGAACGTTGCGGTCGTTACTGCGTCGAAGACCTCGAAGAAAGGTGGTTCCAAAGCTAAAGCCTCGAAGCAAGGCGCCTCTAAGACCAAGCGCTCAAAGTGAAAGCCTCTCAAGTTTGAGAAGCGGCTCCCTGTTGTTGCGAATTTGGTCTGTTCACTCCTGAACCCGGGAGGACGGCTTACCCGCCGATGTTGAAAGGTGGTCTGTAGCCGGTGGTTCGCGCTTTAATACAACGCCCATCGCCATCTATAGACCACATCTCAACTAAACGCGGTATATTTCACTCGCCCTCAACTTTTTACCATAACAGCGCATAACGCCTGCCATCACCCACCCGCTGCCAGATAAGAGAGATGCTGGGAGCGCGTTTGCTGCATGTCTTGGTTATGCGTCGTAGAGGCGCACAAAGTAGAAAAGGGCAGCGGATGGGCTGCCCTTTTCTATTTGAATTTAATGGTGCACCCGGCAAGATTCGAACTTGCGACCCCATGATTCGTAGTCTTGAATAGCCTGTTTTGTTAACTTTGGCTAAGCGTGGAAGAGTGCTGATTTGTTGGTCTTTCGCTCTTTATTGCTATTGCTGTGTTTAGCTGAATATCGCGCTGTTTTGATGAGTTGGCACACAACTGGCACACAAGATTTTCCCGATTCCGATATTAAGTAACGGCTACAACTTTGTCTAATACATCATCCATTTTATCAATCCAGAATTGAGGATAGATTCCCGCACCAACGACATTTTTATCTTTGGTGAACAGAAACGCAAAAACTCTGACATTAAAATTGCCGAACTTAAATTTCTTTGGCTTATCTCCATCTGTGAATAATTCAATATATCCATCCATCTTGTAGGCAAATCCGCCAGTGTTCTGTATCCCTTTTGGGTCAACTAAAACAATAGAGTAATCATTGCCGCGCTTGAGCCAAAAGATAAAATCAGGATTGAAATTTCGGTTAGTATTTTTGAGTTTATCAACATAAGGAATCACTACAGTATCAAGCGATTCATCCAGCTTACTGAAAGCCCAGTCGTCAAATTCGGCGAATTTGTTAGCTCTGCCTAAATACTCTGAAAGCCTTTCGAGGAAGATTCTTTCGCTTTCAACTTTGATGATGTGTTTAATGAAGCTAACCTTTTCAACCGTTGAAACTATTGAAGGAACGTAATAATGCGAAGCAAAGCGTTTTATTTCGAGCTTTGCGCCGTCGTAAGTGTACTCAGCGGTCTCCTCGACGCTCTTCGCAAGTTGCATTACTTTCTCTGTATATTCGGCAAGGCTAAGGTTCTTTTCGTTGTACTGCTTTTCATATTCTACTTTTCTATCTTCCACACTTCTGAAATTCTTAACCTTTTCAATCTGCCTTTTCAGTTCTTCAACATCCGAAATATCTTTCATCGTAACGAGAATCTGTTTGTAGTGTGAGATTTCGTTTTCAAGCTCCTTAAAGCGATGAAACTCTTGCGGTATAAGATTGAAATAGCCGATCAAGTTTTGCCAGAGCAAGCCGATGTTTTTGAAAGGGCGAGCGTTCTGGTCTTTCTCATAATATTTCTCGTCGTCGGCG
>DATCWB010000553.1:0-21582 GCA_036566625.1 Pyrinomonadaceae bacterium
GTTAGCCCTGCCGCTTCTAGTACAACCCACTTTCGTGATGTGACGGGCGGTGTGTACAAGACCCGGGAACGTATTCACCGCAGCGTGCTGATCTGCGATTACTAGCGATTCCAACTTCATGGAGTCGAGTTGCAGACTCCAATCCGAACTGAGACAGGCTTTTTACGATTGGCTCACTCTTGCGAGTTTGCAGCGTTTTGTACCTGCCATTGTAGCACGTGTGTAGCCCTAGTCATAAAGGCCATGAGGACTTGACGTCATCCCCACCTTCCTCCGTTTTATCAACGGCAGTCTCAACAGAGTTCCCGGCCGAACCGCTGGCAACTGTTGATAAGGGTTGCGCTCGTTGCGGGACTTAACCCAACATCTCACGACACGAGCTGACGACAGCCATGCAGCACCTTGCATCCTGCTTGGTTTTACCCAAGAAACCCTATCTCTAGGGCTGTCAGGAGCATTCTAGACTAGGTAAGGTTCTTCGCGTTGCGTCGAATTAAACCACATGCTCCACCGCTTGTGCGGGTCCCCGTCAATTCCTTTGAGTTTCAGTCTTGCGACCGTACTCCCCAGGCGGAATGCTTAAAGCGTTAGCGACGGCACCCGGGGACTATCTAACCCCGGACACCAAGCATTCATCGTTTAAGGCTAGGACTACCGGGGTATCTAATCCCGTTCGCTCCCCTAGCTTTCGCGCCTCAGCGTCAGTGTCGGCCCAGCAACCCGCCTTCGCCGCAGGTGTTCCTCTTGATATCTACGCATTTCACCGCTACACCAAGAATTCCAGTTGCCCCTTCCGCACTCTAGCACGACAGTATCACTTGACCGTTCTGAGTTGAGCTCAGAGATTTCACAAGTGACTTGTCGCGCCGCCTACGCGCCCTTTACGCCCAGTAAATCCGAACAACGCTTGCTCCCCCCGTATTACCGCGGCTGCTGGCACGGAGTTAGCCGGAGCTTACAAATGGTACCGTCATCGTTTAGGGTATTATCCTAAACTTATTCTTCCCATTCTTGTGAAGTTTACACTCCGAAAAGCTTCATCCTTCACGCGGCGTTGCTGGGTCAGGCTTTCGCCCATTGCCCAAAATTCCCGACTGCTGCCTCCCGTAGGAGTCTGACCCGTATGTCAGTGTCAGTGTGACCGACCGCCCTCTCAGGCCGGTTACAGATCGTTGCCTTGGTAGGCCATTACCCTACCAACTAGCTAATCTGCCGCGGGCTTCTCTTTAGGCGCGAGGTCTTGCGATCCCCCGCTTTAACAACTGTCTCGATGTCGAGCCGCTGCATTATGCGGTATTAGCAGCCGTTTCCGGCTGTTGTTCCCCACCCAAAGGTAAATTACCCACGTGTTACTCACCCGTGCGCCACTGTCCCCTCCCCGAAGGGAGGTTCTCGTTCGACTTGCATGTCTGAGGCACGCCGCCAGCGTTGATTCTGAGCCAGGATCAAACTCTCGTTAAGAATTTGTATCTCTGGAACATTATCTTATACTGGTTAAAAGTATCCGATAATGACTCTTCTCGAGTTTTATCTGCGCCGAGCCTAAGCTCGCGCGCTCCAACTCTCAAAGGTCTTAACATGGACACGCTCTATCTAGTTTTCAAAGATCGGTTTTCATTTTCCGAATCCATACTTAGTTGCGTATGAACTCTCTCAAGTTGCCCACAGACGATTATTTTTCGTCCCAAGCAAACCGCAACCTTACGTGATTGCGTTCAACTTGTCAAGCGGGTCAGCCTTGGACGGCTTTAACTCTTTTCGAGTTGCCTTGCCAGACGACTTTTTTGCGCCGACGAAACAACTGCCCTTCTCCCCAAATATCTCGAGGAAGAGAAGCAGCTTTGACCAACGCATCGTGTTGTCGCTTGGAATGTCAATTGCCGTGTTTCAGGCGAATGGGCATTATAGACAGAATCTGATATTTGTCAACACCCCTGCCGCAAAAAATTTCAAGTAACCGCAATCCGCCAGTGCGCATCATCTCTGAGAGGTATGGGAAAGAGGTTTAGCTACTTCTTTTTCTGGCTTTTGGGCAATGTACCCTGCGCATCAACCCTCAAATTACCCCTGTCGTCCCGATAAACTTTATAACGCACGTCAACTAA
The DNA here is from genome assembly GCA_036566625.1 of Pyrinomonadaceae bacterium. GTDB lineage: Bacteria > Acidobacteriota > Blastocatellia > Pyrinomonadales > Pyrinomonadaceae > JAIVJZ01. Next base: position 2,106 of record DATCWB010000553.1, read on the forward strand.
CTGACCGTTGTCGTCAGCCTTGACCGTAAAAAACTTCTCCCCGTTACTATTCTCGACGCGTAGCGGCAGGCGTCCATGCAGGTCGGGGCTACGGTAGGCCGTGTAATGCTCCTGCCGGCTCTTGTCGTAACCCAACACGAAGATGCGGTCGAAATCCGGGTCTTCCAGTGTGCTAGGTTTGTCGGAACTGCTTTTTTCCAGGATTACCCAACTTCCTGCCTGCGCTTCTTTAGCCGCGTCTTTATCTTTCGGCGCAGACTGACTCGGGTCGCCCGCATCGTCGAGCCTTTGCCAAGCCACAAACTCGCGCCCGGTGCGATAAAAAATGATGTCGCTTGGGACGGTCAACTCAACCTGTTTGGCATATACCCAACCGGCGGGCGCAGGCGAGATGGAGCGCGGCAGGCGGACTTTATACCAGAGTTCGTTTAACTCTTCGGCCTCCTTTTCCGCGCCGCTATCCTTCTGCTTACTTCCCGCTTGCGTGGCCGCGCCTGCCTTGGGCGCGTCATCGCTCTCTGTCGTTTCGGACGTTTTAGGTTTCGGCACACGCTTCCATCCGATGATCTCGAAATGCGCGCCGCTTTCTAATTTCAGCAAGATATTATCTGCGCCGCTTCGATCCGCCGACGAACGCAGATTCGTGCTCGCCCTGAGTTGTCCGGTGGCCTGTGCGGGGATGTCTTTGTCTTCTGCGGCAACCTGGACGGAACGGTCGAGCAAATCCTGCGGCATGACGTTGCGTGCTTCGATCCAACCCTCCGTGTTTTCCGCATCATGCGCACGCACGCGCAACCAACGCTCGCCGTTTTCGGCCGTCGTCGAATCCAAAATATCCACGACATCGCCGCGCACCACTTCCGATAAGTCAGCCGCCACGACGGCAATCGAACTCCGCACCTGCGCGCGGCGTGCAATCACGACTCCGGTATCGGCCTTACTCGCCAGAGTGGTACAACCGGCAGAGACCAATATCAGGGCCAGCAGTAAAAGGAGGAAGCGCGGGGAAACCCTTTGAGAGTTAAAATCAGGGTTTTCGGTGATGCCAAAAATTTTCATGCGGCGGATGATGGATACGAAGTTTACGTGACGTGCGGAGAAATTCTGAATTAGCAATCGTACCGGGACAAGTTTCAATTTGCAGCCGAACCTGGAATCCCACGATCCCAAAGTCTTTCTAATTGTAGCCCATCTGGCGCAATAAATCGCGTTGGGCGCGGCTTATCGAATCGGCCACATTGATCCTTGTTCCAGCCGCGCGGCTTTCCACCTTCAGGCCGAAAGTGCCCAGCGCATTTGTCAAATCGAGGGGGCTTGCGCTTTCAATGTAGTGTTTCGAGAAATCGCTTGCGCCCGCTACGCTATTAAGTGCGGCGATCACAGCAGCGTTCCCCTCACGGCTTTCGACGCCCGTTCGGTGCAGGCGAAATAGCGCGCGGTAGACATCGTCGAGACTACGCTTCCCGCGACTGTTCCGCCTCACGGTCAGATCATAGAGCGCGGCCACCAGCATTCCCTTGTGATAAACCAGGCTGCTCGTTCCCTCCCAACGGCGCGCGGAGGTCTCTACCAGAGAATATTTATCCTGCTGCCGTCCGGCGAGGTAGTTATCGTAAGCGCGCGCCAGCGAATCGAGGTAATCCTGAAAAGTTAAATATCCGAGTTCTACGCTCGCACGCACTGATTGATAGACGGTAAAGCCTTCGTAGAACCATGCGTAATCACCGCTCAAGGCCAGAGCATTCGGAACCCAGAGGTGCAAAATCTCGTGCGCCAAAGGAACGCTCAGGCGCGCCAGGCCGGCGGCTTTCGATGTCGAGCGTCCTGAGAGAAAGAAGACCGTCTCACCGCGCGTCTCCGCGCTCCAACGGGAAGCGTCCGACGTTTGCGGAAACGGCGCAAGCAAAATCAACGCATTCTTCCGCGGGATGCTGCCGTTGATTCGGGCGTGCTTTTCGAAGATGTCGCCGACAAGCCCGACCACGTCCTCGTCGGCGAAAGCCCACTCACCCGCCGTGGCGAACATGAACTTCATTCCGCTCACGCTTGCTTGCCTCATGCGCACGTCGGCTCCGACGAAAAAGATAGACGGCTCGGCATCTTCAATTTCATACTGCCCAACGCCGTTTCGCGTTTCGACCGTAGCAACTTTCCAGGCAGCAGGCAGCGTGAGAGTTAGTTTCACACGTGCCGTTGAGAGTGGCAGAAGGTCGCCGGGCATCAACACGCCCCGCACGGCCGTCAGCCATGAAGCGTGCGCGGTCTCGTTTGTGCCGCGTGGCGGATCGAGTTTGATTTCATAGCTGATTTTCGTCGCCTCGCGCATGGCCTCATATTCACCGGAGGCGCGTTTGCGCGCAGCGATTTCGTTGCCCTGCATGTCTGACAGCGACAAATTCTCGATGCGTTCGCCGAGGCCGACTATTCCGGCGTACTCGTTGCGAAATGACCACACCTTCGCACCTTGCGCTCGCTCGGCCTCCACCCTGATGCGCGGAGGCGTCAGCGAAACGATGCTGATTCGGGCGTTGATAGATTGAGGCTGCGCGGCGAGATTTGCGTATGACATCAGGAAGAACATTCCGCCGATAAACCAAAGGCGTAATAATCGCCTTGAGCTATTTGCCCGTCGGGGCGCGCGTGAAGGCAGCACGATTTCAGGTACGAGGGTTACTTGGTCTTGAAGCATGCTTTGACCGGGTTGGCCGCGTGGGAATCGGGTGGCACGATGCGGAAGAGGTCTCTTTGACACTGGCGCGCGTGAGCGTCTATAGTTGCCCTCAACGCTCCCTTTGTTTCCGAACTGTAACATAATGCTCGAAGCAGTGCCCAGCAGCATTAAAAACGGGTGTCATCGCCGCCGCAAGTATTTCGCGCGCGCGATGAACAGTCTACTCCTCTTCCTGATTTTTTACGGGGCGACGTGCGGGCTGGTTCATAGCCACACGATTTACCTCCCCTCAATTTCAACGCTCGGAACAATCCTCGACGACGCTCGCGAAGCTGATTTGACGGCAAGGCTTTTGCCCTCCGGTAAAAATTGCCTGCTCTGCCAGTTTCATCAACAACTCTCGCACGGTCTTTTTCACACGACGCCCTTCGCACAGCAACCGCCCGCGAGCGTCGCACGCCTGCTTGCTGCAAACTTCGGCGACCACTCCGTCCCGCACGAATCAACGCGCGGTCGCGCCCCACCCCTCGCTTCTCTTCTCTAAGTGCATTTTCATTCGAAACGCTTTGTCAGCCTGACGAAGCCATCGAAGCATCAAAGATTCAGGACGCTCGGCCACTTTGCCCTCGCGCCGGTTTCACCAACCGGAGCGCACGCATTTTCAGGCCGGGCGTCCGGCGGCACCTGCCGTACAGCATTGAAGAGAGGCTTTATATGATTCGGAAAAGCATTTATAGATTCATCGCGAGCGCGATGTTAGCTTTAACCTTTTGCGTCGCGGCCATGGCGCAGACACACATCGGCACGGTGCAGGGCACGGTGCGCGACCCCGGCGGCGCGCTCGTCCCCGGCGCGTCCGTGCGCATCGCCGACCCGACCAGCGGCTACCAGCAAACGGCGCAGACCGACGCGCAGGGCGAGTTCAAATTCTTAAACATTCCGTTCCACATCTACAACGTGCGCGTCGAGGCGGCGGGCTTCCAGACCGTCGAAAAATCCATTGACGTGGAGACGGCGATCCCGACGAGCGTTGATTTCACGCTCTCAATCGCCACCGCCAGCGAAACCGTCACCGTCACGGAAAATGCCTCGCTCATCGAAGCCGACAAGACTTCCTCGGACACGAACATCTCACAGACATTGCTCGAACGCCCGCTCGGCGCAGTGCCCTCGCGCGGCATCGAGGCCATCGTCGCGAGCGCGCCCGGTTTCGCCCCCGACGATAACGGCCGTCTCCACCCGCGCGGTTCCGAATCGCAGGTGCAATACGTCGTGGACGGCATCCCCATCACGGACAATCTCTCGGCCATCTTCGCCACCAGCCTCGACGCTCGCACACTGCGCACGGTGGAAGTATTGACGGGAGGCATCTCGGCCGAGTTCGGCGACAAACTCGGCGGAGTCATCAACGTCAACACGCGCTCGGGGCGCGAGACGCCGACGCAGGGCAGCATCACGCTCTCCGGCGGCAGTTTCTCGACCGGCGAGATCGGCGTCAATTTCTCGACCCGCACCGACAAGCTCGGTCTGCTGACGAACCTGTCGGCCACCACCTCGCAGCGTTTCCTCGACCCGCCGACCGTCGAAAATTTTCACAACTTCGGGCGCACCGGCAAAGGTTTCCTACGCCTCGACTACCAACTCACGCCAAACGACACGCTGCGCGGCACGTTCCTCGCGGGCGGCACGAATTTCCAAATTCCCAATCGTCTCGAACAGGAACTCGCCGGACAGGATCAAAGACAGCGACTCCGCGATCATTCCGAGTTCGTCACCTACGAGCGCATCTTCTCGCCCACCACCTTCGGCCAATTTTCGTTCTTCAATCGCCACGGCACGGCGCGCCTGTTGAGCAACCCTTTCTCCACGCCCGTCGTCGCATTTCAGGATCGCACGCTGCAAAACACGGGCGGCATCGCGGCCATCTCGCTCACGCGCGGCAGTCACAACATAAAGTTCGGCGGCCAGTTCACCGTCACGCCCGTCAGCGAGGAATTCAGTTTCTACCCGACCGCCCCCTTCGAAGACTTTACCGACGAAGACGGCGAAACGGTGACGAATCCGATCAACTCGTTCACGCCCGCCAACCCGTTCCGCTTCGATGGCAGACGAACCGGTCGCATGTTCAGCGCATACATTCAGGATCGCTTCTCGCCGTTTCCCAATTTCACGATTGACGCTGGTGTGCGCTACGACAATTACAAGCTGATCATCCGGGAGGACGCCTTCAGCCCACGCATCGGCGTGGCCTATTTCATCCCGCGCACGCAGACAACGCTGCGCGCCTCTTACAATCGCCTCTTCCAGACGCCGCCTGCCGAGAATTTGTTGCTCGCAAGTTCCGCCGAAGCCGCCGCGCTGTCGCCGCTCGCGGTGGTGCAGGGTCAGGCCGGGGTGCGGCCGATTCTGCCCGACAGGCAACACGTCTTCGAGGTCGGCGCGCAACAGGCCGTCTCTCGGTTCCTGCGTCTCAACCTGACCGTCTATCAAAAGCGCATCAAGAACTTCAGCGACAAGGATCAGTTCTTCGATACGGGCATCATCTTCCCCATCACGATCTCGGCAGGCCGCGTCACGGGTGAGGAGTTGCGCCTTGAGACGGCCGACCTCGGCGGCTTCCGCGCCTTTGCCTCCTACGCCAACGCGCGCGCTTACGGCGTCACGCCGATCAACGGCGGCCTGTTCCTCGGCGAAGCCGTCGAGAGCCTCGAGTTGCCCGGTCTCAAGTTCGCCAACGACCACGACCAGCGCAACTCCGCTCAGTTTCAACTCAGCTACAACCACCAACGCTCGGGCGTCTATGCCATGTTCGGCGGTCGCTACGATTCCGGCTACCCGACCGATGTCGAACCCGGCACGACGCGCGCCGATTTCGCCGCCGCCGGTTTCGACCCGCGCCTCTACAACGAAATTGACTTCGAGCGAGGCCGCACCAAACCGCGCACCGTCCTCAATTTCTCCATCGGCGCGGACTTGCTGCGCGAACGCCGCGCTTCGCTCAACGTGCAGTTCGACGTGCAGAATTTGACGAACACGCTCTTTCTATACAACTTCGAGTCGGTCTTCAGCGGCACGCACATCGGCTTCCCGCGTCTCTTCAGCGGGCGTCTGTCCGTGCGCTTCAAATGAAATCCGGTCGGGGCGGGGCGTTGCCGGTTGATAATTCAATCAGCCGGCAACGCCCCGCCCGGCAATATACGGAACTTTACCGCCCTCCCGAACGTCTAAAAGTTTTGCTGTGCGGGCAAAATCAGGCGCATGGCAGGCCGCGTCCGGCCGCAGCGTTGACACTTCTCCTAATGCGCCGATAAAATACAGCCCTCGCTACCGTGTAGCCCTGGCCTCCGGCGAATTTGAGGTTCAAATCGTGACTATCGTAAAGCTCATCATCATTACTATTGCGGTCATCCTGACGATCCTGTTCTTCGGGCGTTTCTTGTTTTAGCCTGACGGCGGCATGACCCTTCCTCGTCCAGCCCGTTCCCGGCAACACGTTTTCCCACGCGCCGGCCGCCCCGGTCTCCTGTTCTCTCTTCTCGCGCCGTTTCTCGTCCTGCTTCTCAGCGCGGGCATCTGCGCCCAAACGCCGCACACAACCAACCTGCCCGAAGACGACGAAGTCCTGCGCGTCAACACCGACCTCATCACCGTCCCCGTCGTCGTCACCGACGCGCGCGGGAGACGCTTCGCCAACCTGACGCTGCGGGATTTCGAGGTGCGCGACGGCGGGCGTCCCGTCAAGCTCGACTACTTCTCCACCGGCACGGAGCGCGTCGCGATGCTTTTCGCGCTCGACACGTCAGGCAGCGCGCGCGCACACATCGTGCGACAGACCGAAGCCGCGCTCGCCATGTTCGAGCGCTTCGGCGACAACTCGCGCATGGCCGTGCTCCAGTTTTCCGAACAGGCCGAGTTTGCGCTTCCTTTCACCGCCGACCTCAACCGAGCGCGCGATGCGCTGTTCCAACTCTCCCCGCGGCGCGGTCGGCACACGGCCATTTTCGACGCCACCTCGGTCGCCGTCCGCGCCTTCAACGTCGCCGGGGCTGACGCGCGCGAACGTCGCATCGTCGTCCTGTTCAGCGACGGTCTGGACACGACCAGCCGCACACCGCACGCCTCCGTCATCAACGATGCGCGCCTGCGCGGCGTATCCATCTACGTCATCTACTTGCCACTCTTCACGCCCCGCGACGGCCGGCTCGTCGCACGCCGCCCGGCCAGGGGTTTTCGAGAACTGGCAGAGCAGACCGGCGGCCACTTTTTCCAACTCGGCGACGCACGCGACGCGCTCGACCCGCGCGCCACGTACGACCTCGCGCCCATCTTCCGCGCGATCACCGAAGACTTGCAGAGCCAGTACGTCCTCGGCTATTACCTCGACGCCGCCGCGCGCGCGCACAACGAACATCGCTTGCAGGTCGCCCTGACGCCGGCACACAAACGCCTCCGCGTGCAAATGCTTCGCGGAAACTACAACCTCAAACAGTGACAAGTGACAGGTGACAAGTCAAACCGCTTGTTTTAACTTGTCACCTGTCACCTGTCACTTGTCACTAAAAACTTATGAGCGAACAGAATCAGGAAGGATTGCGAAGCATACGCCGCGCGCTGTTGAGCGTGTCGGACAAAACGGGTCTGGTCGAATTTGCGCGCGCTCTCACAGGCTTCGGCGTCGAACTGCTGAGCACGGGCGGCACTGCGAAAGACTTGCGCGCGGCGGGCATCGCAGTGCGCGACGTGTCCGAGGTCACGGGCTTTCCCGAAATGCTCGACGGGCGCGTCAAGACGCTCCACCCGCGCATCCACGGCGGGCTGCTGGCCGTGCGCGACGACGCCGGGCACATGAGCGCGCTCGCCGAACACGGCATCGAGCCGATAGACATGGTCGTCATCAATCTCTACCCGTTCGAGCAGACCATCGCGCGCGCGAGCACGACGCTCGCCGAGGCTGTCGAGCAGATAGACATCGGCGGCCCCGCGATGGTGCGCTCGGCCGCGAAGAATTACGCTGACGTAGCGGTCGTTACCGCGCCCGAACTCTATGAACGAATTTTGCGCGAGATGCAGGAACACAACGGCGCGCTCTCGCTCTCGACGCGCGGCCAACTCGCGCGCCTCGCTTTCATGCGGACGGCATTTTACGACTCCAAGGTCTTCTCCTACCTCAACTCGCTGACGGAAACGGGCGAGTCGGAAGATTGGGCAATCTACCCACCCATCGAATCCATCGTGGACACGGTGGAAACCTACGCCGACGTTCTCGCGGGCGCATTCGCAGCAGCAGGCGACGCCGACGAAGATGGGGCCGACGCCGATTCCGAGTTCGACGAATACGCCGAACTGTCTCTGAACAAACTTTCCGACCTGCGCTACGGCGAGAACCCGCACCAATCGGCCGCGCTCTACGAAATTGAAGACGAAGACGCGGGCGGCGTGGCACACGCCGAACTGCTCTCCGGCAAGGAGATGTCTTTCAACAACTACGTGGACGCCGACGCCGCGTGGCAACTCGCCTGCGATTTCGCCGAACCCGCCTGCGCCATCATCAAGCACACGAATCCGGCGGGCGTGGCCTCGGGCGCATCGCCCGCAGACGCTTACCGCCGCGCGCTCGCCACCGATCCGGTCTCCGCTTTCGGCGGCATCGTCGCATTCAACCGCGAAGTTGACGAAGAGGCGGCGCGCGCCGTCACGGAAATTTTCACCGAAGTCGTGATCGCCCCCGGCTATGACGCCGCGGCTTTGACGACGCTTCGCGCCAAGAAGAACCTGCGCGTCCTGCGTGCCTCCCTGCCGGGCATCGACGAAGAAGCCGCCGCCATTCTCAATTACGACTACAAAAAGATCAGCGGCGGCATGCTCATCCAGACGCGCGACCTGCATCGCCTGACGCGCGCCGACCTCAAAGTCGTCTCGCGCCGCGCGCCCACCGTCGAAGAGATAGACGCGCTCATCTTCGCGTGGACGGTCTGCAAACACACAAAATCGAATGCCATCGTTTACGCGCGCGCGGGGCAGACCGTCGGCGTCGGCGCGGGACAGATGTCGCGCGTTGACTCGGTTCGCCTCGGCGCGATGCGCGCGCAATTGCCCGTGGCCGGTTCGGTGCTCGCCTCCGATGCTTTCTTCCCCTTCCGCGACGGCGTTGACGAGGCGGCCAAACACGGCATCACCGCGCTGATCCAGCCCGGTGGCTCCGTGCGCGACGACGAGATCATCGCCGCCGCCGACGAGCACAATCTCGCGATGGTCTTCACGGGCATCCGACATTTCAAACATTGAACACGGGAAGGAAAACCGGGACGACGATGACTAAGCAATCATTCAAGGTAAAAACGGCGGCGGCATTTTTAGGCTTGCTGCTGCTGGCGACGTGCGCGCTCGCCGCGCAGGAGGGTGTCACCAAGCACGTGCGCTTCGCGCCCGGGCGCACGACGGCGACGTTGAAGAACTCGGTCGTACGCGGCACGCGGGATCGTTACCTGATAAACGCCCGAGCCGGGCAGAAGATGACCGTCAGCATCAACTCGTTGGAGCGCAATGCCGCTTTCGCCATCTACGCGCCGTCGCACGACACGCTCGAAGGCGCGAGCGAGCATCAGGAAGTGAAGAATTGGAGCGGGAAGTTGCCGGAGAGCGGCGACTATGTGATCGAGGTCGGCGGCACGCGCGGCAATGCCACATACACGCTCAAGGTGACGGTTCGCTAAGGCGGCGGCAGGCGCGCTCGTTGTACGCGCTTGCAGTCGCGGCGCGCAATCGTTGATACTTGGGCATACTGTCTCTCCGAAAATTTATTTGCTGTAGTGAAGGGTTGATCTCATGGCTGACATTGAATCCATCTCCGGTGGTGAAAGCAACGGGACGCCGGTGCGTTGCCGTTTTTGCGGGCAGTTGAATCAGACGCGCGCCGACGTGGTCGGGAGCGCGAAGTGCGGTCGCTGCCGCCTGCCGCTCGCAGGCCAGCCGCATAAAAAATTCGCCGAACTCGACAAGGACTCTTACATCCACCCGGCCGACAGCCGCGCGCTCGCCACGCTGCGCGCGATTCCCGGCATCGACACGGCGGTCAAAAAGCTGTTGTCGGTGACGGGCGAATCGGCCATCCGCGTCATCTTCACGGCGAGCGCGGTGCGCGTGACGCCGAAACAATGCCCCGACCTCTACGCCAAGTTGCAGGTCGCCTGCACGACGCTCGGCGTGGACATGCCGGAACTGTTCGTGCAGCAGTCGCCGATGGTCAACGCCTTCACGGGCGGCGTCGAGCGTCCCGTCATCGTGCTCTACTCCGGCCTGCTCGAACGCCTGACGGACGAAGAGGTGCTCGCCGTCGTCGCGCACGAAGTCGGCCACATCCACGCCGAGCATGTGCTGTACCTGACGGTCGCGCACCTGCTCGAAGCTCTGGCGAACGTCGCGATTGCAGCCGCGCCGGTGGCGAGTCTCGTCGCGCAGATTTTGTCCACCACGATGCGCTCGGCGCTGCTCGCGTGGTCGCGCCGCGCCGAGTTGTCGTGCGACCGCGCCGCGCTGCTCGTCACGCAGGACGCCGACGTGATCGGCCGCACGATGATGAAACTCTGCGGCGGCACGTTCGCCTCGAAAGTTGATTACGAACAATTTCTCGTACAGGCGCGCGACTTCCAGAAGAATTACGACGAGAGCGCGCTCGACCGCTTCTGGGCCGACATCATCACGAGCGGCCTCTCGCACCCGTTCCCCGTCTGGCGCACGTCGGAGATTTTGAAATGGGTCGAGAGCGACCAGTACGGGCGTCTGATGAACGGCGCGCCGGAGATCGCGGCAGCTTAACTATTGAGTTTCAAGTTTCAGGTTTCGGATTTCAAGTTAAAGAACGAGAAACATTCAGTCCTGAAACTTGAAACCTGAAACTTGAAACCTACCTCTTGGGATTCTGAATCTATGTTAGAGAATAAACTCGGCATCGTGTTCGGCGTGGCTAATAAGCGTTCGATTGCGTGGGCTTCGGCGCAGGCGCTCTCGGGCGCGGGCGCGAGGCTCGCCTTCACGTATCAGAACGAGCGGCTGCGTGAGAACGTGGAGAGTTTGACGAAAGACTTGCCGGGCGCGTCGCTGTCGCAGTGCGACGTGGTGAAACCGGAAGAGGTTGAGCAGACGTTCGCGCGTGTCAAAGAAGAGTTCGGGCGGCTCGACTTCCTCGTCCACAGTCTCGCTTTCGCGCCGCGCGAGGCTTTGGAGGGCGATTACGTCAGCACCTCGCTGGAAGCCTTTCAGACCGCGCTCGAAATCAGCACGTACTCGCTCGCCGCGCTGGCGCGCGCCGCACAGCCTTTGATGACAGAGGGCGGGAGCATCGTCTCGATGAGCTATTACGGCGCGGAGAAGGTTGTGCCGAACTACAACGTGATGGGCGTCGCCAAGGCCGCGCTCGAAGCCAGCACGCGCTATCTGGCGAGCGACCTCGGCAAACACAACATCCGCGTCAACGCCATCAGCGCGGGGCCGCTCAACACTCTGGCCGCGCGCGGCGTCGGCAACATGGGCGCGATGTTGAAGCATCACGCGGAGCGCGCGCCGCTCCGGCGCAACGTCGAGGCGAGCGAAGTCGGCAACGCCGCGCTCTTCCTGTGCAGCCCGCTCTCTTCCGGCATCACCGGCGAAGTCATCCACGTGGACTGCGGCTATAACATCATGGCGTTCTAAAAACAGAGGTCAGAGGTTGGAGGTGAAAGGTCGGTGAAGACCATTTTAACCGACCTCTGGCCTCTGACCTCTGACCTCTAATCACAATGGCAAAGACCAACAATCGAAATCGTAAGGGCGCGCACGTCACGCAGGACGAGCAGTTGCTTGAGACTCCGAAACTTGACGAGTTCAAGCACACCGACACCTGGCGTGTGTTTCGCATCATGGGTGAGTTTGTCGAGGGCTTCGACGAACTCGCGACCGTGACGCGCGGCGTCTCAATCTTCGGCTCGGCACGCACGCTGCCCGACAGTCCGCACTACGCGGCGGCCCAGGAGACGGCCGCCCTGCTCGTCGGCGCGGGCTTCGCCGTCATCACGGGCGGCGGCCCCGGCATCATGGAGGCCGCCAATCGCGGCGCGTTCGAGGCGAAAGGCGTCTCTATCGGCTGCAACATCGAATTGCCCTTTGAGCAAAAGCCGAACCCCTACCAGACGCGCTCGCTCACCTTCAAATATTTCTTCGTGCGCAAGACGATGTTCGTCAAATACAGCACCGCCTTCATCATCTTCCCCGGCGGCTTCGGCACGCTCGACGAACTTTTCGAGGCGCTCACGCTCATCCAGACGCGCAAAGTGCGAAACTTCCCCGTCGTGCTCGTCGGCAAACAATTCTGGGGCGGGATGATGGACTGGCTGCGGGGCGCGGTGCTGGCGGAGAAAAACATCTCCGAGGAAGACTTCGTCCTCCTGCATCTCACGGACTCGCCCGCCGAAGCCGTCGAGATAGTCGTGCGCAGTCAGGACTCTCTGCGTAAGTTGGACAAGACTGTTTCGAGCGACATCGCGTGAGGAACGGCCGCCCTTAATCCGTTATTCAATCCAAATCTTTAGCAACTCGCCCGTCAGTCGCATGCGACTGATGACTGACGACGAACAAATAAGATTCTTTATTCGTTGCCCTTAACCGTAGCGGCGAGCCATTCGAGGTAAGGGGCGGAGGCGTCTGTGATGGGGAGCGCGATGATCTCCGGCGTTTCATAGCTGTGCAGCGCGCGCACTTCGCGTTCCAACAGGGAAAAGCGCGCCTCGGTCGTCTTCGCCAGCAGCAACACTTCCGGATCGCGCCGCACCTCGCCCTTCCAGTGATACACCGACTCGACCTCGGGTAGTATCTGCACGCAAGCGGCGAGACGCGCGCCGACGAGCATCTCCGCGAGCCGCGCGGCCTCTTCGCGGCTGCCCGCCGTCATCATCACCATGATCGCGACTTCGCCGGCCTCTTGCATGATCGCACCTTGCGCCAGCCGCCGGGATGCACAAACCGACGACGGCTCAACCGAACCGACGGCACGACAGGCTACCGACTAGCGGCCTGCCGCCGCGCCGTCGTCCGTATCGTCCGTGTCGTCCGTGTCGTCATCTTCCGACGCGATTTCGTCGTCCTCTTCGAGCGTTGTGCCCGTGAGCGGCGTCGTATCGCTGCCGAAGAAAGAGTTGTAAAGTTCCTGCGCGCGGTCGAAATCGCGCTCGTCAACGAGCACGAGCGCGCCGGGTGAGGTGGTGGAGAGGAGCGGCGAGAAAGCGTCCGAGCCGCCCGACTGGACGGCCGAACGGACGCCGTTCTGCGTCAGAATGTCGTGCACCATCTCGGCCTCGGCCGGCGAGCCGATGTTGTGCAGAGGCACGAACCGCGCCTCGCTCTGGTCGCGCGAAGTCTCGGGCGACAACTGCTCGACCAACTCCGCGTCATGCTCCTGGCAACGCTCAATGCCCTTCTCATATTCCGCTTCGCACACGGGACAGAACATAGTTTTTCCTCAAAAGAGTTTCAGGTTTCAGGTTTCAAATTTCAGGTTAGTCTAAAACCCGCGCCCTGAAACTCCAAACCTGAAACCTGAAACCTGAAACTTGAAATCTGTTTATTTCGTTGCGCGCACGGCGCGTTCAAACGGTATCTCCTCGAAATGGGTCATGCGTTTGAACGTGCTGAAACGTTCGTTGATCTCTGCATGGGTGAGGCGGTCAACGCGCTCCGTCCCGAACTCTTCGACGTTGAACGAGGCCATCACCGAGCCGTAGATCATCGCGCGGCGCATGGTCGCGTCGTCAATCGCCTCATGGCTCGCCAGATACCCCATGAAGCCCCCGGCGAAGGTGTCGCCCGCGCCCGTCGGGTCGAAGACCGACTCCAGAGGGTAGGCCGGGATGGCAAAGTAAGACTCGCGTGTGAACAACGCCGCCCCATACTCGCCGCGCTTGATGACGAGCGCACGCGGCCCCGCGTCGAGAATCTTGCGCGCCGCGCGGATCAGGTTCGGCTCGCCGGACAACTGCCGCGCCTCGGCGTCGTTGATGATGACGAGGTGGACGCCTTGAATTGCCTGCATCACGGCGTCGGGCACGGTGTCGATCCAGTAGTTCATCGTGTCGAGCGCGACGAGTTCCGCGCCCGCCACCTGCTCGCGCACTTCGCGTTGCAGGTCGGGCTGGATGTTTCCGAGGAAGACGAAACGCGACTGTTTCGAGGCGTCGGAAAGTTTCGGCTTGAAATCGGCGAAGACGTTGAGTTGCGTGTCGAGCGTGTGTGCCGTGTTCAAGTCGTAATCGTAACGCCCGCGCCAGAAGAAAGTGTCTCCGTTCTGCACGCGTTCGAGGTCGCTCGTGTCAACATCATGACGCGCGAACACATCCAATTCGGCCGCGCCGAAGTCCGCGCCGACGACGCCGACCACCCGCACGTCCGTAAAGAAACTGGCGGAGAGCGAAAAATGCGTGGCCGAGCCGCCGAGCATCCGCTCGCGCCTGCCGAACGGCGTCTCCACCGCGTCGAACGCTACCGAACCAACAACCAGCAATGACACCTTGTGTTTTCTCCTGTGTGTGAAATGGAAAGACTACTTACTGTTTCGCGTCACGCTTTGCCGTGGGTTCGCCGATGGTGCGGAGTTCCTCTTCGGCACGCTTGCGGAATCCGCTCTTGGGATGCTCGTTGACGAGTTGGGTCAAATACTGGCGCGCGAGAATGAGATATTTTTCGGGCGCGAGCGTGGGCGGCTGCTTGCCCTCCTTGCGTGCCAGGCGCGCGCTCGACATGCCCGCGATGTAGAGCACTTCGTCGAACTTGTTGAAGCGTTGAAAGACGGCCATCGTCTCCTCGCAGCGTTGCAGCGCGCCGACGTAGGCCTTGCGCGTGTAGTACAACTGCGCCGCCTTGAGGTTCTTTTTAGCGTCCGCGACGAGCATCTCGTCGGGCAAAGCCTGCGCCTCTATATCCTGACCGGCGGGCTTAGATCTGTCCTGCGCCCGTGCAGCATCTCCTGCGCCAAAAGCGAAACAGACCAGACAGCATGCGAGTAAAAGTTTTCTCATAAACACCTCTCTAAAATTAGCGACAAGTGACAGGTGACAGGATAAAACCTCTTGCCTTTATCTTGTCACCTGTCACCCGTCACCTGTCACCGTACTTTTTGATGATCGCTTCGAGCTTCTTCGTTGTCGCCGCAGGCCACAAATCGGGAGCGGTGAAGATGGCGTTCTTGAGAGCCGTACCGCAGGAACAGCCGCGCGGGCTTTCTGCCAGACGTTTCACGGCCTCGCGCATGATGACCTGAGCGTTACGCACGTTCTTGTTCAGATACTCGACGACTGTGTCGACCGAGACGGCGTCGTGCTCCTCGTGCCAGCAGTCGTAATCGGTGACGAGCGCGAGCGTGGCGTAACAGATTTCGGCTTCGCGGGCGAGCTTGGCCTCCTGCAAATTCGTCATGCCGATCACGTCCATGCCCCAGGAGCGATAGACGTTCGATTCGGCCTTCGTGGAAAACGCAGGGCCTTCCATGCACAGGTAAGTGCCGCCGCGATGCGCACGCACGTCGGCCGCGCCGCACGAGGCTTCCAGCACGTCGCCCAGTTCGCCGCAGACCGGGTGCGCGAACGTGACGTGTGCGACGATCCCCTCGCCGAAGAAGGTTGATTCGTGCGCGCGGGCGCGGGTGCGGTCGAAGAATTGCGACGGGATGACCATGTCGAGCGGCGCGTACTGCTCCTGCAAAGAGCCGACGGCCGAGGCCGATAGTATCCGCTCGACGCCGAGCAACTTCATCGCGTAGATGTTGGCGCGAAAAGGGAGTTCCGTCGGCGTGAAGCGATGCCCGCGCCCGTGGCGTGGCAGGAACGCGACGCGCGCGCCTTCCAGCGTGCCGACGATGAAGGCGTCTGACGGGCTGCCGAACGGCGTCTCTACCCGCACTTCCTCAATGTCTTTCAATTCCGGCATCTGGTAGAGGCCGCTGCCGCCGATGATGCCGATCTTTGCTGTTGTCATGCGTCTTCTCACTCCTGCCCGTCAGGAATAGTTTTCAATTTGCCCTCCGCTTCGATCACGCGGCACAACGGATGATCCGGCTCATGGTAAAACAGGCAGAGCCAATTTTCGCGCGCGGCCTGCGGCAGCAGACGCCGCTTGGCTTCGAGCGTCTCCACGGGATAGAGATCGTAGCCCATGATCCACGCGAGCGCGACGTGCGCGCGCATCGGGACGAGGTCGGCGAAACCGAAAAGCGTCTGCCCGCCGCGCTCCAGACGCGCGCACTGCATCGTGCGTGAATGCCCCGCAACGGTCTCCATCCGCAGCCCCGGCACGACCTCGTAGTCTGCGTCTTTCAGTTCCAACTGCCCGCCCTCTTCGAGCGGACGCCAATTCTCCGGCAGGTAACTGGCGCGGTCGCGTTCGTGCGGCGACTCTGCGTGTTCGTACTCCGCGCGCGACACGAAGTAGCGCGCATTGGGGAACGCGGGGACGATGTCGCCCGTCGTCGCGTCCCGCGTCGTGTTGCCGCCCGCGTGGTCGAAGTGCAGATGCGTGTTGACGACGATGGTGATCTCTTCCGCGTCGCAACCCGTCGCGGCCTTGACCGAATCCGCGAGCGGCCTGCTGCGCATGATGCCGTACATCGCTTCGTGCTTTGCAGACCACTTATCGCCGATGCCCGTCTCGACGATGATCCGCTCGCGCCCCGCCTCGACGAACAGGCAATTCATGTTCATGCGGATGCGGTTGTGTTCGTCGGGCGGGCAGCTTTGCGACCACAGGGCGCGCGGCACGACCCCGAACATCGCCCCGCCGTCGAGGCGAAACTCCGCATCCGGCACGACCTCTACGCGATAATCGCCAAAGAACATAGCAAGAGCCGTCAGCCACCAGCCGTCACCGGTCAGCTAACAACAACACAACCCGGTACAGGCGCTACCTTGTCGGCTGATGGCTGACGGCTTCTCCTTACTTCTTCTGATTCGCGGCCGGTTTCTTCGCGCCTTCCTGTGCGGGGGCGGGCGGCCCTTCGGGCGAACCTTCCTCCATGCCTTCGGGCGCGCCGCCGGGCGGCTGTCTCATCTGCTGCGGCGGCATGGGCGGCACTTCCACCTTGAAGTCGCCGGGCACCGTGACGCCGGTGCGCTGCGCGATCTCTTCGAGGAGTTTTTCGCGCTTCTCTTTTTCCACTGCGGCGCGCGCCTTTTCACGCGGCGACTGGGGCGGCGCGAAAGGGTTGGCCTGCTGCCCGCCCTCGCCTTCGGCGGCGATCAGGATGTGGCGCGCGTGTATCTCTTCGGCGTCCTGCCCGTCTTCGCCCTTTGTGGTGCGGCGTTCCTGCGTCTGGATGATGTGAAAGCCGAAGGGCGTCTCCACGACATCGCTGATCTGTCCGGCTTGCAGTGCGAAGGCCGCGTCCTCGAATGGCTTCACCATCGCCCCGCGTTTGAACCAGCCCAGGTCGCCGCCTTTGTCCTTGTTGCTCGGGTCGGTGGAAAACTCTTTGGCGAGCGCGCCGAAATCTTCACCGGCGCGCGCGCGCTTGAGCACGTCTTCGGCCTTGGCGCGCGTCTGTTTGGAATCCAGCTCGGGGTGCTGCGCGATGTAAGCATCGATCTCCTGATCGGTCGCCTTCGTGCGCTCCATGATCTTCGGCGCGTGCTTTTGCGCGAGCACCTGCGCCTGCTGGAATTGAACCAGCAACTGTGTGCCGCGCTCCTTGTCCATCCCGGCGGCCAGCGCCTTGCGCGAGAGCAACTGCGTCGGCGCCCAGAGTTCGTTCTTGATGCGTTCCTTTTGCTCGTCGGTCAACCCCTGCGCCGAGGGCAACAGCCCCAACTCCTGCACGTCCTTGACGAACTCGCCGAACTTCGCGTCCTGTCCCGCCTCTTTCAGGAAATTATCGATCTCCGCTTTCGGGGCGATCTGCTCCTGAGAAGTCGCGCCCGCCTCCTGCTGCTTCTTCGCGTAGACCTGCGCCAGCACGAACGTGCGCACGAGTTCAAGCTGACGTTTCATCTCCGGCGTGTCGGCGATGCCGGCCGCACGCGCGTCCTGCGCGATGGCGAGCAATTGTCGAAACTGCTTGGCGATGTTCTTGCGCTCCTCCTCGTTGTTGGCGAGCGCGGCGAGTTGCTGCGGCGGCATCATCGTCTTGACGATCTCCGTCATGTCTTCCGCCGAGAGATGAGCCACCTGTTGCTTGCGCGCCTTCAACTGCCAAAAGAGCAGCCCGCCCGCCGCCAGAATGGCGATGCCCGCGACGATCAGAGCCTTCGTGAGCGAACTTAAACCGCGCGCGGGTGTGGCGGCCTTCGCCCCGCGAGACGAAGCGGACGCGGTAGAAGCAGCCCCGCTGGAAGCGGAGGGCGCGGCGTTCACGATGTCGGCGTTCGATTCGACCGTCGCTGCCGCGCTCGCGTCTCCGGTTGAAGCTTGCTCGCCGGGCCACCCGGCGGCGGTCGATGTTTCATTCGCAGCATTAATATTCAACTCCGCGCCGCAGCCGGGGCAGGTGAGTTGATCTTCAGATGTTTGCGTTCCGCATTTCTCACAAGTGGTCATAACGTATCCTCTTCTAATAGCCGGTTCGACTGCCTTTCATGTGTTTATGTTTCATTCGTCCGCGCGCGCCGCGCCGTGATGAGCGGAAGTTTCCTGCCGCCCTTACGGCCGCCTTCGTCTCGAACCCCCCGCCCGTGTGCGATTGCCGCTACCTTTAACTTCCGCAGAAGCCGCCGCTGGCGTCGGCGCGCCAGTCGTCGCCGGCTTGCCGCTCGCGCTCTGCGCGTTTGCGGCCTTGAGTATTGCGGGCGAGGGGTTGGCGTCAAAATCTTCGGCCACGGCGATGCCCTGCTGACGACCCATGATCTCTGCGATCACTTTAGCGCGCTTCTCTTCTTCGACCGCGCTGCGCGCCTGCTCGCGCGGCGATTGGGGGCGCGCGCCCGGAGTGCCCGTCGCAATCAGAATGTGTCGCGCGCGAACCTGCTCGACGGGTTGGCCGTTCGGGCTGTCCTGCGTGCGCCGCTCTTCGAGTTTGATGATGTGATAGCCAAACTGCGTCTCGACGACCCCGCTCAGTTCGCCCGGTTTGAGCGCGAAGGCCGCCTCCTCGAAAGGCTTGACCATCATCCCGCGCCCGAACCAGCCGAGGTCGCCGCCCCTGTCCTTGTTGCTCGGGTCGGCGGAGTGTTCTTTGGCGAGCGCGTTGAAATCGCCGCCCGCGCGCAGTTTCGCCAACACCTCTTCGGCCTTCGCTTTCGTCTGCTTTGTATCGAGTTCGGGGTGCGCGGCGAGGTAGGCGTCGATCTCAGCGTCGCTCGCCTTCGTGCGGGCGTTCAGCGCTTCTTTGAAATACGCACCGGCCAGCAGGCGCGCGTGCTGGTATTTCAAGACCACCTCGGTCGCGCGTTCTTTATCAACACCGGCGGCGACGCCCTTGCGCGCGCTGACCATGACGTTAGCCCACTGCTGACGCAGATTTTCGCGCCCCTCTTCGGTGAGCGCGCTCCCCTGTTCCGACTGCGGGCGGCTCTTCAAATAGTCTTGCAGAAACTCTTGAAACTTCTGCTCCTGTCCCGGCTCTTTGACGTAAGCCGCAACCTCTTCTTTGGAAGCGACCTGCTCCGGCGAAGTTGCGCCCGTCTCCTGCCTCATCTTCGAATACCGGCGCGCGATGACGAAGGTGCGCGAGAGTCCCAACTGGAGTTTCGTGTCGGGGCGTTCGGCCAGCCCCGCGGCTCTTGCTTCCTCGGCGACGGCGAACATCTCGCGCAAGTCGCGCACGAAGCCCTTACGCGCTTCCGCGTCCGACGCGAGTTG
>DATCWB010000554.1:0-2399 GCA_036566625.1 Pyrinomonadaceae bacterium
CCGCGCGCGGCGATCTCGGTGCGCGCGGCTTGCAGTTCGCCCTCGTAGATTTCGACGAACGGCGTGTCCCTGATGGTGCGCAGACGCGTCACGACACCTTCGGCATCCGCCAGGCGGCCTTGCGCGATGTAGGTGCGGCCGAGCCAGAGCAGCGTCAAATCGGTGATGATGCTGTTCGGGTAGCTCTTGAGAAAATCGCGGAAGACCGTGGCGGCCTGCTCGAAGCGTCCCTGGTTGTAAAAGTTCTGCCCCTTCGTGAACATGGCTTGCTCGACATCGGGGGGCGTGTCGTCTTGCTTCGCGGCGGACGCGAGCGCGGCCGAAGGAGCGTCGGGGGCGACGGCCAAGGCGGACGTGAAAGGCGCGCACAGGAGCGCAACCGCAAGCGCGAGAGCGCTGAGTTTATGCTGCATCATGAAACCTGTAATCCTCCGGCAGGACGGTACGAGAAGTTTTTCGACTGTTCCAGTTATAGTTATAAAGCCCGTCCGGCGATCAACCGCGGACGGGTGCGTGAGCCTGCTTGAATCTCATTTTCCGGCGCGTCACTATACAACCTTCGCTCGCACCGGACAAGAACCGAAACTTTCGCCGCGACGCCGTGCGTCGGCCGCTAACGACGGCGGCCGACTTCCACACGGTCGCCCGCCTGCAAGCGCGGGTCGGGCACTTGCCCGGTCTCGATGTCGTTCAACAGAAATTCGGTCGCCACCAGACGCCCGTCCGCTCCCTGCCGCGAAACCGCGACCTTAATTTTGCTGTCCGCGCCGCGCGCCACGCCGCCCGACGCGAGGATGGCCTGCGTGAGCGTCATGCCGGGGTGGAAATCTTTCTGCCCCGGCGCGTTGATCTGCCCGCCGATGTAGAAAAACTCCTGCGGGCGCGCCGTGATGTTGATGATGTCGCCATGCGAGATGAGTTCGTTGAGCGCGGCGGAATCGGCGAGATCAATCGTTTTGCTGCGCCCCGTCGCGCGCGAGATGATGACGGCGCGGCCGGCCTCTGCGCGCGGGTTGGCTTCCGACAACACGACGTAGAGGGGCACGGCTTCGCGGCGCAGAACCTTCGCGCCCGGCTGATCAACCAGACCGCTCACCGTCGCCGTGTGGCTCGCGTATTCACGCACGACGATGCGAAACTGCGCGCGGTCGAAGACGCCGCGGCGTCTTAGTTCCGCCGAGAGGCGCGCGCCGATCTCGTCGGTCGTCATGCCGACGGCGTTGAAGGGGTCGCCCGCGAGGGGGTAGTCGAGCATGCCTGTGGACATGATCGTGTAGAGCGTAGAATCCTTCGACATGCCGCCCGCGAGGCGTATGTCCAGAATGTCTCCGGCCCCGACGCGGTAGAGCGCCGTCGGGGCGACGGCCGCCGTAGCGGCGGGCGCGGAAGTTGTCGAAGCGGTGGAAGACGCGTTGGAAGGCGTGGCGGAAGACGTAGTCGCGTTTGCGTTCGTCGCCTCGGAAGTTTTGGGCGGCTCGTATTTCGGCGGCGCGGGAATGCCGAGCACCGAAGGGCTGCCGAAGACGGGCAGCGGCGAGGCCGTCGGCTTCCGCGCGGCGTCGCTCGTCGTGTTGGTCGTCGCGGGCGCGACGGGGTTAGCGGCGGCGGAGGTTAGGACGGCCGGAGTTTTTTGCGCCTCGGATTTCGCGGAGTCGCCTTTCGGCTCGTTCCCTCTAGGCTCGCTCCTCGGGACGGCCTTGGCGGGCGGCTCGCTTTTGGTGGCGGCCTCCTTCTTAGGCTCGCTTTTTGTCTCTCTCTTCGGCGCGCTCGACCTGATGGCGGGCGAATCGTCTTCAGCGGGGCCGAGCCGCGATTGCGCGCTCGTCGTCGTCGCCAACGAAGCACAAACCGCCAGCATAAACACAAACGCAAACAGGGCTTTACTCATAATGCACTCTACTTCCCTAACGCTTCGACGCTGGCGCGCGACCGGGGCATTGGCCGCTTAAATAGCCGCGTCGAAATCTTGATTCACCGGGGCGGAGACGCCTCATGCCGACATTCGCGCCGGCCAATATGATTAGAGTCCGGGCTAAACCGTCCCGTCATTTAGATTAAACGACGAAAACGCCCCTTTTCGCAAAGTTCCAATTGTCAAATTTTCCTGTCGATCTCAAAGTTTACCGGAAAAGGCGGCGCAACGGGTCACGTTTTGTCGAACCGCTGAGGTTGAAGTGGCTGGCCGCGGGCACATTATGAGGAGCGGCGAGCGGTTCATCGGAAGAATGGTCGGGGCGGCCGCGCGCCGCAACCGCGCGCCGTATAGATTCTACCCTTCGCTTTTCACGGCTGGCAAGTTTTCCGGCGAAAACAGGTGCGGCCAGCGGCGACCGAGTTCGGCGCGCACGGTTTCTTCCGCATCGTCGGCCGTCGCCGCGCCGAGGCACAAGCCTGCGATT
>DATCWB010000555.1:0-3141 GCA_036566625.1 Pyrinomonadaceae bacterium
GGTTGCACGCTCACGAGCTGCCTGCGCAACGGTACGACCGGAATCTCCACGCCCGCCATGCGCGCCACTTCGGCCGCCCACGCGCCCGACGCGTTGACCACGACGCGCGTGCCGATGCGCCCGCGCGAAGTCTCGACGGCCGCGACGCGCCCGCCCCGAACGTCAATACCCGTCACGTTCGTCTCCGTCCACACGCGCACGCCGCGCTCCCTTGCCCGCGCCGTGAATCCGTCGAGCACCTTGAGCGGCGCGATGAAGCCGTCCGTCTGGCAGAATGATCCGCCCAGCACGTCGTCCGTGCGCAAGCCCGGCACGCGGCGCGCGATATCTTCCGCGCCGACGAGTTCGACGTTTGTCAGACCTTCCGCGCGTTGCCGCTCGCTCGTTCGTTTCAAATAATCGAGCTCGGCCTCGCTCGTAGCGACGAAAAGATAACCGACCGGCTCGTAGCCGCAGGCGTGACCCGTTGCTTCCTCAAAGCGCGTGAAGAAGTCAATCGAGTAGCGCGACATCCTGATGTTGATCGCGGTCGCAAACTGCGCGCGCACGCCGCCCGTCGCCTTGCCCGTCGAGCCTAAGCCCTGTACGGCCTCGCGCTCGACGACGAGGACATTCGTGCAGCCGCGTTCCGACAGGTGGAATGCGACGCTCGCCCCGACGATGCCGCCGCCGATGATAACCACGTCCGCCGTCGTCTGTTTCATAAACTTTACCGGCCGCCCCGACGATCCGGCGCGGCCACGCCTGCGGCCGACTCTCAGGGAACGAACGTGATCTCGCTCGCGCCGCCATCCGGCAACGGCACGCGCAGCCGTCGCGCGTCGCGGTCGAAAGAGACGTTTCTCGCCTCGCGCCCATCAATGCGTATCTCCTTCGGTTTGTCATTCAGGCCGAGCACTTCGACGAGACTGACGGGGCGTGCCTCCTTGAAGTCGCCGACGTGTTTGAGGCGAACCGTGCGCCCGCCCGTCTGTGTGACGGTGGTTGTGCGCCACGCGCTTTGACGATAGCCGTAGCCGTCGCCCGCGTCCTGATGGATGCGCCCCTCGCCGTCTGCGCCTGCGACGATGACGACTGAGAGCGGCGCGCTCGCCGTCTCGCCCGTGTGCTGGATGGGCGTTTGCACGGGGATGATCGCGCCGACACGCGCAAAGAGCGGGAGGCGCGAGAGCGGCGCGTCGATCTCGGCGGTCGTGCCGCCTTCGTAGCGCGCGCCCGTCCACCAGTCGATCCACGCATCGCCTTTCGGAAAATAGACGGGACGTTTGGCGCTGCCCTCTGTCAGGACGGGCGCGACGAGCAGGTCGCGCCCCAACAGGAACTGTTCGAGCGCGAGCGCGGGCGCATAGGTGTTGTAGTCGGCCGGGTAGTTAAACCAGAGCGGGCGCATGACGGGCATGCCCGTCTGTTCGTGCTCGCGGAAGAGCGTGTAGATGTAGGGCAGCAGTTGATAGCGCAACTCGATTGAGGCGCGGTTGATCCGCTCGTGCGTTTCGCCGAACGACCACGGCTCGCGCTCCTGCAAACCCGTGGCGATGTGCGAGCGATAGAAGGGCGTGAGCGCGGCGGCTTGCAGCCAGCGCGTGTAGAGTTCGGCAGACGCGTTGCCCGCGAAGCCGCCCACGTCCGCGCCGACGAACGGCACGCCCGAGATGCTCATGTTCGTGAGCATCGCAATCGAGAGTTGCAGGTGCTCCCAACTCGGCACGTTGTCGCCCGTCCAGACGGCGGCGAAACGTTGGATGCCCGCGTACCCGGCGCGCGTCAGGACGAACGGGCGCGCGTCGGGGCGCAAGTTTCGTAAGCCCTCGAAGGTCGCGCGCGACATCTGCATGCCGTAGGTGTTGTGATAGCGCGCGTGGTCGCCGGGCGTGCCGTCGCCCGCATGGCGCACGTCGAGCGGAAAGGTCTTGGCCGGGTCGTGCATGACGTTCGGCTGCGGCGGGCGCGAGTCCGGCGGAAAGGTCGCCGGCTCGTTCATGTCGTTCCAGAAGCCGCCGATGCCCTCGTCCAGATGTTTCGCATAGAGCGAGCCGAACCAGGCGCGCGCCTTCGGGTTGGTGAAGTCGGGAAAGGCGCAGACGCCCGGCCACACCTTCGCCTGAAACTCCCGGCCGTCCTTCGTCTGATGAAAAAAGCCCCCGGCGCGCCCTTCCGTGTAGACCGAATAATTTTCGTCCACCTTGATTCCCGGGTCGATGATGACCACGGTGCGAAAGCCGTCTCTCGACAAGTCGCCGAGCATCCGCGGCGGGTCGGGAAACTTCGCCTTGTCCCAGGTGAAGACGCGATAGCCGTCCATGTAATCAATGTCGAGATAGATCACGTCGGCCGGAATCCGCCGGGTGCGGAAGCCGCGCGCAATCTCGCGCACTTTCGCTTCGGGAAAGTAAGAGTAGCGCGATTGTTGATAGCCGAGCGACCAGAGCGGCGGCAGCGGCATGCGTCCCGTCAACTCCGCGTAGTCGGCGACGACTTTCTGCGGCGTGCGCCCCGCGCCGCCCGTGAAGACGTAGTAGTTCAACTCGCCGCCCGCCGCGCCGAACGTGTAACGGTTCGGGGCGGTGCGTCCCATGTCGAAATGCGTGCGGTAGGTGTTGTCGAAAAACAGACCATAGGCGCGTCCCTGCCGGAGCGCGATGAAGAACGGGATGGACTGGTAGATCGGATCAACGCCTTGCCCGTAGGCATAGGCGTCCGTGTTCCAGTTGACCATAACCTGCCCCTGCCGCGACGTGGGCAGAGCCTTCTCGCCGAAGCCGTAATAAAACTCCAACTCGTCGCGCCGTTTCGACGCCTCAATCGCGCCGTTCTCCGTGTCGAATGAGACGGGGCGCGCTGCGTCGTCTTCGACCACGACGTTGCCGCGCGCGTCGAGCACCGTCACCGTAAAGGGGCGGCGGCGGATGACGATCTTCGGCCCCTCGACGCGCGTCGTGATCTCGATAGAGTCGCGCGTCTCTTTTGTCACGGCCGCCACGGTCTTTCGATCCCGCGACCACACGGCATACGAATAATCGCGCTCGAACACGCCGCGCGGCGCGGCACGCACGCGCACCACGTCGAGGTCGAAAAACGTCACGCTGACGCGTGCGCCGCTCGACAGCGTGAGCACGACGCCGTTCGTCTCTCTCTCGACGG
>DATCWB010000556.1:0-4340 GCA_036566625.1 Pyrinomonadaceae bacterium
AAAGGAGAAGAGGTGGCGCGCGCCGCGAAAGGTGTTGACAGTCTGACGGGGACGGTCTGTGGGCAGATCGACGAGGGGCGGCGCGCCTTCCAGTTGCAGTTTCCAGTAATCGAGTTGGGCGGCGAGGCGAGAGAGTTGCGCGGGGTCTCGCTGCCACTGCGCGTAGTCGCCGTATTGAATGGGCAAATCCGGCAGCGGCGAGGGGGTGACGGTAGAAAAAGCCTCGTAGAGAGCGGCGACTTCGCGTATGAGGACGGCGACAGACCAGCCGTCGCTGATGATGTGGTGCATGGTGAGGAGCAGCACATGCTCCTCTTCGTCAAGGCGCAGCAGCGTGGTGCGCAGCAGCGGGCCGCGAGTCAGGTCGAAGGGGCGTTGCGCTTCCTCTGCGGCGAGTTGTCGGGCGACCGTGGCGCGTTGCTCCTGCCGTGTAAGGTCTATGACGGGCAATGGCAAAAGTTGCTGGTCGAGCGTGACGGCCAGGGCGTTCTGTAAGTCCCAACTGGGCGCAGGAGAGATGATCTGCACGGGCTGGCCTTCGACGACGGAGAAGGTGGTGCGCAACGCTTCATGCCGCCGCAGGATTTCGCGCAACGACTGTTCGAGCGCAGCGACGTTGAGCCGTCCCTTCATGCTTACCGCCTCGTGCATGTTGTAGAAAGAGCTGCCGGGTTCCAACTGGTCCAGAAACCACATCCGCTCCTGCGCATACGAGAGCGGGAGCGCGCCATTGTGCGCGGCGGGCGTGATCGCCTGTGACTGCTGCGTGTCGGCCTGCAACTCACCGCGCACCCACTTTTGCAGAAGCGTTTGCGCGAGCGCCTGCTTGGCCGGCGAGAGCGTGGCCTGTCGGCGTTCGGCGTTGTCGATGTTATCCATTTGTTTCACCTGTCGGCTTTTAAGAGGTCGGGGTTTCCTGTAAAGCCAGTTGAGCCTCTTCGTCGGTGAGGCCGCTGATCTTCTCGATAATTTTGTTCATGATGTTCGTTTCGACGGCCTTCGATAGTTCCGCTATCGTGGGGATTTCGAAAACATCGCGCATGGGCAGTTCAACCTGAAAGGCGTCGCGCAGGCGTGACATCACTTGCAGCGTCAGCAACGAGTGGCCGCCGAGTTCGAAAAAGTTATCGTGAATGCCAACCTGCTCGATGCCGAGCAGCTTTTGCCAGATGTCGGCGAGGCGTTCTTCGATCTCGTTTGTGGGCGCGACGAACGGAGTCTGCAAGGCGGGGCGCGGGTGCAGATGTTTGGGTGTCTGCTCCGTCTCAAGCTTTTCCAGCAGGCTCGTCTGGGTTAAGGCGTCGGCTCGCTCGATGAGCGCGTGTAAGTCTCGCGGCGTGACGATGACCTGCGGCAGTCCCCCGCCCGAGAGGATACGCGCGAACGCTTCCGCTCCCTCTTTGAGCGAGATGCCGCCGGGGATGCTCTTTATCTCGTCGCGCGTCTGCGCGCCCGCATGGTCGCTGCCTGCGACAGCAGACACGCCCGCCTGTTTGTGGTTCGATGCCGGCTCGCGCGCCGCAGTCTGAGCGGCTTCCGCACGAGCTTTGGCCGCAGCGCCGTCAACCCTGCGAAGGATGAAATCTTCGATCTCGACGAGCGTGATTCCCTGTTCGTCGAGCAGCGAGATATTGAAGGCGAGGGTTTCACCCCCGGCGCGGTTGTTGGCCGAGGGTTTGACATGCGCAAAAATCCTGCCGGGCAGCGGCGCGCGCACGCGAACGCGCTGGTAGGACAATGGCAGGTAAAAGCCTTCTTCGATCCTGCGCGCCGCGATGCCGGTCGCCACGTCCATCAGCGCCGGATGCAGTTCAAACTTCTCAAGGTCGGCGGCGAACTCGGCGGGCAATTCCAGTAGACCGAGAAATTCGTTCGCGCCCGCGCTCAACTGCTTCAAGCTGTTCCATCTCGGCCCTAAGGCCATCTGGCCGTCGTGCTCGTCCGGCGAGTTCTCTACCGTGAGATCAATG
Source organism: Pyrinomonadaceae bacterium (assembly GCA_036566625.1). GTDB lineage: Bacteria > Acidobacteriota > Blastocatellia > Pyrinomonadales > Pyrinomonadaceae > JAIVJZ01. Next base: position 1,971 of record DATCWB010000556.1, read on the forward strand.
TGCCGGTGGTTGCAGGCGCGCGCGGCGGCATCGAGGTCAAACTGCTTCGGCGGTTCGACTGTGGCGACGAAAAGTTTTCCTGTCGCGTGTTCTCGCCAGGAGGGGGCGAGCGACCCTTCGCCCGCGCCGGATTTGCTGACGATGCGAAAATTCCAACTGCTTCCGTTCCGCTCGATGATCGTTCGGACTTCTTTCTTCTCCTGCTCGCCGAGCGTGAGCGGGGAGAGGAAAAGCACATCTCGCAGTTCGACCGCTTGACCCGTTGCGTATTGCCTGAAAGCGGCGTGCGCCATCTCAAGATAGGCCGTGCCCGGAACGACCGGACGCCCCATGATTCTGTGCTCGTCCAACACCCAATGCTCGCCCACGCTGAATTGGGTGACGCAAGTATCGCCGCCCTCCGGTTCGACAGCACGCGTATCAAAAAGCGGGTGGTCTAAGCTCTCGCCCTCTGCAAACGTCTGCTCCGGCCGCGCGCCTCTGTTGGCCGGCGCGGCCTCGACGGCCATCCCGGCCTCTCCCCAGGCGTCCCAGTTAATCGAAATCGTCAACGCGCCGCCGCTCGTCGCCTTGTCGTGCGCGTAGGCGTCGAGGAAAGCATTGGCGGCGCAATAGTCCACCTGCCCGAGCGGCCCGATGATTGACAACGCCGACGAGCAGCAGATGAAGAAATCAAGTTTCGTATTTTTCAGGAGCGATTCCAGCACGAGCGTGCCGAGAACTTTCGGAGCAAACACTTCGCCGACCGCTTCCGCCGTCTTCAGTTGCATCATGCCGCCACCGGCAATGCCCGCCGCATGAATCACGCCGTTGATCTTGCCGAACTGCTTTTCCGCTTGCGTTAAAGCCTCGCGCATCTCTCCTTCGAGAGCTACGTCTGCGCGTGCCAGCAACACTTCCGCGCCCAACTCTTCGAGCGCGCGGATTTTCCTGATCTTGACGCCGGTCGCGTCCTCGTCGCCGTGATTCGCCAGCCACCCTGCCCATTCGTCACGGGCGGGGAAAGCGGAACGACCGTTGAGGATGAGTTTGCAGCGCGTCGCCCGTGCGAGTTGGCCGGCGAGCGTCAGGCCGATGGTTCCGAGTCCGCCGGTGATGAGGTAGACCCCACCCTCGCGCAACGGCGTCGCACCCTGCTGCGGCTCGGCCTCGAAGCGCAACTGCTCGAACGTCTGCACCCAACGGTGATGGCCGCGAAACGCCACCAACGCCTGCATCGGCTTTGCCTCAAACTCCGCCATCAACTGATCGAGCAATCTCTGTTCAGGCGCGCTTCCGGGCGCGGGGCGGACGACGTCCACATGACTGCAACTGATGTTCGGATACTCTTTCGCAAAGACCTTGCAGGGGCCGAGGATGGTTGCCTTTTCCGGGCACAGAGACTCTGTGCCCGTCACGTCCTGCACGTTATTCGAGACGACGTGGATTTGCAGCGGGCGCGTGAGATTCTGTTTTCCGAGCGCCTGCGCGAGCCGGAGCAGGCTGTAAAAACCTCTCTCTTGAACCTGCTCGAACATTTCGATTCTCGACGCGCGCGGCTCATCCGCCGTGAGGCTCCAGAGATGCGCGATGTTGTCGGGCATGCGCTCGTCGCGTTCGAGGTCTGCGAACAGGGCGACGTAATCTTCCGCACGACTCGGGTGTAGTTGATAGACTCCCCGGCTGCGCTTGCCGAAGTTCGCGGCGGGCAAAGCCACGACGACATCGTGTCCCTGCCGCCGCAGGCGTTCGGCCAACGAAGCATCCACCCCGCTTTCGTCGCCGAAGACCAACCACTTCGACGGCTGCGACACAGGTTCGCCCGTCGCCCTTGCGGAAGGCAGCGCGGACTGTTTCCACGCGGGCACATAAAACCAGTCGGCCGGGTCTGTCTTCCTGTGCGCAGTCGTTTGACGCGCGCCTCTCTCGCCCGGCAGCGGTTGCGCCTCGATCCAGAAACGCTGTCGCTCGAACGGGTAAGTCGGCAGAGGCAGACGCCGCCGTTGCTCCGAACCGTAATAGCCTGCCCAATCTATTTCGACTCCCGCCAGCCATAAGTGTCCGAGCGCGTTTATCACGGTTGCCGCCTCGGAATTCGGCCGCTTCGCTTCTGCGAGCGTGGACACGACGGCGTGCGTGCTCTTTATTTCAGAATGTCCTCGCGCCAGGCGGCTTAAAATGTTTCCCGGCCCGACTTCCAGAAGCACCGCGTTCTCTTCTTTGAGTAGTTGACCAAGACCGTCTGCGAATCGCACGGTCTGACGCAGGTGACGCACCCAGTACTGCGCGTCCGTCGCCTCTCCCGCCGTGATCCACTCCCCCGTCACGTTCGATACGTACGCCACCTTCGGCTCCCGCAACTTCACCCGCTCAACTTCCCTCCCGAACTCT
>DATCWB010000557.1:0-9679 GCA_036566625.1 Pyrinomonadaceae bacterium
GCGAAGGCCAAGACGCACCATCGCAAAACTCTGCCGTGGCGTCCGGGTTGGGCGCGTGAGTTGCACGTCTGGCCGTATCTCGTGCGCGTGGAATTTCTCGCCGCCGTCATCGTCACGGTCATCCTCTTCATCTGGTCGATCACGCTCGATGCGCCGCTCGAAGAACCGGCCAACCCGAATTTGACGATGAATCCCTCGAAAGCGCCCTGGTATTTCCTCGGCCTACAGGAGATGCTCGTCTATTTCGATCCGTGGATCGCGGGCGTCGTGATGCCCTCGATCATGATGATCGGGCTGATGGTTTTCCCATACGTTGACTCGAACCCGCTCGGCAACGGCTACTACACGATCCGCCAGCGCAAGTTCGCGCTCGGCATGTTCGGCATCGGCTGGTTCACCTGGATCATTTTGATCGTGATCGGGACGTTCATACGCGGCCCCGGTTGGGTCTGGTTCTGGCCGGGGCAGACGTGGGATCACAACGCCGTCGTGTATGACAAGAACCAAGACCTGCACGACTGGTTCGGCATCACGAGCATGCCGGGCAAGATGATCTTCGGCGCAATCGTCGTCGGCCTCTTCTACCTGCTCGCCGGACTGTTCCTGCACTGGCTCATGACGCGCAACGATTTTGAGAAGAATCTTCTGGCGCGCACGAGTTTGCTGCAATACCTGACGTTCCAGTTTTTCGCTATCTCGGTGCTGATCGCGCTGCCGGTCAAAATCCTGCTGCGGCTGGCTTTCACGATCAAGTATGTGTGGGTGACGCCCTGGTTTAATGTCTGAACGTGATTCCCCGGAGGGAGACGAAGGTGGCCGAGACTCCTAAGACCGACACTGATGCGCTGGCTAAACGAGAGCCGGAAAAGAGAGAGCCGGACGTGCCGGCGCGCGACCCGATCATCAGCCGTTCGACGAGCAACATCCTGCTGGTCTGCGCGCTGCTCCTGATGGCCTCGCTCGCCTGGGCTTTGTACGACGAAGCCTACGGCCAGCGGCCCTGGAAGAACATTCAACAGGAATTCGTCTCGCGCTACAACCGCTATCTGAAACGTCTGAAGCGGACGGGCACGCAGTCGGAGAAGGAAGTGAAGGCATCGGCCGAGTATCAGGAACTCGACCGCGCGGCGCAGGAGGCGCGCAACGCCGCCGCTCCGCGCAAACGCGAAATAGACGCGCAGGTCAAGTTCATTGATCGCCAACTCGCCGCCATCACCGATCCCTTCCAGAACAAGCGCGGCTACATCACCGTCGTCAATTACCGTGTCGAGACATCGGACGAAGATGACAAGGCCGACCTGCGCAAAGAGGTCGAAGAGCAGAAGCAGGAAAAGGTTGAGGTCAAAATGCCGGTTGACCCCAACTCCGAGAAGACCGAGGAGCAGAAACTCAACTACACCGAACTCGAAACGAAATACCTCGCCCTCAAGGATGAAAAAGCACGCCTCTTGACCGAGAGCGCCGAAGTGCTCAAAGAGACGGGCGAGTTGGAGAAGAAGCGCGACACCTATCTGAAAGACAACGTTATCGGCGTCAGCGCGGAGGCGATTGATAAGTTGATCGAACGCAACAACAAGTTCGACTACTCGCTCCGGCAGATCAACGTCAACGGCGACGAGCTTGTGGATCGCTGCGAGACGTGCCACCTCGGCATCCGCGAGCCGCTCGAACTGAAAGCCGCCAACTTCAAACGCCCGGGCAAGAAGCTCGACGCGAACGCGCGCGCCTTCGTCAGCCACCCGAGCAAGGAACTGTTGCAGATTCACAACCCCGAACGCTTCGGCTGTTCGAGTTGCCACGGCGGCAACGGCCGCGCCACGACGAGCATCGTCAAAGGCCACGGCCGCCACCGCTTCTGGCTCCACCCGCTCTACGAACGCGAGAACATGGAGGCGGGCTGCCAGCAGTGTCACGCGCAGGATCGTGTGCTGCAAGGCGCGAACGTCCTGACGAAAGGCAAAGACCTCTTCCAGGAACGCGGCTGCGTCGGCTGCCACCGCTACGAGGGTTTCGACCGCGAGACGGACGGCCTCGCCAACTCGCGCCAGTTGACCAAGCAATTGGAGGAGCAACTCGCCGCCAACGACCGCGAGGCGCGGCAAATGGACGCCGAGGCGGGCACGGTCGCGGACGAAACGGAGGCGCAGGAGAAACTCGCACGCGCCGTCTCTCTGCGCGTCACGAACAGCCAGATCGAGGCGCGCATCGAGCAGTTGAATGTGCAGGCGCGCTACCTGATGCAGGATCAGAAGAAGGTGGGGCCGAACCTGAAAGACGTGCGCCTGAAACTGCGCAAGGAATGGATTCCGGTGTGGCTCAAAGACCCGCAAGGGTTCCGTCCGGGCACGAAGATGCCGACCTACTGGTATCTCAACCCCGAACATGAAATGTCGAAGAACATCAAGCAGAACGCCGACGCCGAGCGCGCCGCGATTGCGGCTTACCTGTGGCAGTCGAGCTTCGAGGGGCAGGTGCCGAAGCAGGAGCCGGGCGACGCGACGCACGGCAAGGAGTTGTTCGAGACGAAGGGCTGCATGGCCTGTCACTCCATCGGCGAGGGCGTGGAGAATCAGGTCGGCGGCACGTTCGCCGCGAACCTCCAGCGCCTCGGCGAGAAGGCCGATTTCAATTACATCGTCCGCTGGATATACAACCCGCGCGAGCGTTGGGCGCCCTTCTGCCCGAAAGAGAAACGCGACCTGACACGCGCCGATTACGAGAAGAACGGCAAACCGTATCGCTTCGACACGGAAGGCCACTCGAAGTGCCCGAACGACGGCGCGGAACTGCAAGTGCAGAACATGACCGTGATGCCGAACTTCCGTCTCTCCGAACAGGACTCGCGCGACATCGCCACCTACCTCTTCTCACTCAGCAAGGGAACGCAGTGGCCTGACGCCTCCTACATGGACGATCCGAAGTTGAAGGATCAGGGCGCGTATCTGATCAAGCAGTATGGCTGCGCCAACTGCCACGAGATCAGGGGCTTCGAGGACGAGCAGCGCATCGGCAAAGAGTTGACCGCCGAAGGCGCTACGCCAATCGAACGTCTCGACTTCGCCCTGCTGACACACGACGCGGAGAAGAATATCAATCCCTTCACCGGCGAAAAATACCCGCGCCGAGAGGGGATGGAAGAGAAGTGGTATAACCGCAAAGGTTTCTTCGAGCACAAACTCGAAGAGCCGGGCATCTACGACAAGGGCAAAGAGAAAGAGCCGCGCGATCACCTGCGCATGCCCGACCCGTATCTCACGCCCGAATGGAAAAACGCGCTGACCACGTTCCTCCTGGGAAGCGTCGGCGCGGAAGGCGCAAACGTTCCGGCCTCGTTCTTCTATCAGGCGACCGACCAGCGCAAGGATGTGCAGGAAGGCTGGTGGCTCATCAAGAAGTACAACTGCATGGGTTGCCACTCGGTGCAGGTCGGGCAGAAATCCGTGTTGCAAGATTTGCCGCAATACCTGACGCCCGAAGGCAAAGACCAACTGCCGCCCGCGCTGATGACGGAGGGCGCGCGCGTCGATCCCAACTGGCTGATGCGCTTCCTGATCGACCCGTCGCTCAGCAACGGCACGAGCGATCCGACCGTGCGCGCGCTCACCGGCAGGACGGGAGGCAACAACAACGGCGGATCAAGCGGCGGATCAAGTGGCAGCAATCAGTCAGGCGGGGGCGGCGGCCAAAGCGCGGGGAGCGCAGCGAGCAACCAGCCGCAGCAGGGCGGTGCGTCGAGTGGTCAAACACAGGGTAGTGGAGGCGCGGCGTCTGCGACCGGCGACAGCAATTACGGTGTGTCGCAACCGAACAACGACAGTCAGGACTTGCCGCCGCAACCGGGCGCGAACAAAAACGGCGTACGTCTTTATTTGAAAGCGCGCATGCCCACTTTCAACTTCTCGCCAAACGAGTTGCGCACGCTCGTACGCTTCTTCCTCGCCGTCTCGTCGCAGCAGGAGCCGTTCATCAAAGAGCCGACCACACCGCTCACCGATCAGGAGCGCAATCTCGCGCGACAGTTGTTCACGTCGCAGCAAGCGCCCTGCTTGAAGTGCCACCTGACGGGCAACCCGGCGCACGACAAAAACGCTTCCGCCCCGAACTTCTTACAGGCGGGCGAACGCCTCAAGCCCGGTTGGACGTTCCGTTGGCTGCTCGACCCGCAAAAGGTGATACCGGGAACGGCCATGCCTTCCGAACTCTTCAAGCGCGACGGCGAGCGTTGGGTCTTCAACGGCGAACTGCCCGATACCTTCAACGAGTACAAGGGCGACCATGCCGACCTGCTCGTCCGCTACATGCTGCAACTGACGCCCGCCGAGCAATCTCGACTCGCCGCCGGTTCGCCCTCGGCCACGGGCGGCACGACGACGACGGGCGAGACGACGAATGCCACCACGCAGTCGAGCACGCACCACGCGCGCCCGACGCGCGCGCGGCTTGCAACGCAACCGAAGAGGTATCGCCAGCGCGCATCCGTTGGGCGCACGCCCGCGCGAAAGCGGCGCAGCGTCGTGCGCTGGCGCGAGCGGCGCGAGCGGCGTGAGGCGGTCGTGTTCGCGCGGCAGTACGGCGTCGGGTATTCGCCGCCGAGCGGTCGTTCTTGGTAGAATCGGGGAAATTTAATTTCAGGAGACACCCAATGCCATCCAAGCAGTTACTCAGGATTCTAACCTTGATGCTCGCCGTCGCGATGCTTTCTTTGATGCTCGCCTGCGGCGGCAGCGACGACGACGACGACGTGGCGGAGGACGAAGGCGCGGCGACCGAAACGGCGGGCGTGCCCTACAAGTCGAGCGGCAACGAAGGCTCGATCACGGGCGCGATCAATTTCACGGGCGACGCGCCCGCGCCGAAGCCCATCAGCATGGACGCAGACGCCGCCTGCGCGCAGAGCAACCCGAACCCGCAGACGGAAGATGTCATCGTCAAGGATGGGAAACTGGCGAACGTGCTCGTCTACATCAAAGACGGCAAGACCGCCGAAGGCAAGAGCATCACCGGCTTTGCCTTCGAAGTCCCGGCGACGGAAGTGACGCTCGATCAGAAGGGCTGCCGCTACATCCCGCACGTGCTCGGCATGATGGCGGGGCAGAAGTTGAAAGTGCTGAACAGCGACCCGACGGCGCACAACGTCCACCCTTCGCCGAAGAGCAACAAGGAATGGAATCAGTCGCAGCCCGCCAACGCCGCTCCGATCATCCAGACCTTCACGCGCGCCGAAGTGGTCGTCCCCGTCAAGTGCAACCAGCACCCCTGGATGAAGGCCAACATCGGCGTGATGAAGCACCCACTCTACGCCGTCAGCGGCGAGAACGGCGCGTTCGAGATCAAGGGCGTGCCGCCGGGCACCTACAACGTCGCCGTCTGGCATGAGCGTTACGGGGAGAAGACGCAGTCCGTCACGGTCGGCGCGAAAGAGACGAAAACGCAGGACTTCACGGTGGACGCCGCCGCGGGCAAAACGGCTTCGCTCGGCCTGCTCGAAGTGATGCCCGCGATAGAATTTCCCGTCGTATCGAAACATTAACGGGGCGCGGCCGGCTTGCTAAATTATTTCATGTTTCGGCGTGGCGAAGCGGCTTGCCACCCCGCGGCGCGGGATGCGACACTTGAATTTAAGCTCAGCCATCAACATTAAAATTTAAGTTTCGCTCCACAGGCATTTCATGGAAACAATCGCTGTCGAAGAGATCGAGCAGTCCATCGCGCCCGCCGCTGCCGCGGTGGCGGGCGCGCCCGTCGAGATGCGCGAGAAGGTGTCCGCCTATTACGAGTTGACGAAACCGCGCATCACTTTTCTGGTCGCGCTCACGACCTCCGCCGGATTCCTGCTCGGCTCGGTGCGCGGCGCGTTCGATTACCAACTCTTCGCGCACACGCTCGTCGGCGTCGCCCTGTTGTGTTCCGGTATCTCGGCTCTCAATCAATGGATGGAGCGCGATCTGGATCGCTTGATGCGACGCACCGCGCGCCGCCCGCTCCCGCTCGGCACGCTTTCGCCGCGCGCGGCTCTCGTCTTCGGTCTGGCTTTAACCGTCGGCGCGGAGATTTATCTGGCGGCGTTCGTCAACGCCCTGTCGGCCTTCTGCGGCGCGACTGTCATCGTCGGCTACCTGCTGTGCTACACGCCGCTCAAGACGAGAACGTCGCTCTCGACGCTGGTCGGGGCTTTTCCGGGAGCAGTTCCGCCGCTGCTCGGTTGGGCGGCGGCGACGAATCACGTCGGCCTGGAGGCGTGGGTGCTGTTCGCCATCCTGTTCCTCTGGCAGTTCCCGCACTTCTTCGCCATCGCGTGGATGTACCGCGAGGACTACGCGCGAGCCGGAATTCTGATGCTGCCGGTGGTCGAACCCGAAGGGCGTCTGACGAAGCAGCAGATCGTCTTGTGGACGCTCATGCTCGTGCCGGTCAGCCTCGCTCCGGCCGCGCTCGGCATCTCCGGCGCGATCTATTTCTTCGGCGCGCTCGTGCTCGGCGCGCTCTTTCTGTGGAGCAGTATTGCCGCCGCCGTCACGCTCTCACGCCGCAACGCGCGCCGCGTGCTGCTGGCTTCCGTTCTGTACTTGCCCGTTCTTTTTGTTCTGATGGTCATAAACCAGTGAAGCGTGAATCGTAAATCGTGAATAGACGCTGTTTTCTACTATTTACGATTCACGATTTACGGTTCACGAGAGGAAAACTTCATGGGTCGTGCGCTCGGAGTGTTGATCTGGTTGTTGACGATTGGATCGGTGTGGCTGTTCGTGAACGGCCGCTGGTGGCTGCCGCCGTACATTTCCGAACACGGCCCGGCCTACGACCGGCAATTCCTGATCACGATCATCGTCGTCGGCATCTCGTTTGTGGCGGCGCAGGTCGGACTGGGCATCGCGGTCTGGCGTTACGGGTCGAGGGGCGACCGGCGCGAACGCGCCGTCTATTCGCACGGCAACAACCGCCTGGAGATCGTCTGGACGGCCATCACCGCGCTCATCTTCATCACGCTCGGCCTGATGGGGCAGCGCGTGTGGGCGCAGTTGCATTTGAACAAAGCCCCGGCCGACGCGACCAGAGTCCACGTCGTCGCGCAGCAGTTCCAGTGGAACTTTCATTATCCGGGGGCTGACAAAACCTTCGGGCGCACCGACCCGGCGCTCGTCAAAGACGCCGAGTTGAACTTCGTCGGCCTGGACGAGCAGCACCCGAGCGCCAAAGATGATCAGGTCGTGACGACGCTGGCCGTGCCCGTCGGTCGCCCCGTCGAACTTACCCTCGAATCGAAAGACGTGACGCACGATCTGTTCGTGCCCGAACTGCGCTACAAGCAGGACGTAGTGCCCGGCATGGCGATCAAGATGCACTTCACGCTGACGAAGGAAGGGCGTTTTGAACTCGCCTGCGCCGAACTCTGCGGCCAGCTTCACTACAAGATGAAAAGCTACCTGATCGCGCTTCCCGCAAACGTCTACGACGAGTTGGTGGCTTTGCCGCAGGCGCAGTTTCAGGGGCGCATCACGCAGTTGATCAAGGAATACCCGATGGGAATTAAACAGGGCGCTGTAACCACCACCGCATCAAGATAATTGTCCGAGCCTGACTCATCCCGAAGGGAGAGGAATTCTAAGATGGAAGAGGCCACGACCCCGAACGAGCCGCACGCCGCCGCGGTGACGGAGTTAGAAGCGGCAGAGGCCGAAGCTCAGGCGGCAGCGCACCCGGCGCACGGCCACCACGCCCCGCCCACGGGTTTTATACGCAAGTATATTTTCAGCATTGATCATAAGGTGATCGGCATCCAGTATTTGCTGCTCGCCATCTTCGCGGCGTTCGTCGGGATGTTCATGTCGGTGCTGATGCGCCTGAACCTGACTTGGCCGGGGCACAAGTGGACGATTCTGGAAACGATCTTTCCGCTCGGCGCACCCGGCGGCGTGATGACGCCGGAGTTCTACCTCTCGCTCGTCACGATGCACGGCACGATCATGGTCTTCTTCGTGCTGACCACCGCGCCGCAGGGCGGATTCGGCAACTATTTTCTCCCCATCCAGGTGGGCGCGGAGGACATGGCTTTTCCCGTCCTCAACATGCTCTCGTTCTGGGTGACACTCGTCGGCCTCGTCGTGCTCATCCTTGCGATCTTCGTCGAGGGCAGCACGATTCTCGGCAACACTGACTTCGTCAACAACTTTCTCGGCGGCGGCGGCACGGGCACGCTCGGCCCCATCGGCGGCTGGACGGGCTACCCGCCACTTTCCGCGCTCGGAAAGATCGCCGGGCCGGGGCAGGGCGCGGGCGCGACCCTCTGGATCACGAGCATCGCCATCTTCTGCATCGCCTCTTTGCTCGGCGCGCTCAACTTCATCACGACGCTCCTGAATATGCGCACGCGCGGCATGACCCTGATGCGGATGCCGCTCACCTGCTGGTCTTGGTTCACGACGGCGATCCTCGCGCTCTTGGCTTTCCCGGTACTGCTCGCGGCGGGCGTGCTGCTGCTCCTGGACAGGCACGCGGGGACGAGTTTCTTCATCCCCGGCGGACTGGTCTTCAGCGACGCGGTGCTGCCGAACAAAGGCGGCTCGCCCATCCTCTGGCAACACCTGTTCTGGTTCTTCGGACACCCGGAAGTCTATATCGCCATCCTGCCGGGCATGGGCGCAACTTCGCACATCCTCTCGACGTTTGCGCGCAAGCCCGTCTTCGGCTATCGCGCGATGGTCTTCGCCATGTTCGCCATCGGCCTCCTGGGCTTCTTCGTCTGGGGGCATCACATGTTCATCAGCGGCATGGACCCGCGCACGAGCATCGCCTTCTCGGTGCTCACGCTCTCCATCGGCGTGCCTTCGGCCATCAAGACTTTCAACTGGCTGGGCACGCTCTGGGGCGCGAAGATACGTTTCACCGTGCCGATGATGTTCGCCATCGGCTTCGTCTCGCTCTTCGTTGCGGGCGGCATCACCGGACTCGTCCTCGGCCAGACATCGCTCGACCTCTTCATCCACGACGGCTATTTCGTGCTCGCACACTTCCATCTCGTGATGGGCGTGGCGGCCATCTTCGGCATGTTCGCGGGCGTCTATTTCTGGTTCCCGAAAATGTTCGGGCGGATGATGAGCGAGCGGCTCGGGCAGTTGCATTTCTGGCCGACCTTCATCGGCGTCTACGGCATCTTCGTGCCGATGCACATCATGGGCATCGTCGGCATGCCGCGCCGCTACGCGTCGTTTCAGGAGTACGACTTTCTGCGCCCGCTCGACCCGCTCGTGCTGCTCGTCACCATCGCGGCCATCGTGACGGCAGCAGCGCAGTTCATCTTCCTCTACAATTTCATCTGGAGCATCTTCAAGGGCGAGCGCGCGAGCGGCAACCCGTGGGAGGCGACGACGCTCGAATGGGTGACGCCCGAAACGCCGCCGCCGCACGACAACTTCGGCGGGCACTTGCCGACCGTCTATCGCGGCCCATATGAGTTCGCCGTGCCCGGGGCGCCGGAGGATTACGTCTTGCAGACGACGCCGGACGCGGGCGAAGAAAACGCCCCGGCCGGGGCCGGGCACGCAACAGGTCAAGGAGTACAGGGGAGTTCAGGCAATGGTCACAACGGTCAGCACTAAACCGGCGGGCAGCGTCTCTACGGGCACGAAGAGCGTCCACGTCGGCGGCGCGAGCAGAAACTTTTGATTAAATCCCCTGACCG
>DATCWB010000558.1:0-7225 GCA_036566625.1 Pyrinomonadaceae bacterium
CGCCCGAGCAGCAGCCAGCCGCCGCGCGCCGCCGCGCACACCACGAGCGTGCGCGCCCAGCCGTAGCGGATACGCAGAAAGAGCAGGAGGAAATAGGCCAGATAGAGTTGTTCTTCAATCGCCAGCGTCCAGAACGCGCCGTTGATGCTGTAGGTCGTGCGCATGTCAACGTTGTGGAGCATCAGGAGGTGCAGCCCCACGTCCCACAGGTAAAAGGCGGAGAGTTCGGGCGGCGTCTGGTAGGCGTTGTAGCCGAGGTAGAGCGCGAGCGCGGCGAGGTAGGGCGGGTAGAGACGGCGTACGCGCCGCTTCCAGAACGCGTAGAAGTTGATAACTGGACTTTCGACCCCGGCGGCGCGTGCGCGCGCCCAGTGTAGGTGTATGCAGAAGCCGGAGATGACGAAAAACAGGTAGATTCCCGCGTAGCCGAAATGCACGACCCACGCGGTCAGCGTCGGCAGCCACCACTGCCAGCCCGCGAAGGCCGTCTGCGGCGCGACGCCGAGCGCGTGATAGACGACGACCACCACGGCGGCCACGCCCCGCATCGCGTCGAGGCTCAGCACCCGCCCGATTCTTCGCCCTTCAGACTTGATCTCCGCCACAGAAGTCAAAAAAGTACACCCACGGGAGTCAGGGTTAAACGCGCCGTGATAAACGCGCCATTCTAGCACCTGTAGAAGTGTGACCGAATCTGCGCGGGTCGGCAGGGGGCTTCCGGTCGCGGGGCTGGCGTCTTGCGTTCAACCGTCGAATAGTGCATGATGACTGCCAGTTAATCCTTCTCTTGTGTATTAACGGTGATACGCATTGAGCCGCGCAAGCGGCGAGACGTTTCGGGTAATCCGGGGAAGGTCGATCTCAACATAGAAGCCGCTCATTGCAGAGCACACGAACTGAGAGCTTTCGCCTACCTACCGTTACTCCTAAGCCACCTTCGATTCGACGCTTCTCCTAACAACTCCCACAGGGGAGAGGGATACATTTATGTCTATGAAACTTTACGTCGGCAATCTCGCTTTTCAAACTTCGAGCGATGATTTGCAGGAACTATTCGCGCAGGCGGGCACGGTCGAGTCGGCTTCGGTGGTCGAGGATCGCGAAACGGGTCGCTCGCGCGGCTTCGGCTTCGTCGAAATGTCGAGCAACGAAGAGGGGCAGAAAGCCATCGAGCAGTTCAACGGCAAGGAAGTCAACGGCCGTAGTTTGAACGTCAACGAAGCCAAACCGCGTGAAGATCGCGGCGGGCGCGGTGGCGGCGGCGGTGGCGGTCGCGGCGGTTACGGTGGCGGCGGCGGTGGCCGTGGCGGCTACGGCGGCGGCGGTGGCGGCAACCGCTACTAACGAAACCACGAACGCGCGCCCCCTGGTCTAAACGTCAGGCTCGCACGCGTTCGACGACACCCCGGCCGTGGTCTTAATAAAGGGCACGGCGCGCGTCCGGCGGGAGCGCGAAAGACGCTTCCGCCGGACGCGATGCGGTTAAATTGCATCAAACCTGTGAGGAGAAAAAATATTGGCTAAAGAAGATTTGGTTCCGGCCGAGGGCGTGGTGATCGACAAATTGCCGAACGCGTTCTTCAAAGTGAAACTCGACGGCGGCGAGCATCTGGTGCTCGCTCAGATTGGCGGGAAGATGCGGAAGAATCACATACGCATTCTGGCCGGCGACCGCGTCAGCGTCGAATTGTCGCCTTATGATCTGACCAGAGGGCGCATCACGTACAGGTATAAATAAGGCGCGGGCGTATAGTTTTCCGCGCGAAAGTTCAAGATATATGACCAGCAACGGCCAGACACCCGCTCCCTTCACCCTGTCTTTCATCGGCGACGGCTCGACAACCCAGTTGGAGTTGATGAATGCGACCGACGAGCCGCTCAGGTGTGTCGAGATTCTCACCGTCTTTCTGAAAGACGAAGAAACTTCGGGCGCACCCTCGCGCGCGCATATCAGGTTCGAGGAGGTCAAGTATATCCAGCCGAGGGAGCGCGCCGTCATGCCGCACAAAACACTGATCGACGGGAAATTGGCCGGCCCGGGCGACGACCAGTTGCAACGCCTCAAAGCGGTCGCGGGCACGACCCGCCCTTACGTGCTGGATATTTCATGGGAAGACCCGGAAGGGAAGACACGCTTCCAGCGGATACCCGTCGGGCACTAACTGACCGAGCATACACACCCCTCGCGGAGTCGCCCTGTCGTCGCGACTCCCACCTCCGGGCGATTCACCCCGGTCGAAATTTTCGGTTGATCCGTTTTCAGTCTAAATCTCGCGTTAGTAGATGGGACGTTAATTGGAAACCCGCTAACGACGTTTTAAGAGGATTGACTGGCGACGGAGACACACCAATGAGTGCAAATATCAGAATCATCAAGCGTTCCGAGCGAAACGCGCCGGCCACGAAGACGGCCGAGAGCCGCGCCGCCGAAACCAAAAGCGCACGCCACGCGACGCGCGACATCACCAGCCACGTAACCACCTGGATCAAGGAATTACAGCAGCGTCACATGCCCGACCCGCGCCGCGCCTTCGCGAACCTCTTCGTTGACGCCGCGACTCCGGCGGATTGACAGGCTGCGGGTCGCCGCCTAGAGTGGCGTCCGTATGCCCTTGCCGATTGCACACGCTCTGGTGGGCGCAAGCGTCGTCGCGGCCGTCCACACTCGGCCGAAATCGCTCCGCCACCCGGCGGCCTTACTTGCCGGAGCTTTCCTGGCTAACGCCCCTGACCTCGACTTCTTCCTCGTCTTCGCGCTTCATTCCAGAGCATGGCATAGGGGTTTCACACATTCCTTCGTCTTCGCGGGCTTCGTCACCTTATTGTTCGTCTTCTGTCTCGGCAGGCGGCGCGCGAGAGACGGGGTCGCTTACGGACTGGCCTTCGCCTCACACTGCATGCTGGATTTTCTGACCACCAAAGAGGGGGGCGGGGTGGAGTTGCTCTGGCCTTTTTCGGCGGCGAGATTGGCGCTCGGATGGGCAGGACTCTCCGAACTTCCGTCGAGACTCCCGCCGCTCATCATCCTCAAGTGGGTCGCGGTCGAGTTGGTTATCTTCACACCCCTTTTACTTGCCATCTTGTTCTGGCGACGGACACACGCCCGTCGCCGGAATCCGCACGCGGGCGCGTGACGTGCGCGGCTAAACGCGCCGGGGCTTCACTCACGCGGCGTCGGATTCGGCGACGGCGTGGGACTCGGCGTCGGGGTGGGTGGCGGCGCGGGCATCCGCTCCTTCGAGAAGCGCGGCAGCATCTCGTCGCGCATGGCGAGGTGATAGACGGCCGAGGCCACGACGATGGCCGCGCTCCGCACGTCTGATTCCACGATCCGCTCGTAGGTGTCGAGGTTCGTGTGCCAGGTGTGCGTGCCGTACTCGATGGGGTCTTGGCCGAGGCCGATGCCGGGCAGCCCCGCTTCGTTGAAAGAGGTGCTGTCGGTTCCGCCCGTGCGGCGGCTCGTCGTGGAAATCGCGCCCATCACGCCCAAGTCTTCGAACGGCGCGAACGCCTGTCGCAGAATGGTCGCCGTCTCCGGCGGGCCGAAGACGGTCGCGCCGCGCACGCGCCCCGTCCCCGAATCAATGTTGAAATAGCCGTTAAACTTGAAATATTCCGGCTTCGGCTGCTCGAACGTGCCGAAGTGTTGTTTGACGTAAGCCTTCGAGCCGAGCAAGCCCTGCTCCTCGCCGCCCCAGAGCGCGACGCGGATCGTGCGTCGGGGCTTGAGTCCGAGCGTGTGCAGGATGCGCGCGGCTTCCAGCATGATGGTACAGCCGACGGCGTTGTCGGTCGCTCCCGTCGCGGCGTGCCACGAGTCGAGGTGGCCGCCGAGCATCACCACTTCGTCGGCCTTGTCCGTGCCCGGTATCTCGCCGACGACGTTGTAAGAGGTGCGCCCCTCCGGGTAGCTGCGGTTGACGATGTTGAACTCCAACTCGACCGGCGTGCCGTCGGCCAGTATGCGACTGATGCGCCCGTAGTCCTCGTTACGCATGACGACCGTGGGCACGACTTTCGACACGTCGAAGGTGCGATTATTGAAGGCGCGAATCTGGCCGTGCTCGCGTCCCGCGTCGTTGATGCGGACGAGCACGCCGCTCGCCAGAAGGAATTGATCGAGCTGTTCGCCTGCCTGCGCCGGGGTCAAAATCGCGGGCGGTTGCGGCGTCGCTTGCGCGTTGGCGGCGGGCGATGGCTGAGCCGTGGGCGTTGCTTGCGGCGTCGGCGTGGCGGCCGGGTTGTTCGGGTCATACTGGTTGCGCGCCTCCTGGTCTTCGCGCCGCTTGTTCAGCGGGTTGAAAGTGACGGGCACGATTTGATGCCTGCCGACGAGCACGATCTTGCCCCTCACCTCATCCCTGATGCGTTCGAGGAAGGCGGTCAACTGTTCCTTCGTCTGCCGTTCGGGCAGGACGAGCTGGTAGGCCCGACCCGTGACCGCGCCGTTCGTCCCCGGCGTCCACGCAAGCGCCTCGCAGACGAGCGCGTCCTTGACCGGCGAGACGATATGCGCGGAGAGGCGTTCGTTCAGCCAGCCGGGGTGGCCGAAGTCCCACGGTTCGAGGCGGGCGTTCTTGAAGCCCCACGTCTGCATCTGTCGCACCGTCCAGTCGGCGGCGGCCTTGTAATTGGGCGAGCCGGTCAGGCGCGGCCCGTACACGTCGGCCAGGAAGTGCAGCGTGCGCATGGCCTGCGAACGCTCCGTCCCCTCCCTGCGAATCTTCCAGTAGACTTCCGAGTCGATGCGCTCCGTCGGCGCAGCGGCGGGCGTCTGCGCGAAGGTGGCGGTGAAGGGGCTGAGAGACAGGGACGCGAACAGGAGAAGTGCGACGATCTTTCTCACGATCTGGTGACTCCTAAGCAAAGTTGATTTGTTGGGACGGGTTCTTATAACACATCCGCGCGAAGGGCGGGTTTTTAAAAGTGCCCGGCCGCCTGACGAACCCTTCAGTTGCGCCGCCCTCCCCGCCATGGCGATGCCTGACAGGTCGTTTTGTCGAACTAGGCCGCCGCCCGAAACGTAGAGTCCTGTATCGAGAGGGCGCGCTTTTTCCGTCAACCCGCAAGCCACTTCACAGAACGCAACAGTTATTGAAAGGAATGTGATGAAAAGATTTCTCTGTCTCGCTGTTTTCGCCTTCGTCCTCGTCGGCACGGACGCGTCGGCGCAGGTGACGGCCATCAAGGCCGGTAAACTCGTCGTGCCTGAGACCGGCACGACGTTGACCAATCAGATCATTCTCGTAGAGGGCGCGCGCATCAAGGCGGTCGGCGCAGACGTAAAAATACCGTCGGGCGCAAACGTCGTCGACCTCTCGCGCCAGACGGTGCTGCCCGGCCTCTTCGACTGCCACACGCACATGGCGTTTCTGGTCAACCGACGCGGGCGCGACCGCGGCTCGCTCTTCTTCTACGACCTGACGCACACCAGCGCCGAGCGCGCCATCCACGCCGTGATGAACTCGCGCGACATGCTCGACTCCGGGTTCACCACCATCCGCGACATCGGCAACGACGGCAACTACATCTCCACGGATTTGCGTCGCTCGATTGAACGCGGACTCATCCCCGGCCCGACCATCGTTAACTCCGGGCGCATCATCGCGCCCTTCGGCGGCCAGAATCAACTTCAACCCGAACGCCGTCATCTGGGCGAGCCGGAATATTTTTACGCCGACACCCGCGACGAGATGCGCAAGGCCATCCGCGAGAACGCCCACTTCGGCGCGCGCGTCATCAAGATCGTCGTGGACGACCAGCCCTACATCTATTCGGTCGAAGACATCAGGTACATGGTCGCGGAGGCGGCGACCGCCGGGTTGAAACTGGCGGCGCACTGCGTCACGGAGCAGGGCGCGCGCAACGCCTCGGAGGCGGGCGTCGCCTCCATCGAACACGGCTTCGACATGTCGGACGAGGCTCTCGCGCTGGCGAAGCGAAACAACGTCGTGCTCGTCAGCACCGACTTCAACGAGAAGGCGTGGCTGGCCTACGACCTCCCGCCGGAAGTGGCAAAGCGTTTTTACGAACGCGGCGTGGATCGGCTGCGCCGGGCGCACAAAATCGGAGTCACGCTGGCCTTCGGAAGCGATCTCTGTTTCTACGCGCCCGACGAGACGCGCGGCACGTGGTCGATCTCGCTCGTCGATGTGTTTGTCGCCGCCGGTGTCCCGCCCGCAGACATCCTGCGCGCCTTCATTCCGAACGCGGCGCGCCTGCTCGGCGTCGAACGGGCGCGCGGCGCGATCAGCGCGGGTCAGTTCGCCGACATCATCGCCACGCCGGACAACCCGCTCGAACAAATCTCGACGCTCAAACGGGTGAACTTCGTGATGAAGAACGGCAAGGTGTTCAAAGGCGCGAAGTAGGCGACGACGGCGGAAGAGAACCCGAACGGCCTGCGTAGGTGGCGCGAATGAGTTTTTAAGGAAGCCTTAAGCCACCGGGATGACCGCCCGAAGGGGTGTCCCCTCGCCCGGCACGAGCATCCCGGTTTAAGGGATACCCAGAGAATCAGGAATTAGACGGCACGGTTTGGCAAACCATTGGCAGACGAGAAAGGGCAGCTCACGGGCTGCCCTTTACTTATTCATTCTAAAAAGGCGGTGGCCGGTGTCGAACGGCTGAATAAGGGTTTGTTCTTCATTTCTGGCATATATCGTGGAGCGTCATGCAGTATTCTATCCGGTCTTTGCCGTCGTTAATCGGATCAGGGTAACGGGTGTCGCGCGACTCTCAGGATTTTATTCGCGGACAGGATGAAATAACTGTATCGTCCTGTTCGCAACGTCCGGCGCATGCCATAGCATCAGAGTACTTATGAACCGCCTTTTCTCAAAAACACTGCTTAATATAAGCATGTCAATTCTTTGTTTTGCGGCCGTAACCCAAGCCCAGGAATCTCCCGCGCTTAAGGTATTTCCTCCTGCAAGTGGAACAATACGTTTAGAAAATCCTTTTGGTGACGTTGAAGTTACCGTCTGGCAAGAAAGCTATATAGGATTTTCGACTTCCGTGTTACCCCCGGATATTAAAACATCCCCTTTAGAGTTAGAGCGCACGGGAAACACCTTGCGGATTAAGGTGTCCAGCAAACTTTCCGAAAATCAATACCCGCTGGCTCTGAAAGTAAGCGTCCCGGTAGATAGCAAATTACAGATATCGACCAATAAAGGAATGATTAATATAAATGGTCTTCCCTCGTCGCTCTCCGTCCGAAGCG
>DATCWB010000559.1:0-12227 GCA_036566625.1 Pyrinomonadaceae bacterium
CAATTCTGAGCAGCGTGTCGCCCTCGGCCACGCCCGCCGCGCGCAGGGGGCTGTCCGAGGCGAGCGCGGTCACCTTCACGCCGCGCCCGACGACGCGCTGGCCGAACGTGTAGACGACGTTGATCATGCACGAAGCGATGAGCGTGAAGACGAGCAGGCGCAGCGCGCGCCGCGTCGTGAGGTTCTGCGCGACGAGATAGACGATGGTGAACAGACTCGCCGCGCGCAGTTTCCCGATAGATACGTCGGGGTCATACGAGGCGAGCGAGGAGACGAAAGTGAGTATGAAGAAGCCGAGCAAAGCATAATCAATGGGCGTGCGAAAAGTGCGCGGGCGCGGGCGCACGGTGAGACGCACGACCCACGCCAGCAGCCCCACTCCCCAGGCGATCTGCGTCCCCGCAATCGAATGCGGCGCGCAGAAGGCCAGCAGGAACAGCGACGCGGCGAGCGCGCGTTCGAGCCGGGGAATGAATGCGCTCAATTGCAACTCACTCGCTTTAGCGGGCGACTTCCGGCCGGAATTTTATTTGCGGCCGGTAAAGCTCGACGGGCGAGAACATGGCTGGAACTGCTTTTCATACTGTCGGCGATCACCATTCGTTGTATGGCTTACCATCCGTAGATTTAGCCGTCGATGCGCTGCGAATATCTATGATGCCCTTCTCACCTTTACCCGAAGGCGGCTCGCCGATAACCACGCGCCAGTCTTTTTTACCCGTCATCGGATCGTCAGGCACTTCGCGCAGATATCCGGCGCGCGCCAGGTCTTCGAGCGACTGCGGCGGCTTGCCATTGTCAACCATGTATTGATCTATTAACTTGCGCATCTGAGATAGATCGTCTCGTAAGACCGATTCCCGCGCTTCAACTACCGTCTTTTGATACTCGGGCGCAGCGCCGCAAGAAATTAAGCCGGCTGCGCTGAAGACGACGATCACAGACGCGGCGATGAAACGCATTCCGAATCTCTCCATAAAAATACCTCCGGTCTATCCCCTCCAATATCGCGGCCGCGGCCTCAATAAGCGTTGTCGCCCCTGAGCATCACGGGCAGCGTGCGCAGGATGATCTTGAGGTCTAAGAGGAGCGACCAGTTTTCAATGTAGAAGAGATCGAGCCGCACCATCTCCTCGAATGAGAGGCGGTTGCGACCCGACACCTGCCACAAGCCCGTCAGCCCCGGCTTCATGTCGAGCCGCTTGCGATGCCACAACTCGTAAGCCTCGACCTCGTAAGGGATGGGCGGGCGCGGGCCGACGACGCTCATGTCGCCCCTCAAGACGTTCAACAACTGCGGCAACTCGTCGAGGCTCAGACGACGCAGCACGCGCCCGACGCGCGTCACACGCGGGTCGGTGCGCAGCTTGTAAACGGGTCTGGCCTCGTCGCCCAGATTCGTCTCGGCCTGTCCGGCGATGTACTTGCGCTGGTAATCGCGGTGCGCCGCATCGTCCGAGCCGGACTGCATCGTGCGGAATTTGAGAAAGAGGAAAATGCGCCCGTCCATCCCGACGCGCTCCTGCTTGTAGAAGACGCCGCCCGGCGAGTCCAGTTTGATGAGCGCGGCGATGACGAGCCAGAGCGGCGAGAGCGCGGCCAGCGCGGACGAGGCGACGAGGATGTCCATGCCGCGTTTGACGATGCGCGCCGTGCTCGACAAAGGCTCGCGGAACAGTTGGATCATCGGCAGCGCGCCGATCTGATCGATCTCGGTCTTGCGCGGCAGGCAGTTGAACAAACTCGGCGCGATGCGAAACTCGACGCCGCGAACGCGCCCGACGCGCATCATCACGTCGAACAACACGTCGCCGGAGACGCCCGCGTCGGCGACGATCACCTCGTTGGCCGCCGTTTCGCGGATCGTCTCGGCCAGTTCCTTGATGCTGCCGACGACCGGCACGCCCTCGAAGCTCTCCGGCACGCTCTTATCAACCGCGCCGTTCTCCACCACGCCGATCACGCGATAGCCCAACTCCGGCCGCTCTCGCATCTCGCGAATGCACAGCCCCGCCTCCGCGCCGCGCCCGACGACGAGCGTCGGAATCAGATTCACGCCCCCGCGCCGCACCATCGCCTGCGCCGCGCGCACGCCCAGACGCAACGCGCCGAACGCCCCGAGCGCGAACGCGAAATCGAGCACGAAGACGGCGCGCGAGTAGGAGAAGGCGCGGAAGGCCGTCCCGCCGCGATACAGGAACGCGACGGCGACGATCAAGAGCGACGCCACGGCCGTCGCCTTGAAGACGCGCATCAGGTCGTCCACGTAAGAAAACTCGCCGCGCAGTTTGTAGAGGTCGTAATAAGCATGAGCGAGCACGCGCACCGGCACGACGAACAACAGCACCGCCGCGTAAGGCGCGAACTCCGCGCTCCAGACGACGCGCCCCGCGCTTAATTCCGTGATGACATGCTCGCCCTCACGCAAATAGAACGCCGCCAGAAACGAGACGGCCGCGACGACGGCGTCAGCCATGACGAGCGCGACTTTCACCGATGGCAACACCCATTGCGGCGCGCGCCCCTCCGCGCGCACCGCGCTCGCCGCCACCCTCAACTTGTCGAATCGTTCAGCGCGCATAAATTTTTTAGTGACAAGTGACAGGTGACAGGATTTAAAACCTGTCTTCATCCTGTCACCTGTCACTTGTCACCCGTCACTCCAAAATCATGTCCGCCACCTGCACGCGCACGCCGGTGGTGCGGCGTGCGTCGGCGGCCTCTTTCTTTGCGACGCGCAGGGCGCGTATGTCCGCGTGCGTGCGGATGCGCGTGAGTCGCCCCTGCCGTACGAGTTCTTCATCCACCGCCGCCCACTCTCCGGCGTAGACGGTGGCGGCGGGCACGCCGAGCGCGGCGGCCTCCCGGTTCATCGTGCCGCCCGCGCTGACCACCAGGTCGGCGGCGGCGATGAGCGTCGCCCCGTCGAGCGCGGCGCGCGGTATGGAGACATTCTCGCCCCACCTCCGCGCTTCAAACTCCTCGCGCTGAGCGCCCGTGCGCGCCAGGAGGACGATGCGCGCGTCCGTGTGTGCGCACAGGTGTGCCAGCAGCGCGTCGAACAGTTCGTTATCAAAACGATGATAGAGCGCGTCGCGCGCGGGCGGGCGCACGACGACGAGCGCATGTCCGGCGCGCATGCCGAGCGTCTCCAGCATATTTTCAAACGCGCCCGCGCGCGGCTGCCAACCGGCGAGATAGACGTCTTCTTTGAATCCGTCGTAACGCCGCACCTTGCGCGCGTGCGCGCCGAAACGTTTGAGCGCGGCATCGGGAAAAGCACGCGGCACGACGACACGCGAGGCGAGACGGAACGCCAGATGATTCGCCGGCTGGTGTTCGTAATCCATCAGCGTCACGCTCCGCAAACCGAGCGCGCGCGCCGCGATGATCTGCGAGTAGGAGTTATGACTGACGGCCAGATCGAAGCGCGGGCGGCCGCGCGCCCAACTGCGGAGCGCGAGCGCGCGACCGAAGAGGTTGCCCGCCTTCCCCTTCAATGCGCGCCCGCCGTGGCCGCCGATGACCGCAGGCGCGAGATGCGCCCGTTCGGCCAACTCGACCGTCTGCGCGAAGTCGCGCGCCGTCAACTCCAACTCGTGCCCGCGCGCCCGAAACTCCTCCCCGAGCGCGGCGAAGAACGGCACGTGCGGCGAGTTCGCCAGATCGATCCAGATACGCATCAGGGAATGCGGATTGCGGATTGCGAATTACGGATCAAAAAGAAAAAAACATTTGTTCTCTTAATCCGCATTTAACATTCCGCATTCCGCGATCTCAAGCCTCCGCGCCAAGGCGTACAGCATCCACGCCTGCGTCCAGCGCATGTAGGGCGTGCGGATGGTGTAGAAACGCCGCCGCTGGTAGTAGAAGAAACCGCGCCGGGCATCGCGCAAATTTTCGAGCGTCCAACTGATGACGCGGTCAGCGAGCGCGAGCGCGCCCGGCATCGAATCTTTCAGTTCGCAGAGGGCGACGACGGCCGCCCCGCTTGAGTGTGCGTCCGCCGGGTATGGGTTGTCATGGTAGTATTTCGGCCAACCGTCGGCAAGGAAGAAGTTCCCGCGCCAGAACTCGTGGCCGCGTCGAAGCGACTCCGCAAACTCCGCGCGCTCTGTCGCACGGACGGCCTCCGAGATGCGTGCGAGCGATGTCAGGATAAACGCCGTGTGAAAGTTGTCGGCCCACCCTTGAAACCCGGCCGCGCCGTAAGCCCATGAACCGTCGGCTCGCTGCCTGCGGACGACGTAGCGCGCCGCGCGCGCCGATGCCGTCAACAACTCTTCCTCGCCGGTCTCCGCACCGACCGACGCCAGCGTCTCCCCCGCCAGCAAACTCGCATTGAAGACGCGCGTCTCGTCGAGCGGGGTGTAACTGAAACAGATTTCGTCCGCCGACTCCGCGCTGCGTTTGAGATCGCCGAGGATAAAGTCGCACGCGCCGCGCGCCGCGCCGAGGTATGTTTCATCGCCGAAGGCGCGCCGTGCCTCGACGAGTGCACGCGCAGCGAAAGCCGTCGGCACGATGGTCGGCGTCCCCTGCGGCGCGAAAAAAGCGCGCCCCTGCCAGTCGAAATTGTAGCCCCACGCCGCGCCGCTCCCGCCTTCGAGCCGCGCCGAGAGCAACGCGTCCAGAAGTTCGCGCGCTTCCCGCTCCGCCGCAGCCCCGCCCGTCGCGCGAAAACGCGAGAGGGCGGCGAGCGCAAACAATGCCGTGCCCTTCGCGTTCCGCCCCACGGGCACGCGCGCAGCCGCGCGCAAACTGACGGGCGCGCGTTTGAACGCCTGCGTCCACGCGAGCCGCGCGAGGCGCGAACGTTTGAGCGGCGTCGCCTGAAACAGGCGGCTGTTCAAAGCGTCGAACGGATCGTGCCCCGCCCACCCGCGCGCGCGACACCACGCCGCGAGACTTTCATACGCCTGCTCAAGTTCGCTCACCTTAATCGTCGCATGTAATCTTGGGCGGACAAGTCGTCCCCGCCCGTGTCTGTTATTTCGGGTGACAATCGCGTTTCATGCCGGGCGGGCGTTGCTAAGTTCCGCTGCGACGGACGGGCTCACTGCATGCTGCCTTCCGCCTGCTGCCTTCGGCTGCCCGATTGCTCGATGCGGCGCGGCGTCTCGATGAAGCTCTCGTGCCAGAGTTCGAAGATGAGGAGCGTCCAGAGGAGTTTGCGATGGTTGGCCGCGCCGCGTTCGTGCTCGTCCTGCAAGCGCGCGACGTAGGCCGCGTCGAACAGGCCGTGGCGGTTGAGGCGCGCGGGCGACAGCAGGTCGCGCGCGAGCGGGCGCAGTCTTCCTTTGAGCCATTCGGCGACGGGCACGCCGAAGCCCTTCTTGCCGCGCCGCGTGACGAACGCCGGCAGGTGCGGCCCGACGGCGCGCTTCAAAATGTACTTCGTCGTGTTGCCGCGCAGTTTGTAATCGAGCGGGAGCGAGGCGACGTATTCCACGAGGCGGCGGTCGAGGAACGGCGCGCGCACTTCGAGCGAGACGGCCATGCTCGTGCGGTCAACCTTCGTCAGAATGTCTTCCGCGAGATAAAGCTTCGTGTCTAGATACTGCATCCGCTCGACCGTCTCCACGGCGTCGCACTCGTCGAGCAGGGCGCGCGCGCCCGCATAAGTGTCCACGCCGGCGGCCTGCCGGACGGCGGGCGTCAGCAACAGTTGTTGCTCGTCCGGCGTGAACGAGCCGAACCAGACATGATGCCGCATCACAACGTCCGTGTAGCGCATGCCTTCGATGAACCTGCGCGCCTTGTAATCGAGCGAGAGATTTTTCGTCTTGACCGGCAGACGCTTGACGATTGATTCGACGAACAGGCGGCGCGCGGAGCGCGGCACGCGCTCGTAGAGACGCGCGACGCGGTGCGCCGGGTACATCGGGTAGCCCGCGAAGATTTCGTCGCCGCCGTCGCCGCCGAGCGCGACCGTGACGTGCTGGCGCGTGAAGCGCGAGAGCAGGTATGTCGGCACGACGGAAGGGTCGCTCAAGGGTTCGTCCATCCACGAACCGATCTCGCCGATGAGGTCTGCGGCGAGGTTCGAGTTGAGGCGTTCCTCGTGGTGATCGGTGTGCAGGAAGTCTGCGACGCCGCGCGCGTAGGATGATTCGTCGAAAGATTTTTCGGCGAACGAGATCGAGAAAGTTTTGACCGTCTCGTGCGAGGCGCGCACGGCGAGGGCGGCCACCGCCGAGGAATCCACGCCGCCGCTCAAGAGCACGCCGAGCGGCACGTCCGCCACCATGCGCAGCCGCACCGAATCGGCCAGCAACTCTTCGACGCGCGCGGCCGCTTCCTCTTCCGTCGGCGTGCGCTCCGGCTTGTGATAGCTCAGTTGCCAGTAAGGCCGCACCTCGATGCGCCCGCCTTCGAGCGTGAGCGCGTGCGCGGCGGGAAGTTTCTGGATGCCCTCGTAGATCGAGAGCGGCGCGGGGATGTAATCGAACGAGAGGTATTGCCTGAGCGCGTCCACGTTCAGACGCGTGCGGACGCTCGGGTGCGCCAGCAACACTTTCGGCTCCGAGGCGAACAGCAGCCGGCCCTCGAACACGCCCCAGTACAGAGGCTTCTCGCCGAACGGATCGCGCGCGACGAAAAGCCTGCGCCGGCGCGCGTCCCACAGGGCGAAGGCGAACATGCCGTTCAGGTGCGCCAGCATGCCCGTCCCGTATTCTTCATACAGGTGCGGCAACACCTCCGTATCCGACGCGCTTCTGAACGAGTGGCCGCGATCTTCCATGCGCGCGCGCAACTCGCGGTAGTTATAAATCTCGCCGTTTAAGACGACGGACACCTGCCCGTCTTCGCTCACGGCAGGCTGCTCGCCCGTCGCCAGATCGATGATCGCGAGCCGTCGCATGCCGAGCGCGATGCCGGTCTCCGTCATCAGCCCTTCGGAATCCGGCCCCCGGTGCGTCATCCGCGCACACATCGAGCGCAGCAACTCCCCCGCGCCCTCCGCCTGCGGCGTGCGCGCATCCATAAATGCCCATCCGGTGATTCCACACATAAGAAGCAAAGTGACAGGTGACAGGTGACAGGTGACAAGTTAAAGACAGGTTTTAATCCTGTCACCTGTCACCTGTCACCGAAAAGCCTATTCGTTCGCGCACGGCGTAGATGGCCTTCGACTGCGATTCGTGGTAGGTGCGCACCTGCATCTCGGCCAGCAGTCCCATCAGGAAGAACTGGATGGCGACGGCGAACATGACGATGGCGAGAATGGGCAGCGGCGTCAGGATGAAAGAGACGCCCTCGACGAATTTGAGGAACAACGCCCACACCCCCGCGATGAATGAGACGGCGAACGCCAGCACGCCGAACGAGCCGAAGACGTAGATCGGTTTCGTCTGGTACGACGCCATGAACTTGATCGTGACGAGATCGAAGACGACCTTGAGCGTGCGCGACAACCCGTACTTCGAGACGCCCATCGTCCGCGCGTGATGATCTACGGGTATCTCCGTGACGCGCGCGCCCGCCCACGATGCGTAGATCGGGATGAAGCGGTGCATCTCGCCGTAGAGCCGCACGTCCGCGAGCGAGTCGCGGCGGTAGGCTTTCAGCGAGCAGCCGTAATCGTGCAGCGGCACTCCGCCGATCCAGGAGATGAGACGGTTCGCCAGCATCGAGGGAAACTTTCGCGTGACGGCCTTGTCCTGCCGGTTCTTGCGCCAGCCCGAAACCACGTCGTAGCCCTCGTCCAGCTTCTCCAGCAGACGCTTGATGTCGGCCGGGTCGTTTTGCAGATCGGCGTCCATCGGAATCAACACGTGGCCGCGCGCGGCGTCAATCCCCGCGCTCATCGCGGCCGTCTGCCCGTAGTTGCGTCTGAGAGCGATGACCCGCACGCGCGCATCGCGCCCCGCGATCTCGCGCAGCACTTCGAGGCTCGCATCGCTCGAACCGTCGTCCACGTAGATGATCTCCGCCGTGCGCCCGAGCGTCGAGAGCGCGTCCGTCATCTTCGCATGAAGCGGGCGCAAATTCGGCTCCTCGTTATAGACGGGCAGGAAGACGGAGATGTCGGGCGTCTCGCCGCCCGCGTCCGGCACCTCAATGCGCCGCCGCTTCAAAGTCTCTTCTTCTTCGTACACTCTCATCTCTACTCCGCCCTCCGCGCCACGCACACGGCCGAGACGCCGAAGGGAAAATTCAGGCCGCGCCTGAGCCAGAAACGTTCCGCGCCGAAGAGGCGGCCGAGCACGCCGTTCAAGGCCGGGACGTTGATGTTGTTTTCCGATGCGGGGCGCGCGCCCGTCGCGCGCATCAGGAGGCGTCCGGCGAGAATGGGCGCGAAGAAGGTCACGTTGGCGTAAGTCGCGCGCTCGACGGCGAAGCCCGCGCCGCGCACGCGCTCCGTCAGTTGCGGCAGCGTGTAACGACGGCGATGATGGCTCACGTCGTCCTGCACGCCCCACAGCCACATGAAGGCGGGCACGAACAGGAGCGCACGCCCGCCGGGACGGAGCACGCGCCGCATCTCGCTGAGGCCGCCCAGGTCGTCGTCCAGATGTTCCACCACGTCGAGCGCGGTCACGAGATCGAACGAAGCCTCCGCGTAAGGCAACTGTTCCGCCGCGCCGAGTTTCACTTGATCGAGGCCGCGCGCGCGGCAGAAGGCGAGCGCGTCCGCCGACACGTCAACGCCCTCCGTTTGGCCGAACTGCGCGAGCATCTCAAGGTTCGCGCCCGTGCCGCATCCTACGTCGAGTATGCGCGGCTGCCGGCGTCCCTGCAAATTCAGATCGGCGACGATTGACCGGACGAAACTTTCGAGGATCAGGCGGCGACCGGCGAACCACCAGTGTGAGCCTTCGACCTCGTGCATGATCGCGTAAGTGTGCCGCTCCATCTCGCGCGGCAATGCCGTCGGTTCGCCCGTTTTAACTTCGCTCGCCATCCTCGTCCCCGTCTTCAATGTGGCCGCCGATACGACCGAAGCCGCGCCAACTGTTCCGGTTGTGCCACCCGATTTCGACATCCGCCGCTTTGATCTCGCGCCACCACTCCGCAAACTCCGCGCGTGAAATGTAGTAGGCCGTCGGCGCGACGAGGTGATCGAAGACGATGGTGTGCTGCTCGCGCCAGCCGAAAGCGGCGATAGATTTCAGGTAGTCATTGTAAAACAAATGGCGCGCGAGTGCCGCGCCGCGCGCGCTGCCGTTCAAGGGCGCGTAGACGAGTTTCGTCGCGGCGTAGACGAGCGCGGTCGGCAGTTTCGACAGGTGAAGCAGCGTGCGGCGGCTGATGCGCGACGTGACGTGCTCGCGCAAGGGGGAGACGAAGCGCGTGATCCACTCGTTGTTCTCCGCGCCGTACACCCACGCCGACAGGTGGCCGCCCACGCGCACGCGCGTCGAGAGCGCGACGAACCCCGCGCGCGGGTCGGGCAGGTGGTGCAGCACGCCGACCGAGAACGCGTAATCGAAGGCGCGCCGCTTGAACGGCAAATGATAGATGTCGGCCTGTACAACGTGCGCGTTCGGCAAGTCGCGCGTCGCGGCGTAGGCCGTCTCGACCGCGTCGCTCAAATCCACGCCGACCACGTCGCGCGCGCCCCACGCGGCCGCCAGTTGCGTGTGCCGCCCTTTCCCGCACCCGCCTTCGAGTACGAGCTTACCCTGAAAGAACTCCGGCCGGACGGGGGCGAGCCAGCCGCGAAACTGCTCGTCGTAGCGTTCGTCGGCCTGCGTGAAATGCTGCCACTGCCAGCCGAAGTTTTCGGCCGTTGCAGCCTTCTCGCTCTCGATCTCCTTCACGTCCGCGAAGCGGGGCACGCCGCGCCTGACGGGAAACTTTCGCGCGCAGGCGGCGCACGCCAACTCTCCCTCCAGAATTTCCGTCCACCCGCGCGTCTCCTCCCGCGCGGCGACGGACGCCAACCTCAACTCGCCCTCGCATACCGGGCACGCGAGATATTGCAACAGACGCTCTTTCATAAGAAGACAGTGACAAGTGACGAGTGACGAGTGACGAGATAGGACAAGATGAAGACAAGCCTTCGCTTTAAATTGTCACTCGTCACCCGTCACTCGTCACTGTCCTTTAAACCAGGCGACGAAGCGGCGGATGCCTTCTTCGATCTGGGTTTGCGGGTTGTAGCCGAGCAGGCGGCGCGCCTTGGAGATGTCGGCGAAGGTCTGCGGCACGTCGCCGGGCTGCATGGGCTGGCGGTCGATGACGGCCTTGCGGCCGAGTTCGCCTTCGATGAGCGCGATCAGTTCTCGCAACTCGACCGTGCGGGATTCGCCGAGGTTGATCGCTTCGTAGTCGCTCGCCGTGTAGTCGATTGCCGAGCGCACGCCCGCGACGATGTCTTCGACGTAAGTGTAGTCGCGCCGCGTCGTGCCGTCGCCGAAGACCGGGATGGGATTGCCCTCCGAGATCAACTTCGCAAACTTGTGAATCGCCAGATCGGGACGCTGCCGCGCGCCGTAGACGGTGAAGAAGCGCAGCGCCACACAGCGCAGGTCGTGCAGGTGCGCGTAGGTGTGGCAGAGCATCTCGCCCGCCGCTTTCGTCGCCGCGTAAGGGCTGATGGTCTGCCGGATCGGGTCGTCTTCCGAAAAGGGCACTTTCGCGTTGATGCCGTAGACGGACGAAGACGAGCCGAAGACGAACTGCGGCACACGCGTCTCGCGCGCCGCTTCGAGCAGGTTGAGCGTCCCCGTGATGTTCGTCTCCGCGTACAAAAACGGCTCGGTCAGAGACGGGCGCACCCCGGCGCGCGCCGCGAGATGAACGACGCAATCGAAACGCGCGGCGGCGAACACGCGCTCAAGCGCGCGGCGGTCGCGTATGTCCGCCTCGACGAGTTCGTAATCGTCTCGGCCGACGTGCGGCGCGACGTTGGCGCGTTTAAGCGCGGGCGCATAGAAGTCGTTGAAGTCGTCCACGACCGTCACGCGCCAGGCGTCTTCCGCGAGCAGGCGTTCGACCAGATGCGAGCCGATGAAGCCCGCGCCGCCCGTCACCAGAATATTCCGTTTATTCGTCAAGCCGTTTTTGCCTCTCCCTTGCGCGCGTAAATCCACAGGTGCCAGCCCCAGCGCGCGGCGAGTCGCGCCTCGAACCCGCGCGACAACATCTTGCCCACCACGGGCAGCCAGCGTTTATTCAAAAAGTGCGTCGCCATCTCGACCTCCGCGAAGTCGCGGAACAACTCGCGCGCTTCACGACGCGAATAGACGCGCGCCAGAGGATTTCCCGCGCCGTCAGTGTTGCGGTTCAAAAACTCTCCCGACGCAAGATAACTCTCCGCGTCCTCTCTGACGCGCGCCGCGTGCTCGCGTAAGGAAGCGACGGGTTCGCCCGTCAAACGATGCGCCAACTTCAAGCCCGCTTCCCGCTTCAGCAGGTGCGCGCCCGCGCGCCTGAGCACGCCTATGTTCACGCGATAGTTATAAGAGTTGCGATGATAAAGCATCACGACCGCACGGCCGCGCGGCCTGAGCACGCGATGCACCTCACCGACAGCCCGCGCCGTGTCCGGCGTGTGATGCAGGACGCCGTGCGAGTAGACGAGGTCGAAAGACCCGTCGGCGAAATCCAGACTCTCCGCGTCGGCCGTGCGAAACTCTCCCTTGAGTCCGTACACCTCGAAACACCTGCGCGCCAACCCGACCGCCGCTTCCGTCAAATCCACGCCCGTATAATCCGCGCCCGCGCGCGCAAACTGCGCCCCGTCCGTCCCCAGCCCGCACCCGATCTCAAGCACCCGCAAACCGCGCGCCCGCCCGAACGACGCCGCCAACGGAATGTGCCACTCCGTCCCGTAACGATGCTCCGCCACGCGCTCATAAAATTCACGCGACCCCATCTCGGCGTCCGTAAACTTCGTCCCACACGGGTTCGCCTGCCAAAAGGCGCGCACCTCTTCCTTCAACCTGTTCCCGTTATCACTCATGGAGAGTCCGGCAGCGGCGGCAACTTGCTCTTCACCCTCGAACGCGTATTAAACACACATAGACGGAATTTTTTGCCCCACGCGAAACAGTGAAATTAACATGCCCCATTCGCGCGCGACAAGCGATGATTAGCCGCCCCTGTTCAATCCATAAACTCGCGCTGCCAGAGTTCGAGCGTGAGGAGTTGGAAGACTTGCAGGTTGTAGTCTTCGCGCCCCGAAAGGTTGGCGTCGATGATGCGTCGGACTTCCGTAGGGCGGAAGAGGCCGCGACGGCGAATGGTGTCTTCGGAGAGTAGGTCTTCGACCATGG
>DATCWB010000560.1:0-7211 GCA_036566625.1 Pyrinomonadaceae bacterium
GAGCGCCTGATGCGCGGCGGCCAGATCGGGCGCGAGCCTGATCGCCGCCTTCGCCACGCGCGCCGCTTCGTCCGCCTCTTCCACGCTCACGTAAAAGGCCGCGAGCGCGAGCAGGCGTTTGGCGTCCGCGCCCGCCTTCGCCTCGACGGCGCGCGCGAGCGAGAGCGCGGCGGCAGTCTGCCCTCGCAGGAAGAGGTTCGCGGGCAACTGCGAGACGACTTCGTAATACAACTTGTCGGACATCTCCGCGGGCGCAAGGGCGACGGCCTGTTTGAAGATTTCGACGCCGCGCGCCGCGTCCTGCGCCTGCAAACGCTCGTCGCCGCGCGCGGCATGCGCGCTCACGAGTTGCTCGGTCGCGCGCGTCCTCAGCGGCGAACGCGGGTTGGCTTCGAGAAAAGCGCGCAAGCCCTCGATACGTTCGGCCAGGGGCAGTTTGAGCAACGCTTCGAGTTCTGCCTTCAACGCCTCGTCGCCCTTCGCGGCGCGCCCCTTCGGCGGTTGCGCGGCCGGTGTGCGCGCGCCTTTAGTTGCAGGCTTCTTCTGCGCGACGATAGCGCCCGCCGCCGAAGCGCACAGGCTCACCGACAGGATCAGTAAACGAGCGTTTGATAGCGTTTTTCGCATCTTCATAACAAGCTTTTAGTTCTCTATCCGAACAACTTCTAATTACCTGCCGGAAACAAAGTTTCACCTAAAATTAAAGTTTCACTTGCCGAATTTAAAGTCTCACTTGCCACTCAGACCTTCGACCAGCACGCGACCGACCGAGTTGCTCGGCGACTGGATGCGTAGCAGCGAGGCGAGCGTCGGCGCGATGTCGGCGGGCGTGGCGGCTTGCGGATAACGCCCTGCCGCGACGCCCTGACCCATGATGATGAGCGGGACGTGCGTGTCATAGGTGTAGGGCGAGCCGTGCGTCGCCGGGATCGGGTTCGCGCCCTCGCTGAAATATTTGAACGGCTCCTGCACCAGGATCACGTCGCCGCTGCGGCGCGGGTGAAAGCCGTGCAAGACGCGACGGCCGATCACGTCTCCGGCGGAGATGCTGCCCGTCTCAAGTTGCGTGCGTGTGAAAGCGCGGTTGATGCCCGGCACCGTCAGGGCGGCTTCGGCCACGACGCGCTCGATCTCCTCGCGGTTGACGCCGTCGCGTTTGAGCGCGACGGTGTTGAAGAAGATGTTGGCGTTGTAGAGCGTCTCTGAAATGTAGTCGGCGGTCGAATCCTTGTCTTCGCCCTTGCGGCCGAAGCGCGCGCGGACGGCGTTGCGCGCGGCGTTCAGGATGTCCGTGTTGCCGATGCGCCCGCCCGTCAAACCCATAGCCGAAGCGTGTTCGGGGATGGGCGCAACGCCGTGGTCGGAGGTGAAGGCGATGAGCGTGTGTTGCAAGCCGACCTTCGCGTTGACGAAATCGAGCAACGCCCCGATCTGACCGTCCGTGCGCAGCGTGATGTCCATCGCCTCGTGGCTGTACGGCCCGAAGCGATGACCGATGTAATCGTTCGCGGAGAAACTGACGGTGAGCACGTCGGTGTCGGCGTCGCGCCCGAGGTTCTCATTCTCGATTGCCGCCTGCGTGAACCCGACGAGCAAGTCGTTTGAGAAGGGCGAATAGTCGAGCACGCTCCAACACTCCCTGCTCGCGGCCGTTGCGCTGCCGGCGACCCTGTGCGGGAAAGTGTTCGAGTCCGATCCTGTCCCGATGTTTTCCCACGGGGGCGCGTCCGACCCGGCGCGGCGTTCATACTCGCCCGCGTCTTTGAGCAGGCGCGTCCACTCCATGCCGCAATATTTATCCGCCGGGCGCGCCTGGTTGTAACGCGCCACCCACGCGGGCGGTTCGTTGAAGTAGTAGTTGGTCGAGACCATGTTGCCCGTGTCCAGGCTGAACCAGTAGGCCGCGTTGGCATGGCGACCGGCGGGCAGCAGCGCGCCGCGATCTTTCGACGAGATGCCGATCACTTTCGAGCGCTGGTTCACGAGCCGAAGTTCGTCGCCGAGCGTCGAAGCGATCAAGCGGCGCGGACTCGAAGCCCGCTCGTTCGCTCCGCCGCCGAAGAGTTGCCAGCGCGGCTTGCCGGGTTTGTCTTCCGGGTCGGACGCATTCGACACGATGCGCCCCGCCTCGCGCTCGTACCAATCGTTGGCGATGATGCCGGTCTCCGAAGGCCACGCGCCGGTCATGATGGTGGCATGGCCGGGCGCGGTGTAGGTCGGCATGTGGTCGTAGTTGGCGTTCGTCCACTGCGCGCCGTCGCGCATCATGCGACGCAGGCCGCCGTTCGGGGCGAAGAGATCGCCGAAGCGTTCGAAGTAATCGGCGCGGAATTGATCCACGACGATGACGAGCACGAGTCGCGGCCTCGCTCCCGCCGTCTGACTCTGGCGCGCGGTCGCCTGCGCTGCGGTAGTTCCGGCGGGCGGCGTCGTCGTGCGTCTCGCCGTGCCGCGCGCCGTAGCCTGCGCGCCCGCGCTTCCGGCGAGCGAGATGAGGACGAGGAGCGTCGAAAGAATTAAACTCAGGCCGGGGCGTATGGCGGCGGCGCGGGCGTGCGGAGATGTCATCAAAAGCCTCTCTAGCGAATTCGCAGACGAGTCGGAGCGTCTCTGGTCTGTGGCGTAAATTAACGACTAGCGTGCGGGCATGATAACATCACGGCGCAAGTCGGACGAAGGTCGGGCGACCAGTCATTTGGAGCGATTTCAACGTTGAGCGAACTTGAAGCGGAATGGGCGCGGCGGCTGGCCGAGGCCGAGCAGAGCGCGCGTGCGAGCGGGCGCGGCGACGTGGCCGAGTACCTCGCCCTGCGCGCTCTGAACGATATGGCGCGCAACGTCGGCATCGAATGGCTGCTCGCCACTTTCACGGCGCAGGCGGGCGAGGCCAATCGCGCGGGCGCAGGCATCCGGCTCGCAAACATGGACGCGCACCGTTTCCGGGTCGGCGCATCCACGATGGTCGGCCGGCGTTTGACGCTCACGGTCGGCGTGCGTATCCTGACCATTGAGGCCGGTTGGCCGCGCACGCCGCGCGACGGCATCGTGCGCGGCGGCGGACTTGCCGCCGCACGCATCGCACACTTCGGCAACCCTCCCGCCAACGACGAACTCCTGCTCATGCAAAAAACGGACGACGCCCCGCGCTGGATGGTGCTCGACCCGGCGGGCGTGCGCCCCACGCTCGAAGAGGCGCGCGTGCGCCGGCACATCGAGAAGTTGTTGAGTTGAACCCGGCAACGACGCGACTGCAAACGATATGCGTCGCAGCCTGCACGTTTTGGAACAATACAAAGCGCGTCCCCGCCGTTCGAGTTTCCGCGCCCGCCTATTTCATCAAGTTACATCAACTTAACAGTCGCCCGTCGCCGCCTTGCGCGCGCTGGCATAGTGCTTGCCATGTTCTCGTGTGTTTCGCTGTCGTCTTTCACAGAGGACAAGCGTAAATGCGGCTATCACCAACGAGTCCGACGCCGAAGCCAAACACTCGCCCAACGAAGGCAACCACGCGCCCGAGGCCGCAAGTTTGAACGTAAGGAGTTCGCACATGATTAACCGACGCACGACTATCTTAACCGTCATCTCCGCCCTCCTCTTCGCCTTCTGCTTGCCTGCCGTCGCCTCGGCGCAGTGGGATCGCGACCGCGACTATCGCCGCGACCGCCGCGACGACGATTATCGCCGCGACCGCCGCAACGATGACTGGCGCAACGACCGCTACGGGCGCAATGGCAACTACGACACGCGCTACCTGCGCGACGTGGCCGAGCGTGTGAAAGACAACGCGCGCAATCTTGAGCGCGACGTGGATCGTCTTCTCGACAACAGCCGCGTCAACGGCACGCGCCGCGAAGATCGCATCAACAACGAAGTGAAAGAGTTCCGGCAGGCGGCCGACCGCTTCCGCAGCCGCGTCGGCGACAACGGGCGCGACCGCAATCGCGGCTATCAGGAAGCGCAGTATCTCATGCAAGCCGCCAACCGCACCGAGCGCATGCTCTCGCGCCTGCGCGTGGACTCGCGCACCTACGCCGACTGGCGTCAGATCAAACAGGACTTGCGCACCATCGCCAACGCCTACGGCTTTCGCTACGACGGCTATGACGACGGTTACTATCGCGGCGGCGGCTATGACCCGCGCGACAACCGCAACCGTGATCGCGACCGCGACGGGCGTGTTGACGACAACTGGTGGCGTCGCCTGCCGGGCATCATCAACGGCCGCCCGTAAGTTGACGAAGACCACATAAACGAGCAAGGGGTGGGCTAAAAGTGAAGGCCGGTTTGACACTCATGTCAAACCGGCCTTCACTTTTACCTCTACGCTTTTATCTTTTGTCTTACAATACCGCGCATGTCAGAACGCACCGGCGCGGCGACGGGCACGCTCTACCTTGTCGCCACGCCCATCGGCAACCTCGAAGACATCTCGCAACGCGCACTGCGCGTGCTCGGCGAAGTTGACGTGATAGCTTGCGAAGACACGCGCCACACGCGCACGCTCCTGAATCATTTTCTGATCACGACCAAAACTCTCAGCTACCACGAGCACAACGAGCGCGAGCGCGCCGCCGAACTCGCCGCGCGTCTCGCCGCGGGCGCGAGCGTCGCTCTGGTCTCCGACGCGGGCACGCCCGGCATCAACGACCCCGGCTTTCGCCTTGTGCGCGCGTGCATCGAGCGCGGCATCAACGTCGTCCCCATCCCCGGCGCGACCGCCTTCGTCTCCGCGCTCGTCGCCTCGGGTCTGCCGACCGACGAATTCTACTTCGCAGGTTTTCTCCCCCCGCGCCAACACGCGCGCCGCCTGCGCCTCGCCGCGCTGCGTGCCGTCGCCGCCACGCTCGTCTTTTACGAAGCGCCGCACCGCATCGCCGGCACGCTCGCGGACGCGCGCGAAATTCTCGGCGAACGCGAGGCCGCCGTCGCGCGTGAACTAACCAAGCTCCACGAAGAGATCGCGCGCGGGCGTCTCAGCGAACTCATCGCGCGCTTCTCCGGCGAACACAGCGCGCGCGGCGAGATGGTGCTCATCATAGACCGCCAGCCTATAGCGGGGGCGGAGGCGGGCGAGCCGCAAACGACCGACATCGCCGCGCTCGTCGCCGCCCTCGAAGGCGAAGGTTTGGATTCGCGCGCGGCACTCAAACGCGCCGCCCGCGAACTCGGCCTCAGTCGCGACGAAGCCTATCGCCGACTCGTCGCCGCACGCGCCGAAGCGAAACACGAATAAGTTTTTCAACCCGCCGAAACGAATCACACAGGAGAGCCGAACATGCACGAAGACGAACAGGCCGAAACCTTCAACCAGGATCAGCAGGAGATGTTTCAGAATCCCGACACCAACCTCGGCGAGACGCGCCCGCGCACGCCCGGCACGCAAAACGTCCCACCCGTTCCGGCCACGACCGACGAAGGGACGGCGGGCGACTCCGCCGACCGTAAACTAAACAACCCGAACCTGATCTGATTTCGCGTTCGATGTCCGGCGCGGGGTGCGTTACAGAGACGTTGTCGTCACGCTTCAGCGCCCGTCTCTTTCAGCAATTTGTCGAGCCACAGGTTCGCCAGTTTCTCCTGCACGGTGTTGGCGCGCAGGCGGTCGTTGAGGTTCTTGAAGTCAACCCGGTCGAGCGGTTGATCCTGATTGAAGCAGGAGAAGACGAACGACTCCGCGCCCGTCTGTGGGTCTACGTGTCGTTGCAGGCACTGCGCGCAGACCTCTTTCATCATGCACTGCATCGGGCTGTTGATTGAGCCGACGCCGACGTGCGCCGGATCGAAGTGCGGGGCGAGCACGCCGCTGCGCGCCGCCTTCACCGCCGCCATCATGCGATCCGAACCGATGGCGATGAGGCGTTTAATGTCGTGCAGGTCGAAGACGGCCTCGCCCAATTCGCCTTCCGCATAAGCCTTGATCGCCTGCACGATGTTGCCGCGGTAGTGCCTGTCCTGGGGGCGGCGCGGCACGATCTCAGCGCCCGTGTCGGTCGCCCAGATGATTTGATCCGTGGCCGCTTCGATCTCTTCGCGCTTGAAGAGGTCTTCGCCTTTTTTGTAGCCCGCGAAATAGATGACACGGCAATTGTTCTCTCTGAGCGCGCGCGCAATGGAGAAGAGCACGGCGTTGCCGAGTCCGCCGCCCGCCAAGAGCACCTGCTCGCCCGACGGTATCTCCGTGGGCGTGCCCGTCGGCCCCATCACGACGACCTCTTGACCCGGACTGAGAAGCGCGCACTGGCGGGACGACGCGCCCATCTCAAGCACGATGAGGCTGAGCAGCCCCTGCTCCTTATCAACCCACGCGCCCGTCAACGCTAGCCCCTCCATCGTCAGCTTCGTCGTGCCCACCAACGCCGCGTCCGTCTCATAATTTTGCAGGCGGTAGAATTGTCCGGGTTGAAACTTCCGCGCCTGCATCGGCGCGCGCACCACGACATCGACAATCGTCGGCGTCAGGCGTTCCACCCGCACCACGCGTGCGACCAACTCGTCGTCCAATGTCTCAACGAGACGCGCGAACCGCTCCGCGCGAACCGGCTTGCGCGCGTCATCACCTACACCCGCGCCTTCAACTTCACGCTCGGCGGCGGCGATCTCATTCGCGAACAGCGCGCACACTTCCTCGTAACCGAACTTCGCAGAGGCCATCGCCTTGACGACGTTTCCGGCGTAGACCGGATGGTTGTCGCCGTAGTAAGAGACGAAGCGTCCGGCGTTCTCATACGAAGTGAAAAAGCCGCGCTCGCCCTTCGCCGCCGGGACGACTCGGAACCTATCGCCGCCCGCACCGTCGCCGCCGTCGCGCTCGATCTTGTGCGGCGCGAAGAACTCGCCCCACTCGTCGAGTTTGAACGTGCCCGGTTGCTCGCGCTCGTAGATCGTGTTCGGACTCGTGCCCGCCGCCACGCAGACCGTGCGCGCCGCGAGCCTCGTGAGTTCGCCCGAAGCCTTCCACTTGCGCGTCTCGGCGTCCTGCCGCATCCGCTCGAAGACCAGCCCGGCGACCGCGCCGTGTTCATCCGCGACCGCTTCGACGGGACTCATGTTCTCGATATAACTGATGCCCTCTTCGAGCGACTTCACGACCTCCTCGTGGTTCAAACGGTACGCGGGCGAATCCTGCAAGCGTTTGCGATAGACGATAGACACGCCGCCCCACGCGCGCACGAGCGGCACGAAGTCGGGCGACTCGCCCGCGTCGGCCGCGC
>DATCWB010000561.1:0-8809 GCA_036566625.1 Pyrinomonadaceae bacterium
AAGAACACACTCGTAAGTGAGTAAAAGATTCTTTCCTTCCTTCCGCCTTCATCTTTCCGCACACACCTTTTCGCATTCACCCTTTCAGCTTTCACCCTGTCGTGCGCGCGTCAGTTTGCGTCTTCGCGGCGGGCTGGTGCATTCTGTCAAACGCTTCGGGCGAACCTCTGCCCGCGAGTTGAACGGAAGCGATGAACGACGGCCACACGTTGAAACAAATTCTTCCACGGCAGTTGAGGACGCGTCTGGGGACGGTGCGCCGCCGCGTGCGCGCGCTCCCGTTCAGGACCGAGGCGCAGAGGCGACGCCTGCTCGAAGATCAAACGCTGGCCGCGACCGAGCGCGAACTGCTCCGGCAAGTGGACAGCCGCATCTCGCCGCGCGATACGATGTACACGGGCGACGGCGCACACTATTTCAAGGTCGGACTCTCGGCGATGGGCATCGTCGAAGAGGCTCTGCGGCGCGCGAACCTGGCAGAGGTCGGACGCGTCCTCGATCTGCCGTGCGGTCATGGGCGCGTGCTGCGTTTCCTCGCGCGCCGCTTCCCGCGCGCCAAGTTCACGGCCTGCGACCTCGACCGCGACGGCGTTGACTTTTGCGCGCGCGCGTTCGGCGCGACGCCCGTCTATTCCCTGACCGACCTCGACGCGCTCTCGTTCGACACGCCGTTCGATCTCATCTGGTGCGGTTCGCTCATCACGCACCTCGACGCCCACGCCACGCGCGCCCTCTTCCGTCTCTTCGCGCGCCACCTCGCGCCCGGCGGCCTCCTGCTGTTTAGCGCGCACGGCGATTTCGTCGCCCGCCGCATGCCGTCAGGCGAGTTCGACTACATGCTGACGCCCGCGCAGGTGGAGACGATCACGCGGCGTTACGCCGAGACGGGTTTCGGCTATGAAGATTATGCGGGCGAGGGAGGTTACGGCGTCGCGCTCACGTCTCCGGCGTGGATACGCGCGCGGGTCGGGGAGGTGGGCGGACTCAAGGAAGTCTATTTCGGAGAACGCGTCTGGGACGCGCATCACGACGCATTCGGATTCGTCAGGGAAGAATAGCGCATTGCCGTGCGACGAGCGCGCCTGCCACTCTCGACCGCTTCCTTTTCGCGTCCTTCGCGCCTCGGTTGTGAAAAGCATCTTCACGACGGAGATGCGAAAGAAAGCGGAAAGCATCTTTTCACATTTCCAGCGCGCCGTAATGCCGGGAGGCGCGCGCCTGTCTTCGCCCCTGCAAGCGCGCGAGCAGTTGGTGCGGCACGAGCAGACCGGCAAGCAGTTTGAACCTCTCGCCGTTCGTACGCGCGCCGCGCCAGCTACCCACGGCCAGTTTCAGCGCGGTCAATTTATCGCCCCGCCGCATGAATTCCTGCGCGCTGCGAAACCGTGCGAGCGTTTGAAACTCTTCAAGCTCTCGCGCGCTCAAGTTGAGCGTGGCGGCCGTCCGCCGCTGCGCGGCCAGTTTCTCGCGCATCATCATTTCTAAATCGCGGCTCGTGTTATCGCCGTGCTGCCGCCACGCCGAGAGTATCGCGGGGTCGAAAGCAAACTCGCCTTCCGCGACGAGGCGCAGGTAGAGTTCGTAATCTTCCAGCCGCGCCTCTTCGTTCCAGCGGTGCGCTTCGAGCGCGTCGCGGCGGTAGACGACCGTCGGGCTGAGCGGCGCGAGCGTCTCCAGCAGCATTTGCCGCGCGTCGCCGTCGCGGTAACGCGCCCAGTCGGTCGTGCAGTTAATGATGCGGTCGCCCTCGTCAATGCTGTAGGCGTTGCCGTAGGCGAGCGCGGCGCGCGGGCGCGCTTCCAACACCTCGACGCGCGCCTGTAGGAACTTCGGAAACCACAGATCATCCGAGCCGAGATAGGCGAAGTAGCGACCGCGCGACCGCGCGAAACCCTCGTTGAGCGTCGCCGCGAGGCCGCGATTTTCGCGCGCGAGAAGATGGCAGGCGAAGGGACAATCGCGGAGGACGCGTTCGATGATGCGCGGCGAATCGTCGCGCGAGCCGTCGTCTATGACGATTAGTTCGAGCGGCGCGAGCGTCTGCCGGAAGACCGAGCGCAGGGTTCTTTCGATAAATGCCGCGTGGTTGAACGAAGGCACGACGACCGAGACGGCCGCCGCCACGGGCGGGATGCTTGCTGGCGCTTTTAGCATTCGGTCTCTATATTAAAACAAGTCCGGTCTTCCATGAGAGTCTTGCATCTACTCGATTCGCTCAACCGCGGCGGCGCGGAAACGCTCGCGCTCGACGTGTGCCGCAACGCGCGCGCGAACGGTCTCGACCTGACCTTTGCCGCGACGGGCGGCGGCGAACTAGAAGACGACTTCCGACGCTCCGGCGCGCCGTTCGTCAGGCTCTCGCGCCGCGCGCCGCTCGATCCGAAATTGATCGTGCAACTGCGGCGTTTGATCACAGAGCGCGAGGTCGAAGTCGTGCATTGTCATCAGGCGGTCGAAGCCCTGCACGCGTATCTGGCGACGCGCGGCTCGGGCGGCCGCGTCAGGCGCGTGCTCAGTTTTCACCTCTGCACGGCAGACGCGAAGAACCGTTTGGCCTTGAAGTTTCTCGCGCCGCGCATGGACTCGAACGTCGCCGTCAGCCGTGAACTGCTCGCGTGCCTCGGCGCGGAGGGCGGATTTGCGACCGCTAAAAACTTTCACGTCGTCTACAACGGCGTGGACGCCGCGCGCCTGCAAGCGACGGCGGGCGCGAGCGGCCTCCTGCGCTCCGAGTTGAAACTGCCGGAGGGCGACTTGCTGCTCGGCATGGTCGGCAACTTCTACGCAGACGCACGCAAGGATCAACTGACCGTCTGCCACGCGCTCTCAAGCGTCTTTCGACGCGTGCCGCGCGCGCATTTCGCGTTTGCCGGGGGCTGGGCGGGTGACGGCGCGACGCGAATTTATCAGGAGTGCGTCAACTACTGCCGCGAGCAGGGCATCGCAGACCGCGTGCATTTTCTGGGGCGGCGCGCCGACGTGGCCGACATGCTCGGCGCGCTCGACATCTTCGTCTTCTCGTCGCGCATGGATTCGTTCGGCGTGGCCGTAGTCGAGGCGATGCTGGCGGGCGTGCCGTCGGTCGTCTCGGACATCGGCGCGCTGCTCGAAGTAACGAACCGGGGCGAGTACGCGTCCGTGTTTCGCACGGGCGACGCGGACGATCTGGCGCGGCGTCTCTTCGCACTCATCGAAGACGGCGCGCGGCGCGTGCGTCTCGCGGAGGCGGCGCGGCAATGGGCGGCGCGCGAGTTCGGCATCGAAACGCACATCGCGAATCTGCTCAAACTGTACAAGTCTCAGGAGGGCATGCCATGATCACGCCGGTTAAGCTCGATCAGCCATTCGATTATTCGATGAACAGGAAACGCCACGCGTGCGCGTATTGATGGGGATGCCCGACCGCGATTCTCTGGGCGGGCCGGCGGCTTGCGAACCGCCCTTCGCGGCGGAGTTGCGCGCGCTCGGCACGGAGGTCGCGGAAGAGACTTACGTCTACGGCGAAAGGTTGGGCGGGACGACTCTCGGGCATCGCGTCAAGCGCGTGCTCTCGACGGCGCGATTGCTTCGACGCCGCCTGCGCCGCGAGCAATTCGACATCGTTCATCTGAACACTTCGTTCGACACGATGGCGCTCATGCGCGACGCCGCCACCGTCCGTCTCCTCGAACCCGCGCGCGCGAAAATCTTTTTGAAGTTCCACGGCTCTGACGCCGCGCTCTTTGCCACGCGTAACCCCGCTTTGCGCGCGCTCGTGCAATTCGTGCTGGCGCGTGCGGACGGCATCGGGCTGCTGTCGTCGGAGGAGCGCGAGAATTTCGCGCGCGCCGGAGTTGACCGGCGCAAACTCTTCGTCGTCAAAAACGTGGTGGCGGGCGCAGCGGCCGACCCGCAGGCGGAAGCAAACCTTCGCGCCAGATTGGGCGCGGGCGGGGAGACGCCGCTCCTGCTGTTCATCGCGCGTTTCATTCCGGCCAAGGGTTTGACGGACGTGATCCGCGCCTGCGCCATTCTGCGCGACGAGGGGCGCGCCTTCGTGTTGCTCTGCCTGGGCGACGGCGAGGCGCGCGCGCGTTGGGCGGCCGAAGCGGCGCGTTTGCAGTTGGACGAGCGCGTGCGCTTCTTCGGCTACGTGCCGGAAGCGGAGACGGGGGAGTTTTACGCGGGCAGCACGATGCTCGTCTTCCCGACGTATCATTACGAAGGTTTCCCGATGGTCATTTTCAAATCAATCGCCGCCGGGCTGCCCGTCATCACGACGCGCATCCGCGCCGCCGCAGACTACCTGCGAGAGCCCGACAACTGCCTCTGGGTCGAGCCGAAGAACCCGCAGATGCTCGCGGAAAAGATCGCACGGCTGCTGGACGAGCCGGACGAACGCGCGGCGATCAGTCGCCGCAACGTCGAACTCGCGCGGCGTTTCACGGCCGCGTCCGTAGCGCC
This sequence comes from Pyrinomonadaceae bacterium, assembly GCA_036566625.1. GTDB lineage: Bacteria > Acidobacteriota > Blastocatellia > Pyrinomonadales > Pyrinomonadaceae > JAIVJZ01. The sequence continues at coordinate 4,444 of DATCWB010000561.1, forward strand.
CGAGTATCTGGAAATATATAATCGGCTCGCCGACGCATGAAACAGATTTTGCAAAACTATAAGACGGGCGAAGTCTCCGTCACGGACGTGCCGCCGCCCATCGCGGAACGAGGGCGCGTGCTGGTGCGCACGGCCGCCTCGCTCATCAGCGCGGGCACTGAGCGCATGGCCGTCGAACTCGGCCGCAAGAGTCTCGTCGGCAAGGCGCGCGAACGCCCCGACCTCGTCCGGCAGGTCGTCCAAAAAGCGCAGCGCGAAGGCTTGATGAACACCCTCGCCGCCGTGCGGTCGAAACTGAATGCGCTGAACGCGCTCGGCTACAGTGCCGCCGGAATCGTCGTCGGCGCGGGCGACGACGTGACGACGTTTGCCGCGGGCGACCGTGTGGCCTGCGCGGGCGCGGGCTTCGCCTCGCACGCCGAAGTTTTATCCGTGCCGAAAAATTTGTGCGTGCGCCTGCCCGACGGCGTTGACTTCGAATCGGCCTCCTTCGGCACGCTCGGCGCAATCGCGCTGCAAGGCGTCAGGCTCGCCGAACCGACGCTCGGCGAAGCGGTCGTCGTCATCGGCCTCGGTCTCTTAGGCCAACTCACCGTCCAACTTCTGAAAGCGAACGGCTGCCGCGTCTTCGGCATCGATCTCGACGCGTCGAAAGTTGAACTCGCGCGCACGCTCGGCGCGGATGACGGTGCGGTCTCGGGCGGCGAGACGCCCGATGCGGTGTTGGCGTGGACGCGCGGGCGCGGCGCGGACGCGGTGTTGATTACGGCGGCCACCTCTTCGGACCAGCCTGTGGAACTCGCGGGCGAGATTTCGCGTCTCAAGGGGCGCGTCGTCGCCGTCGGCCTCGTCGGCATGAACGTCCCGCGCAAGATTTATTACGAGCGCGAACTGACGCTCAAAGTTTCGATGTCTTACGGGCCGGGTCGCTACGATCCCGAATACGAGGAGCGCGGTCACGACTACCCCTTTCCCTATGTGCGCTGGACGGAGGGGCGTAACATCGAAGCCTTCCTAGACCTCCTGGCGGCGGGCAGCGTTCGCGTCGCGCCGCTCGTCACACACAGGTTCGCAATCGAAGACGGCGAGCGCGCCTACAACCTGATCGCGGGCGAAACCAGAGAGCCTTACCTCGGCGTCGTGCTCTCCTACGACACTGAGCGCGAACTCGCGCGCAGCATCGAACGCCGCGAGCGCGACGCCCACACCGGACGCAATGTTGATCCAGTGAGCGCGCGGGCGGCAGGGTCGGCGACGGTGAGTGTCGGCATGATTGGCGCGGGCAGCTACGCGCAAAAGTTCCTGCTGCCGAACTTCAAGGCGAACGGCGCGGCCTTCCACGCAATCGCGACGGCCTCGGGCATCTCGGCGCGCAGCATCGGCGAGAAATACGACTTCGCGCGCGTCCTGGCGAGCGCGGAAGATGTGATCGCGGACGCCGCCGCCAACCTCGTCGTCATCGCCACGCGACACGACTCGCACGCCCCGCTCGCACGCCGCGCGCTCGAAGCTGGGCGACACGTCTTCGTCGAAAAACCGCTTGCGCTGGACGACGAAGAGTTGGACGGCGTGCTTGCGGCGGCGCGCGCGTCCGCAGGGCAACTGATGGTCGGCTACAACCGTCGCTTCTCGCCGCACGCGCGCGCGTGCGGCGAAGCGTTCGCCGCGCGGCGCGAACCGCTCTCCATCCTGTATCGCGTCAACGCCGGGCGCATCGCGCGCACGCACTGGATTCAAGACCCGCGCGTGGGCGGCGGGCGCATCATCGGCGAGGTCTGCCACTTCATCGACCTGATGCACTTTCTGACCGGGGCTGTGACCACGCGCGTCTATGCTGAGTCGGTCGCGAGCCGCAACGAAGAGACACTCGACGAAGATTCGGTAGTCATCACGCTGCGTTTCAGCGACGGCTCGAACGGCCAGATCGCCTATCTCGCGGAAGGCGACCGCGCGCTCGCGAAAGAACGCATCGAGATTTTCGGCGGAGGCCGCACTTTCGTCATCGAAGACTTTCGCTCCGCCACCCTCTACGAGCGCGGGCGCGAGCGCCGTCCGGCGAAACTGCGCGCGCAGGATAAAGGGCAGACCGCGGAGGTGCAGGCCGTCTGCGCGATGGTCAGGGAAGGCGCGCCCGCGCCCATCGCCCTCCACGATCTCGCCGCCACCACCCGCGCCACCTTCCGCATCCGCGACTCCCTGCGCACCGGACGTGCTTTGGAAGTGACGAGTGACAAGTGACGAGTGACAAGTTAAAACCAAAGACTTGCCTTGTTCTGACTCGTCACTTGTCACTTGTCACTCGTCACTGATCTCTTATGTGTGGCATCGCCGGAATCATCGGTCGAAATCCTGAGCGGCGCATCGGCGCGATGCTCGCGTCTATCGAGCATCGCGGGCGCGACGACGAAGGTGTGTGGACGGCCGCGCCGTCTGACGCGGGAGGGCGGCGCGCGTGTCTCGGCCACCGGCGCCTCTCAATCATCGACACGAGCGAGGCCGGGCATCAGCCGATGCACTACGCCGACGGCCGCTACTCCGTCACGTTCAACGGCGAGATTTACAACTACCGCGAACTGCGCGCTCAACTCGAAAAGTTAAATCACACCTTTCGCACCGACTGCGACACGGAAGTGCTGCTCGCGGCCTATGCCGAATGGGGCGTGGATGCGCTCGCGCGTCTGAACGGCATGTTCGCCTTCGCTCTGTGGGACGCATTCGAGCAGGAGTTGCTGCTCGCGCGCGACCGCCTCGGCATCAAGCCGCTCTATTACGCATTCGGCTCCGGGGATGAGAACGGCGCGAACCCGCACGCGGCGGGCGACGCGGAATCTTCCGGTCAGTCGTTCATCTTCGCGTCGGAGATCAAAGCCATACTTGCGACCGGGCTGGTCGAACGTGCGCTCGACCCCGAAGCCCTCAATCAATACCTCACCTTCCTCTGGACGCCCGACCCGCACACGGTCTTTCGCGGCATCCACAAACTCCCGCCCGCGCACCTGCTCCGTTGGCGCGCCGGGCGCGTGACGGTGCGCGAGTGGTGGGATGTGTCCTTCGACCGCGTCGAAGAGGGGCGAAGCGAGGAATGGTGGCGCGAGCGCGTGCTGGAAACTCTGGAGCGCGTCGTGCGCATGGAGATGGTATCGGACGTGCCGCTCGGCGCGTTCCTCTCCGGCGGCGTGGATTCTTCTTCAATCGTCGCGCTGATGAATCGCCACAGCGACGGGCGACGCATCTGTACTTACACGGTCGGCATCGAGCAGGAAGATTTGCGCTACGACATCATCCCCGACGACGCGCGCTGGGCGCGACAGGTCGGCAAACTGCTCGACACCGAGTATCACGAATTGATGCTCCAACCGGACGTGTGCGACCTGTTGCCGAAACTCGTCCGGCACATGGATGAACCCGTCGCCGACCCGGCCGTTATCACGAGTTACCTCGTCTCGCGCGCGGCGCGCGAAAATCTGACGGTGCTGCTCTCCGGCGTCGGCGGCGACGAAGTGTTCGCCGGCTACCCGCGCCAACTCGCGATGCGGCTTGCGGGCGCGCTCGACCCCGTGCCCGGCATCCTGCGCCGCCCCTTGATGTCCGCCCTGTCAAACGCCCTGCCCGGCGGTCTGCCCGGACGTTTCACCGCGCCCCTTCGCAACGCCAAGAAGTTCGCCCGCTCCGCCGCGCTCGATTTCGAGGAACGCTACCTGGGCTTCGGCACATACTTCACCGACCCGGCCAAACGCCGCCTCTACACGGACGACTTGAACGACGCCACCGCGGGCATGGACGCCTACCGCGAACACCGTCGCCACTTCGCGCGCGTTTCGGATGCTGCGCCGCTCAACCGCCTGCTCTACGTTGACCTGAAAACTTTTCTCCCCTGCCTCAACCTCGCCTACACGGACAAGACCTCGATGGCCGCCACGCTCGAAGTGCGCGTCCCCTTCCTCAACGTCGAACTCGTCGAACTCGCCGCGCGCATGCCCGTCAACCTGAAGCTACGCGGCCTCAAGCGAAAGTACATTCTGAAACGCGCCGCCGAGAGCCTGCTCCCGCATGATGTGGTCTGGCGCAAAAAAGCGGGCTTCGGCGCGCCCATCCGCTCGTGGCTGCGCGGCGCGCTGAGGCCCATGGTCGAAGATTTATTGTCAGAGGAAACCGTCCGCCGCCGCGGCCTCTTCCGCCCAGAGGAAGTCCGCCGCATCATCGACGCCAACCTCTCAGGCCGCGAAGACTACAACCTCCAGGTCTTCCAACTGCTCACCCTCGAACTCTGGCAGCGCGAGTTTATGGATTGAACAGGGGGCGGCTAATGGTCGCTTGTCGCGCGCGAATGCAGCGTGTTAATTTCCCTGTTTCGCGTGGGGCGAGT
>DATCWB010000562.1:0-3643 GCA_036566625.1 Pyrinomonadaceae bacterium
GGTCGCCGCGCCGCAAAGACCGCCCACGGCGGCCGTCAACCCGCGCAGCGCGAGCGTGGCGGCGGCGACCGCCGAAGTCTTGAAAGAGACGGGCGAGATCAGACAACTCGGAGTGCTTCGCGCCGTCAAGAGCGGGGCGCAGTCGCGCGCGGAGATCGAGCGCATGCTGGTGCGCAACCTCGACAAGCAAACGACGCCCGCCGAACTGCGCGCGGGCGAGATCGCGCTCAAGAAGCTGGGACTCGTGCCCGCCGACTTCGCGATGCGCTCTTTCCTGATCGAACTGCTGACCGAACAGGTGGCGGGCTACTACGACCCGAAGACGCAGGAGTTCTACCTCGCCGATTGGATTGACCTCGACGGCCAGCAGCCCGTCATCGCGCACGAACTCACGCACGCCCTACAGGATCAGCACTTCAACCTGCGCCGCTTCGAGGATTGGCCGAAGGGCGACTCCGACGCCGAACTGGCCGCGCACGCCCTCGTCGAAGGCGACGCGACGCTCGTGATGACCTTCTACGTGATGCGCGATCTGAAGCGCGTCGCGGCGATGATGAAATCGATGAACGCGGGCGCGAGCGCGTCGGAAAAGATCGAGCGCGCGCCGCGCGTCCTGCGCGAATCGCTCCTCTTTCCCTACAAGCAGGGCATGGAATGGGCATCGCAGGTTTACCGGCGCGGCGGCTGGCCGCTCGTCTCCGAAGCCTACAAAAATCTGCCCCAGTCAACCGAACAAATACTGCACCCCGAAAAATATTTCGCGCGCGAAGCGCCCATCAAGATCAACTTGCCCGACATCGCACGGCAGCTCGGCAAAGGTTGGGTGCGGCTCGACTACGACGTGAACGGCGAGTGGAGCTATTTCCAAATCCTCGACGAATTCCTGCGCGCGGAGAAAGAGTCGCTGACGGCCACGGCCGGGTGGGGCGGCGACCGCTTCGCGCTTTATGAAAACCGCGCGACGCGCCAGACCTTGCTCGCCCAGCTAACGGCGTGGGACACCGAACCGGACGCCGAGGAGTTCTTCGCGGCCTACGTCAAACGCACGGAGCGTCGCTACAAGACCGCCATCGCCGACACGCGCCAGAGCATCCCCGTCGAGACGCGCCGCGTCTGGCGCACGACGGGCGAGGGTCTGGTCGTCATGGAACGACGCGGCGCGCGCGTCTGCATCCTCGAAGGCGTGCCGGAAAAGGCCGACTTGAACGCGCTGTTGGAAAGAGTTATGGAGACTTCGTAAGGCCGAAAAACTCAGCTCCCGCCGAACACCTTTCCGCCTGTCGCGCCGCATAACGGGCGCGTTGTCTCGCGTCGCGCTCCTATGTTATGTTGAGGCATCTTTGGCGATAAAATTTAAGCAACGAACGAACAACGCCGGGTTGTGCCTGACGGGGGCACGCTCGCGCGGCCACGTGTCACGATGAAGTCAGAACCACTATCTCCCGCCGGCGCTACGGGCAAGCGCACGACGCGTATGCGCGAACTGGTCGAAGACTACGAACGTCTCGCGGCCAAACTTGAGCGCGGCGGCGGCCCCGACAAAATCGAGCGTCAGCACAGCCAGGGCAAACTCACCGCGCGCGAACGGCTCGCGCTCTTGTTAGACCCCAGCGCATACGTGCAGGAGATCGGCCTGCTCGTCGCCTATGACGAGTACAAGGGCGGCGCGCCGGCGGCGGGAGTGGTCACGGTCGTGGGGCGCGTGGGCGGGCGCGAATGCGTCGTCGTCGCCAACGACGCGACGGTGAAGGCCGGTTCGTGGTGGCCCGAGACGATCAAGAAAATCCTGCGCGCGCAGGAGATCGCAATGCGCTCGCGCGTGCCGATCATTTACCTGGTGGATTCGGCGGGCGTGAATTTGCCGTATCAGGGCGGCGTGTTCCCCGGACAGTACGGCGCGGCGCGCATCTTCTATTACAACTCGATCATGCGTCGCTACCTGCGCGTCCCGCAAATCTCGGCCGTGATGGGGCCATGCGTGGCGGGCGGCGCGTACCTGCCCGCGCTCTCCGACATCATCGTGATGGTCGAAGGCACTTCGTTCATGGGACTCGGCGGCGCGAACCTCGTCAAAGGCGCGACCGGACAGACGATTGACAACGAGACGCTCGGCGGTGCGCGCACGCACAACGAGATTTCCGGCGTCGCTCATTATCGCGTCAAGAACGACGAAGAGTGCGTCGCCCGGATCAGGGAATTCGTCTCCGAACTTCCCGCCGCCCCGCCCTCGCGCTCGCTGTCGGTCGCAGGCAACGCGGAGGCGGCGCGCGCAGCGGAAGAACTCTACGAACTCATCCCCGAAGATCATCGCCAGCCATACGACGCGCGCGCCGTTCTCCAGTGCATCATCGACGGCGGCCAGTGGGACGAGTTTCAGGCCGACTACGCGCGCGAGATGATCACGGGGCACGCGCGCATCCGCGGCATACAGGTGGGCGTCATCGCCAACAGTCGCGGCATGTTTCGCGCGGCGGGTGGCGGCCAGCCGAAGTTCGGCGGCATCATCTACACGGAGTCGGCCGAGAAGGTCGCCTACTTCATCGAAGTTTGCAATCGCCATCGCACGCCGCTCGTCTTCATACAGGACGTGTCGGGCTTCATGGTCGGCGCGGAGGCGGAACACTCGGGCATCATCCGCGCCGGGGCGCGCTTCGTCGAGGCGATGGCGACGGCGTCTGTGCCGAAGATCGTCCTCACCATCAACCACGCATCGGGCGCGGGCTATTACGCGATGGCGGGGCAGGGCTTCGACCCCGATTTCATTTTCAGTTGGCCGACGGGTCGCATGGGCGTGATGGAAGGCGACTCGGCGGTGCAGGCTCTCTTCGGCACACAACTCGACAAGTTGAAGCGCGAAGGCACGGAGCCGGACGAGGCTTTGAAATCCGAGATGGCGCGTGTGCGCGAGGACTACGACCGGCAGTTGGACGCCAAACATGCTGCGGCGCGCGGGTTCGTTGACGCGGTCATCACGCCGGAGCAGACGCGCGACGCGCTGGAGTTGGCCTTGCGCGTCAGCGCGAACTACGATGGGGCGCATCTCGGCCATTTCGTCCTGCCCCCGACGCTCGTCTGAAGAAAAGCGGTACGTGCGGTCGGACGGGCGCGCACGATTTTTCGTGCAACAGTTTTCATCTTGTGAGAAACTACGGGCAAAGTTAGCAGCTTAACCGGAATAGGTTTTCATCCCCTCGCGCGAATCCGCCGGGAGGACAAAACGGGGGCGGCCTAGCGCGATGCCCCGGAGCGCGCATAACGCGTCAAGCGACCGACGCGCGGCGTGTGCGGGCAGAGCGGTCAACGAACGCTTCGGCAGCGAAGTTTCGGCGTCCGCCGGAGACGGGAATCGGGTCGAGCGCCGGGAGGGGACTGGTTGCACTGGCGTCTTGCGAAAACGCTTAACCGTCGGCCTATAGCGAGGTGCGACGCGATATACCAACGGAGGGTGAGATCACTATGAAGAGAACCATCACAGGTAAAATGATCTGTCTCTTAGTCCTGTTCGTGACGGCTGTTTTCGTCGGCGCGGATTTGCCCGTGTCGGCGCAGGACAACGCCAACAGCAACTCGACGGGCGATTCCATGATGCAGACCATGAACAGTGGCAGCATGACCCGCAGCCGTGGGCGTCGCCGCGCGCGTC
>DATCWB010000563.1:0-22862 GCA_036566625.1 Pyrinomonadaceae bacterium
ACGCGCGCGCGCGGCTCGCAATCGAGAGGCGTTCGAGCGGGTGGCGCGTGCCGCTCGGTTCGAGTCGCCAGTGTGCGCCGCCGTCCGTCGTGTGGATGATCGTGCCCCCCGCGCCGACCGCCCAGCCTTCCTTCGTGTCCATAAATTTTACGTCCAACAGATCGACATCCGCGTTCGATTCCTGTGTGAACCACGAACGCCCGCCATTCGGCGTGGTGAGCACGAGGCCGCGTTCGCCGACCGCCCAGCCGCGCCGCTCGTCTGCGAAGAAGACCGCGTTGAAGCGCGTCGCGGTGATGAGGGGCGACGCGACCGCGCGCCACTCGTCGCCGTCAGGGTTGTACAGAATGGTGTTGCCCGCGCCGACCAGCCAGCCCCGGCCGTCCGCGAGAAACGCGCCGCCGAGCAACAGGTGTTTCGTCGGCAGCGTCCGCCGCTCCCAACTCGCGCCGCCGTCCGTCGTCGCATAGAGCGCGCCCATCTCGCCGAAAGCCCAGCCGCGCGAGTCGTCCGCAAAGGCGACGCGCGTCAAGAGCACGTCAACGTCCGCGCCCGTCACCTCGACGCGCGACCAACTCGCGCCGCCATCCGTGGTTTTCAACAGGTAAGAGCGCGGCTCTTGCTTCGTCCTGAGCAGGTAGATGCTGCGGTCGCAGACGAGCCAGCCCGTCTGTTCGTTCGTGAAATAAACGTCGCGCAGAGTGTCTTCGGCGGGCGCGCGGCGCACCGCCCAGGTTCGCCCGCCGTCCGTCGTCCCGAGTAGCGCGCCCCGGCTTCCGACCGCCCAACCGCGCGCTTCGTCCACAAAATAGACCGCGCGCAGCCACGCCATAGTCCCCGACTTTTGCGCCTCCCAAGCGCCCGCCGCGACAACCTGCGGGGCGAGCAGCAGGAGCAAAACAACGAAACGATGAACGATGAATGATGAACGACGAACGGAAGCAGCGAAACGGCGAACACGAGACGACGGACGCAGCAGGGCGACTTGAAGCGCGTCTGCTTGCGTTCCGGCGTTCCACTTTCGGCGTGCCGCGTTCATCGTTTCTTAAAATCCTCCGGTGAAGATTCGGAAGAAGCTGACGACGGGCAGCAGGCTGAGCACCTGATTGAAGGTCTTGAGCCGGTTGCCCGGCACGATGATCTGGTCGCCGGGGTTGAGAAAATAGTTGTCGGGCATCTTGCCCTTTTCAATCGCGGCGACATCTATGATCGTCGGCTGCATGAAACCGTTGGCCTGCCGACGCATGACCGCCACCTTCTTCTTGTTACCCGTCGGCAGCACGCCGCCGGAGAGGGCGAGCGCTTCGGTGAGCGAGAGGCGGCGCGTCATCGGGCGGATGCCCGGCTGCCCCACGTCGCCCACGACCCAGAAGACCGCCGACTGCGCCTTGTCGAGCGAGACCGTCACTTTCGGAGTGATGACGTACTCGTCGAGTTTCTTCGTGATCTCGTCGGCGACCTGCTTGGTCGTCTTCCCAGCGACGTGGATGCCTTCGGGGATGAGCGGGTGCGAGATGAGGGCGTCGGGCGGGATGATGATCCCGGCCTTCGAATAGCGGTCAAGGTTGAAGACCGTGATCGAGATCACGTCTTCGGGACCGAGCCGGTAGGATGACATGAAGTTGTTGTAGTAGGGCACGACGGCCGCCTCTTCCTCCGAGAGCGTTTCGCGCCGGTTCGCCAGCACCTCGGCCGACACGTCCGAACGCGGCGGCGCGCTCGTGTCGTCGGGTTCGAGCCGCTCGCCCGCCTTCTCTTTGGCCGCGCCGGAAGCGGTAGCAGTAGTGCGCGGGCGCGTCTTCTGCTCGGACTTCTGCTTGTCCGTACCTTGCGCCGCCGCCGCGAGCGCGCCCGCGTTGCCCGCGAGCAGGAGACCCGCGAGGGCGAGCGTCGTCAACTTCATCGTGTGCGTTTTCATGTCTGTACCTCTCGAAAACTTCTAATGGCGCGGCGCGAACTTTCTCTACCGCGCGCCGCGACCGAACAGGATCGTCTTGACCGTCTCGAACAAGATCACCGCGTCGAGCACGAGGCTCTGGTTCTTGATGTAGTAGAGATCGTATTGCAACTTCTGGCGCGCGTCCTCGATGGACGAGCCGTAAGGGTATTTGATCTGCGCCCAGCCCGTCAGACCGGGCGGGATCAAATGCCGCTGCGCGTAGAACGGAATCTCCTCGGCCAGTTGCGCGACGAAGTGCGGGCGTTCGGGGCGCGGGCCGACGAAGTTCATCTCGCCTTTGAGGATGTTCCAGAACTGCGGAATCTCGTCCACGCGAATCTTGCGTATGATGCGCCCGACGCGTGTCGTGCGGTCGTCTCCCGTCTGCGCCCAGACGGGGCCGTCCTTCTCGGCGTCCATGCGCATCGAGCGAAACTTCATGATCGTGAACGGGCGGCCGTTCTTACCGACGCGCTCCTGCCGGTAGAGAGCGGGGCCGGGCGATTCGAGTTTGATCAGGAGCGCGGTCAAAAGCGCGATGGGCAGCGAGACGAGCGCGCCGAAAAGCGCGACGCCCCGGTGCAGGAGCGCGCGCGCCACGCCGGAGAGGCGAGCCTGACGCCCGCGCCCGGAAAAGATGAGCCACGACGGACGCATCATGTGGAGGTGTACGCGCCCCGTCGTGCGTTCGTAAAACGACGCGCCCTCTTCGATGGCGACGTTGCCGCCGAGACTGAGGTCGAGCAGTTGTTGCGTCGGGAACTGCCCGCGCCGCTCGCCCTGCGCAACGATGATGCGGTCGATGTTTTCGCGCCTGACGATCTCCGCCATGTCGGTCGTCACGCCGATGACGCGCGGGTTGATGATGCTCTTGCCGACCAGCGCGGGGTCGTTGTCCACAAAGCCGACGATGCGATAGCCCGCGTCCCTGCGCTCCAACACCTCGCGCGCGATCTCGATGGCCGCCGTGCCCGAACCGACGATCAGGATGCGCTGGCCGACCGACGGGTGGCCGAGCAGCCAGTGGATCGAGGCGCGCCAGCCGACCATCAGCGCGAGCGCGAGCGGGAGCGCGATCACAGAGATGCCACGCCCCAGCTCCAGTCTCGGCACCAGGTAAAAGACGATGGCGAGCGCGACCCACGCCAGCCCCAGAGCCTGTATCAAACGGAGGACGAGTTCGCGCCGGTCGTGCATGACGACGAAGTCGTAGAGGTCGTAGAGATAAAACGCGCCGATACAGAAGAGGGTGACGAGCGCGGCCTTGTAATAACCCTGCCCGGTGTTCAGGTTAATGTAAGCCTCGTTTGCGCCGAGCCGGATATGCACAGCCGCCACCATCCCGCCGAAGAGCAACAACGCTTCGGCGAGTATCAGCAGCGGCGTGCGGGCGTTGAAGCGGCGCGTGAGACTCAAATGAACTCCTTAATACAATGACAAGTGGCAAGTGACGGGTGACAAGTTAGAAGACAGGTTTGTTGTTTTAACTTGTCACTCGTCACTCGTCACTGCTTCTCTGCGATAGTAGCGACGCTGGTAATAGGTGCTGCTGTCGTCTTTGTTGTCGTCCGCGCCGTTGAGGACGATGCCGAGCAGGCGTTCACGCGGAAGCGGTTCGAGCACGCGGTCGAGCGCGGCGTAGCGCGTCTTGCCCGAGCGCACGACCATCAGCGCGCCGTCGGCGCGGCCGATGAGGACGGTGGCGTCCGTGAAAATGCCGAGCGGCGGCGCGTCGATGATGATGTAATCGAACAGGCGGCGCAGTTCGGCAAGGAGCGAACTGAATTTCGGGCCGGAGAGTATTTCGGCCACATTGTCGCGCACCGTGCCGCCCGGCAGCAGGTGCAGCCCGGCGGGTTCGAGTTTGATGATGGTCTCGGCGAGCGTCGTCTCGCCCGCGAGCACTTCGGAGAGACCGGCGGGCGTTTCAATGCCGAGATAATCGGCGGCGCAGGGGTTGCGCAGGTCGCCGTCGATCAGGAGAGCGCGCACGCCGTCGGTCTGCGCGAGCAGCCACGCGAGATTCACGGCCGTGACGGTCTTGCCCTCCATCACGCCCGCGCTGGAGACGACGATGGCCTGTACATGCCGGCGCTCGCCCGCGTGCAGGATGCGCGTGCGCAGGGCGCGATACTGCTCGGCGTGCGGCGAGCGCGGGTCGGTGATGGCGATGAGATGTGGTTCGACGCGCGCGTGGGAAATTTCCACTGCGGGAAACTCCAACGCGCGCGTCGAGCCGACAGCATCCGCCGTTGCCCCAGCAACACGCGAAGCCTGCCCGCCGGGGAGTGCCGACCCGGCCGTGGCTGCAACGATGTGCTCAGCGGATGCTGAAACGTGCGCCTGACCATCAGGCGCGTTGAAGAGTGCGGACGTGCGACGCGAAAACACTTCCGGCGCGGTGTGACCGCCGCCGTTCGAGTTGCCGTTGCGGTCGCCGTTCGTCGTCGCCGGCGACGGCGCTTCGGCGACGAGCGTCACCTCTTCGTCGTCGGCGACGGCCGCCCCCGCAGTAGTGGTGGCGGCGCGGCGCGCTCCCGCGTCGTCCGTGGTCTTCGTGTTCGCGCCGCCGTTCTCGGCCGCGCGCTTCAATGCTTCGTAAACTCTGCCCATCACCTGTCTCCCATCACGTCCCAACGCCGGAAGGCCGCGCCGATGTCGTTCACATCGGGCGAAGGCGTCGCGAGTGTTTCTTCCAACTCCTCTTCGCGCGCATGCGCCGAAGAATGTTCCGTTGACGACCCCTCAACGGCCTCGTCAACCGCCGTCGCCTGCGCGCTGCCCGCAGACCACAACTCCGCGCGCCCGTGCGCGTTGAAGATGCGCGCGGGCGATTCCTGTTCCTCGATTGAAAGCCGGCTGTTCCGCGCGTCCGGCAACATGTCGAACGTGTCGGCGACCTCTTCGATGAGGGCGCGCGAGATGGTGTGCAATTCCGAGGCATAGCCCGTCAGCATCGCGTTGTCGCAGAGATTATTGATCTGGCGGGGAATGCCCGCGGCGCAACGAAAGATGTAGTCAATCGCGCCCGGCGAGAAGATGTCCGTGCGCGCCGCGCCGGCCACGAGCAGGCGCGCTTTGATGTAACGCTCCGTCTCCTCGATGTTCGGCAGCGGCTTGATCTCGCAGCGCAAAGCGACGCGCTGTTTCAGTTGCCGGAGGTCGGGGTTGTTCAACACGTCGCGCAGTTCGGGCTGGCCGGTCAGGACGATCTGTAACTGTTTGGCGGAATCGGACTCGAAATTCGAGAGCAGCCTGATCTCTTCGAGCACGGAGGTCGAGAGGCCGTGCGCCTCGTCGATGATGAGCACGGTGCGCAAGCCCCGCGCGTGGCGCGCTTCCAGATTCCTGCCGAGCGAGAAGAGTAGTTCCGACTTGTTCTCCCACTCCTGCACGTCGAAGAGGCGCGCGACGTGTTGATAGAATTCCGGGACGGTGAGGCGCGGGTTGAAGATGTATCCGACGAGCACGGTGCGGTCGAGTCGCTGCATCATCCAGCGCAGGATGGTCGTCTTGCCCGTGCCCACCTCGCCCGTCACGACGATCAAGCCCTTGCCGCTCTCGATGCCGTAATGCAGGTTCGCCATCGCCTCCGTGTGCGAAGGCGTGAAGTAGATGAAGCGCGGGTCGGGCGTCAGCGCGAACGGCAACTCTTTGAGACCGTAGAACTCTTTGTACAACTCTCAACCTCCGGCGGAAGTGATGAGTGATGGGTGATGAGTGATGAGTAAAAGGGCGAGGCGACGGCTTTTACTCATTACTCAGCACTCATTATTCATTACTCATCACTCTCAAGAGACGAACATGTCGAAGACGCGTGAGAATCTCAGCGCGAGCGCAAGCGCGGGGATGCTCAGGACGGTGATGGCGAGACCGGCGAAGGCCGTCGCCAGGCGGCGCACGCGCAGCCGACGCTCTTCCTTCGGCGTCAGGAGTTCGGGCACGGAGATGAGGACGGGCAAGCCCGTGTAGTGGCGCGCGTCTTCGACGGTTTGAATCGTCAACAGGCGCGGCACTTCAAAGGCGGCGGCGAACGCGAGGCCGACCGCGAGACCGAGCGCGAGACCGAGCGCGATGAGCAGCAGGCGATTCGGCGCGACGGGGCGCGCGGGCAGACTCGCCGGGTCGATCACCTGAATCGTCTCGCCCTGCGCCGAGTTGGTGGCGGCCACGTTCAAGTCCGATTTCTGTTTCTTCAGGAGCAACTCGTCGTAGGCGGCCTTCTTCGTCTGGTAATCGCGGTCGAGCGAACCGAGCGCGACCTCGGCCTGCGGCACGCGGCTCAGTTGTCCCTGCACCTCGTTGATCTGCGCCGAAGTCTGTGCAAGCAGCTTCTCCTGCCGCCCGATCTCGCCGTCGATGTTCTGTATGTTGGCCTTGATCGTTCCGGCGCGCGGGTCGGTGCGGCTCGCCACCCGCTTCGCCTTCTCCGCGACGCGGTTCTTGAAGTCGTCGGTCAACTCCTGCTTGCTGCGCTTGACGGCGTCGAGTTCCTGCTTCTTGGCCTTAACGTCAGGGTTGGCTGGTTTTAAGACCGTCAGCAGGTTCTGCATCTCGGCGTCGAGCTGCGATTCGCGCTTGGAGAGTTCGGCCCACGCGGGCGTCGTCTTCGGGTCGGTCACGGTGTCGAGCACGTCGTCCTTGTCGGCTTGAAACTGCTTCTCGATGTCGCCGAGTTGCGTGGAGAGAAACGTCTTCTGATCGCGCAGGCGGCCGATATCGGAGATGTAAGCTTTCTGCTGTTCGTAGAGGCCAGTCAGACGCGTGACGAGCGAGGTCGCCTGCGTCGGGAGGTTCTCCATGTTGGCTTGCAGCATCTGGAGGCGGCGGTCGTCAACGACTTTGAGTTCGGCCTGCGCCTGATCGAGTTGGTCTTGCAAAAACTTCGCCGTCTCGCCCGCCCCTTCCGTCTGCTGCTTCAGTTGCGCGTTGACGTACTTGCTGCCGAGATCGGAGGCGACCCTTTGCGTGATGTACGGGTCAGGCCCTTTGAAGGTCAGGGTGAAGCCGTTGGTGATGTCGTTGCGGCTCTTGTTGACCTCGATCTGCGTGTCCTTCTTCGCCATGCGCTCGACGAGCGCCTCCATCGGCTCGCCGCGCCTGCGTTCGGCGGCGTAGAGGTTGTAAGTCGTGATCAGCGGTTCGAGCGACGAACGGCTGAAGATTCCCTGGCTGATGGTGTTGATGCGGATCGTGAGATCGTCGTCGGATAGTTGCGGCACGATGCCCTGCATGATGTTTGAGGGGCGCACCGTCAACAGCGTGCTCGACTGGTAGACGTTCGGCAGACGCCACACGACGATGGCGACGGCGAACGACACGACGATGGCCGGCAGGATGATGAGCCACTTGCGCTTCCACAAAATCGACGCGTACTCGGCCGGTTTCCTCTGGCGAAATTCAACACTCATAGTTCAAACCTCTTTTCGCGTAACAATAGTGTCCCGGCTCACAGAGAAGCGAGCGCCTTGCGCGCTTCCTGCTCATTCTCCGGCGACAGCTTGTTGCCTTTGGACGGGTTCAGCGCCTGCTGCAACTGCTGGCGCGCTTCGGGCTTGCGCCCCACGGCCGCGAGCGCGAGGCCGAGGTGATAGCGGTAGGTCGGGCTGTCCGTGCCGCGCGCCGTCGTCTGCCGCACGGCCTTTTGCAGTTGCTCGACGGCGGCGGCGTTCAAGCCCTTTTTGTAATAGACCCAGCCGAGCGTGTCGGCGTAGCCCGGCTCTTCCGGAAACTTCTGCACCACGCCCTGCGCGAGCCGCACGGCTTCGTCCAGATTGCCCTTGCCGTATTCGGCATAGTTCCACGCGAGGTTGTTGGCGGCGAAAGCGTTTTCGGCGTTGATGGTCAGCGCGCGCTTGTAGGCTTCGGTCGAGGCGTCGTAATTCCTGCGGCCGTCTTCGACCATGCCGATGAGCATGTAGGGCGTCGGGTCGTCGGGTCGTTTATCGCTCATGCGGCGAAACTCGGCGATGGCCTCTTCGGGTCGGTTCGTATTCACGTAGAGCGCGCCGAGAGCGTTTAAGGCGGGGACGAAACCGGGGTCGAGTTCGAGCGTGCGGCGCAGGGCGGCTTCGGCCTGCTGCGCGTCGCGCTGCTTGCCGTAGATGACCGACTTGAGGAAATAGAGGCTGGCCGTGTTGGGGCGCGCGCCGATGGCCTGATCCACGCGCGCGTGCGCCTGATCGAAACGGCCCTGCGACGCATAAAGGTTGATGAGGCCGTTGAGCGCGTCGAAGCTGGCCGGGTCGAGCGAGAGCGCGCGCTCATAGTGCTCGGTGGCCTCGTCCACCTTCCGCTCGGCGAGCGAGACGGCGGCGAGGTTGACGTGCGACGAGGGCGCGTTCGGCATGAGATCGCGCGCCGCCGCAAAGTCGGCGCGGGCGGCGGCGGTGTTCTGCGGCTGCGACTGCAAGTAGGTGGTGGCGCGCGCGGTCAGGGCTTTAGAACGCAGTTCGTTCAGGAGTTGCGGCGAGTTGCGTGCGTCGGGTGCGGACTTGTCCAGCCGCGCGAGCAGGTCGCTGGCGAGCCGCTGCGCGCCCTGAGCGTCGCCGCCCGCGAGGTTGATCTGCACCTGCATCAGCTTCGCGGGCAGATAGTCGGGGTAGTACTTTTCGAGGTCGCCTGCGTAAATTCGCGCCTGCTCCATCTGCCCGGCGCGGAAAGTGGCCTCGGCCATGAAGTAGAGTCCGGGCTGATCGCGCGGCTCGATCTTCAAGACCTGCTTGAGGTCTTCGATGGCCTCTTTCGGCTGGTCCTGATTGAGGCGCAGGCGCGCGCGCAGGGTCAAGCCTTCGCGGTCGTTGGCGTTCTTCTTGAGCGCCTCTTCGACCTGCGCCGTCGCGCCCGCCACGTCACCGCGCTGCAACATCAACTCGGCGAGGCGATGACGACCGCGCGCGTAGTCGGGCGAGTCGGAGATGATCTGCCGGTAGAGGTTGGCGGCTTCGTCGTAGCGGCCGACGGAGGCGTAGAAATCGGCGAGCACGGCGCGGCCTTCGGGACGGTCGCCGTCGAGTTCGGCGAGGGCTTTAAAAGCCTCTTCGGCGCGGTCGAGCTGTTTGTTGACGAGGTAGAAGCTGGCGAGCGTGCGCCGCGCGTCGCGGCTCTGCGGGTCAACTTCGACGGCGCGGCGGAACTCGGCCTCAGCCATGTCAGGCCGGTTTTGCGAGACGAAGAACTTGGCGTATTCGAGATGCGCGAGCGCGGAGCGGTCGTTGACGGAGAGGGCGCGCTTGTAAACTTCTTCGGCCTTCGACAGTTCGCCCACCTGCCGGTGATAGAGCGCGAGGCTCATCAGAGACTCGATGCGCTGCGGGTTGAGTTCGACGGCGCGCGTGAGCGCGGCGTAAGCCTCTTCGCGCTTCCCGAAGGCGTAAAGCACCGTGCCCTTGAGGATGTGGCCTTCGATGTGGTTCGGGTCTTTCTGCAAGACATCCTGGTAAAGCCGCTCGGCCTCGACGCGAAGCTCGTCCTTCCGTTCGCGCTGGTAGGCGAGGATATAGTAGTTGCCGAGGCGGACGCGCGCGTCCAGGTTGTTCCCGTCGAGCGCGATGGTACGGTGCAGCTCCTCGAAGGCTTGCAGGAATTGCTCCATGCCCTCGTAGGCGCGCGCCAGCCCCCAGTGCGCCTGCGCCAGTTTGTCGTCGATCTGGACGGCGTTGCGGAATTCGAGCGACGCCTCCTGAAACTTCTTCTCGGTCAGGTAGGCTTCGCCGCGCTCGACGTGTTCGACTTTGGCTTTTTCGGGATTGGAACAGGCTAAGGACGCAAACGCGAAGGCTGCGACGAGGAAGGCGAGCAAAACAGACGACAAACTCCGGCCACTGCCGGAGCGCGGGCACTCTTTGTGATTCATCTCGGTCTTTCGGACTCCTTCGCGACTCTCGCCGTCTGCTCGACCGGGGCAACGGTCTTTGAGCGGCAGCCGCGTCTGTATTTAGTTAAACCGTCTCAACAAGTGTCGTTTAGGTCGCTTGCGGGTGAGGCACACCCCGAACGACGTTAAACTCCACCATCATAAAACTGGCAATTGAATTTCTCTTCCCGAAACGGCGGCCTCAATTTCAACGTGCGAGCCGCCGCCAATTCATGTTACCACTTCCCTCCCGCTTCGCGTCCAATTTTCCCACGCTCAGTTCGGGACGAACGTCGGGAGCGCGGGCGAGACCCGCGCCGCCAGATCGGAGGCGAGCGCGAGCGCGTCCGCCTCGGACTTCTGAATCGGCACGATCACGCGCACCATCGCGCCGTCGCTCCGCCGACGCTTGACGCTATCGAGGACCGTGTAAATCTTCCCCCAGTATTCGCTCGCCACGACGCGCCCGCGCCCCTGATACCAGTAGACGAGCAACTGGCGCGCGTCGCCGTTCTGAATGATGTAGCGGTTGGCCTCGAAGGCCGCGCCGCCGTCGGCCGGCGTGATCTGGACGGCGGCCGGTTCGTTCATCGTCCAGCCCGCCCCGGGCAGGCAGTTGAGCGGGCTGTGGTAGGTCGCGCCGTTGCGCTGCGTCGCGTAGTAGCCGACGTAGAAGTTGGCCGAACGCCCGTCGGGCAACGTGTAATCGCGCGCCAGGTAATCGTCGGCGCGCAGGACGCTCTCCGTCTGCGCGTCGAAACGCATGTCCGCGCCGCGCTGTCGCCACTCGCCGAACGACGCCGGGAACTCTTTCAACTCGCGACGCACCACGCTCGCCTCGCCGATGTGTTCCCATAAATTGACCACCGACCCACCCACGAACAGGAAGGCCAGCAATGCCCAGAAATGCCACTTCTTCGATTTCATAAATTGATTGGCTATTAACTATCAGCTTTCAGCAGGCAGCTTTGTATTAGCTGACGGCCATTGGCTTCTATCAAGACCCACCCGCGCCGCGCTCGCCGAGAGACATGGTTGCCGTCGGAGCTGCCGCCGTCGCCGCCGCCCCGACGAGCGGAGCGTCGCCCGTCTCGTCCGTCGTGCGCGCAGTCCCGGTTGCCGTCGCCTCTTTCTCCTGCGTCCGCCCGGTTTTGCGCGGCGGCGGGGGCTTGCGGCGCGCCCCGAATTTGTCGAGCACCCAGCCGAGCGCGAAGAGCAGGAGGAACGCGGCGATGTAGACAACCCAACCGGAGAACTCGTGGAAGAAGCCGTCGGCCACTTCCGTCCCGTAATAGCGCGCCAGAATGCCCGTGCCGCTCACGCGACCCGCGTTCGTGATGATCGCGATGGGCACGGCCGAGAGCACGAGGATGGCCGAGCGCCATGTGCCGTAACGCTTCAAACTCGCACGGATTCCGCCCCCCTGCTGCCCGTCCCCGCGCGGGTGCGTGAAGTAGGCGAAGACGACCGCCAGCGTCATCAGCGTCATCAACGAGCGGATGCCGCTACAGGCTTCGACCACTTCGAGTTTCTTCGTCACGCTCGAATTCAGGGGCATCAACTCGATGATGTTCCCCTGCCTGAGCACCGGAATATCGAAGGCACGCATCGCCCACACGGCGCAGCGCGACGCGAACAACTGCAAAGGGAAAGCGATCTGGTTGAAGATGATCGCCGGGATCGGAATCGCCAGCGCGAGCAGCAACAACGGGACGAGCGCGAGGCGCAGGATATGCCAGCCCCAGAAATAGATCGTGATCCCGGCCAGCATCACGACGAGCGACGTGCGCTGCATAAAGAGTTCCGCGCCGGCCGTACCCGCCCACAGCATCAGGAGCGCGCCGCAGACGAGCACGCCGCCCCACACCAGCGACGAACGCTTGGCCGCGCCTCCCAGCCTCTCGCGCTCGCTCCACAGGATGTAGCCGATGATGAACGGAATCAACAGCCCATGCGAGTAGTTTTCGTCCGTCCACCACTGCCCGCCGAGTTTTACCAGCACCGTCGCATAGACGAAGACCACGGCGGCGGCGACCGCCAGCGGTTTCCAGAGTTGGGGGACTGTTAAAGCTGTCATCAGTTATTAAACTTCGGGAAAATTTTCGGGTTTGCGCAGGCAGGGCGGAACACGAGAACGGGAACAACCACTCGCGCCGTTTAAGAGAGTAACAAAAGGATAGCGGAAGGGGCAACAGGAAAAGCGGTGAAGAAGCAATAAGGGTAAAAAGGAAGGGGTAAAGGGGATAGGGGCAGAGGGGAAGGGTAAAAAGCAAGAGCCGCCGTGTTCGCTTCTTCCCTTGCCCCTTGTACCTTCCCCTTTGCCCTCATCTGATATTGATTGCGGCCGTGTTGCTGCGCTGACCGCCGACGAGGATGGTGAGGTCAACCAGCCCCGCGCCCCGCAGTTCGGGAAGGAGCACGACGTTGACCTGATCGAGGCCGGGCATGCGACCCTGCGCGCCCGCAAACTCGACCGCCAGATTGTAGACCCGCCCGTCGGCCGTGCGCGCCTCGGCCGTCACCGATTCGGCGACATTGGCGATGGTTTCGCTCTCCGTCCGCACGTCGTTGTCGGCGGAGAGATTGGCGGCCGCCGTGCTGACGCCGGTCGCAAACAGCATCACGCGCGTGCGCTTGTCCGCGCTTAAGGCATAGGGCGAGAGCACGTCGAAGAAGTTTGAACCGGGTGCGCTGTGGTTCATCGCGAGCGTCTGTCCCGCGCCGCTCGCATCGGCAGTGAAGAGTGCGGGCGCGACGGCGTTGATGTTAGCCGTGCCGCGTGAGACGTAGCCGTCCTGCGAAGTCACGATCACCTCCACCTCGCCCGCCGGCATGCCCTGCGGCACGAGGAAAGAGACGCGCGAGGGCGAGACGTGGAGGAGCCTCGCCGCTCTCCCGTTGATCGAGACGCTCGCGCCCGCGAGTTCAAACGGCAGCGGCTTCGTGCCGCCCGCGTCCGCCGTGACGCTCGACATCGACAGCGGACTCTGCGCCGTGTTGCCGTTGATAGTGCCCAGACTCTGCGGCGAGAGAACGGGCGCGAGGCTCGCGCTGGAGAAGGTGCTGGCCGCGCCGATGACGGGCGGGATGTTTGCCGCCGGCAAGTGCGCGTAGTCGGCGGCCGGAACGGAGTTGCTCGCGGAAGGCGTGAGCGAGAGCGCCTGCGAGAGACGCGAGGCCGCGATCTGAAGACGGTTCTGGACGGCCACCCCCGGCCCTCCGGCTGCGGCCAGCGCGCCAGCCGCGCGCGAGAAATAGAGAGCCATCCGCAACGCCCTGTCGATCTGATCAGCGGCCGCCATCCGGCTTGCTTCGGAGAGGAACGCGCCGTGCGCCTGCCCGATCTGCGTCACGAGCGAAGCAATCTGCGCTTCGGTGCTGTTCGCATTACTCGCGAGCGCGGTGGCGTTCGCCAGCGCGGCCGAGATGAGCGAGGGCGAGACGAACGGCGCGGGCGTCGGGGTCGGTGTCGGCGTAGGGGTCGGCGTCGCGGTCGGCGTCGGCGTCGCGGTCGGCGTGGAATTGACCGCGATGACGGCGTTGCCGATGGTCGCGTTGAGATTGACGAGTGTGCCCGACGCGAGCAGCGGGTAGGCCGGCGCAGCCGAGCTGGTGTGGAAGGCCGCGCCGTTTTTGAAATATTTGACCGTGCCGCCCTGCACGGCGATGCGGAACACGTCGCCGCCCTGATATGCGGTCTCGCCGCGGTATGCGCCGTTCTCGCGCACTTCGGCGTTGCCGGAACTATTCAGTTGGATCGCGAAATTGAGCGCGCTGAAACTGGACGTGGCGGTGCGGTGGTGGAGGCCGGCCAAACGCAGCGTCGTCGTGCCGATGGCGGTGAATTCAAGGTAGCCGTCCGCCGTAATCGTCTGCACGGAAGTTCCCCCCGCGTCCGCGCAGCCGTCGCAGCCGGTCGTCTTCTGCAACGAATTGCCGACGGCCGTGCTGTTGACCAGGTTCGTCCAGACGACGTTCTGCACCGGCAGGGAGAGGGGCGGAGGAGGCGTCGGCGTGGTGACGGGAGTGGCGGTCGGGGTGGGGGTCGGCGATTCCCCGGACGCTGCCGGAATGCGTGCGACGAAGAGGTCGCGGCGATTCGTGCCCCAGTTGGAAGTAAAGGCCACGAAGCGTCCGTCGCGGCTGATGTTGGCGCGCGAACTGTCGTAGTAGTCGCGGTACACCGAGTGGTGATGGAGCAGGCGGCGCACGCGCCCGCTGCCGTCGGTCGCCACCTGCACGAGTTCGTTCTGCATTACGCCGTTGGCCGTTCGCCCGTCGAAACTCACCAGCGCCCAACGCTCGTCGTCCGCCAGCATCGAGACGTGGTAGGAGCCGTAGTCCCCCTCGGCCGACAAGTCCAGCGCCGTCCGCACGTCGTGCGGTGAGGAGAGGGAGCGAGTGGTCATGTGCGCGCGCCAGTTGTCCGCGCCGACCACCGTGCCCGTCCCGTTGTCGCTGTGGCCCGGCGCATAATCCGGCGCGCCGTCCTGCAAGTCCGTGAGCGCGCCCGTCTGCAAGTCTTTGATCTTGACTTCGACTTTGCCCGCGCCCTGCTCGCCCGTCTTGATGACGAGGTAACGGCCGGTCTTGTCTATCTGCACTTCGTCCAGCGTGCTCACATTGACCTCATAGATAATGCTGGCGGTCGAGCGGCGAAAGACGAGATAACCCGAAACCTGATAGGAAGAGTTGCGGCGCGTGAAAGCGAAAATGTTGTTGTCGCGCGACATGCTCATCTGGTTAACGTAATCGCCCGCAGGGATTTTCCCCTGCAAGTTCCCGACAATCACGGAAGTGTTATCGACGACGTTGTAGGCCCAGATTTTAGAGCCGGTGTGGCCGTAGAGGATGTTCGGCTCGGTGGCGCTCCAGATGGCGTCCTCGGTGGACAGTTTTGCGCCGTCGGAGGTGGGAGCGAGAAGCTGTTTCGCGCCGAGTTGGAACGTGTCGGGGTTGAACGAGTAGATCGTGGCGGTGGGATAAGTCTGCGCGAGAAGGCGCGTGTTGTTGCAGTTGAAAGTCGGCCAGTAGGAGTAGGCCGTCTTGCCCTCCGTGCCGTCCGACTCGTCCGTCACGCGCATGATCTCCGCGCCGAAGGTTGAGTCTAAGACCTTGCCGCCCGCGCGCGGCAGGGCGGGCGGAGCGGGTGCGGGATAGACCTTGAAGTCTGTCCTGATCGAACCGCTGATCTGTGCGTGAGCGACGAACGTGCCCGTGGCGAGCGTCAGGGTGACGAGCACGAGAGCGGCACAGACGGAGATGTGAAAGAAACGGAAGGACTCTCTCAACCTTGGGGGGGTCTGCATTTATAGAACCTCACTTCGGTAGCCTGACGATCTCGAACCGGGTGGCCGAGACTCACGGCTTTGCGAACCCGCATCACTACGGGGGTGCCTTTGGTCGGTGACAATTACGACCCGCGGGGAAGCGGGCGCAGGAATATTGATCGCTGGCGGTTGGAGCGAATGGCGCGCTAAACCTCGAACGAAGGACGGTCTATCGCTGTTAACCGTATCCGACGCGAGTTAAGCGGCAAAGTCTGCGTTTTTAAGAGAGGTCGGGTTAAGACAAAGGGGTGGAAGATAGAAGAAGTGGAAACACTCCGCGGGAAATAAGGGCGCACGCGATTGTGATTCCGACCGGAATTTCAAGGCAGAAGGCTTCGGACGTGCGGAAGTGTCCGATGGCAATTACAAGGTGAGGAGCGGCTTCGGCCAGAGGGGTCGCGAAAGGGCGCGTCCCGCTCGATTGATTGAAGGTTCGGCTTTCTTCGATCGCCTTCGGCAACCAGACAATCTCAATTCATCCGTCCCGGTTGACCTGTGCCACCGGAACGATCTGAGACTCACGGCTTTGCGTCCTCACCTCGCGGTAAGTTTGCCATTATCGTGTGCAATCTGAGTAAAAGAACTGTGTCGCCCTGCCTCAGTCGGCGTGTGCGACAGACAGATAGAGTAAAGCAAAATGTAGAGATGGTTGTCAATGTTTTTGATTGTTGTGTTTTGATTGCCCGGTGTCGGGCATTTTACGAAGACCGGAGACGAGGTGCGGAAGGGCAGGGTTTTGGTCGAAGAGATTGCGATGCTTTCGTTGAAGATATTGACGATTAGCACTTTACTCTTGACGCGCCGTGCAATTTTAGGCCAAGCTGAACATGGTCGAACCGGCTCCGACGCCCTACGACCCCTACAAACCGTCCCGCATCCACATAAGGAAGAACCCTCCGTCATGAGAATTCTCGCCCGTTTGCTTCCCGCCCTCCTGCTCTGCGCTTTTCTTTTCCACGCGTCCGAAGCGCGGGCAGACACGATAGTTATCACCAGCGGTTTCGCCCGTTCCATAGACCCCATCGGGGCGGCGGCCGGAACCTTCTCTTTTGCCGGGCAGAATTTGAGCGTTTCGGGGAATGTGGACAGGCATCGTTTCAGGTATGACGGTTTGCTTCGCACCGACGCGATCAGTCGCGGCATAGCGACCGTTGAAGGCACCACTTACAGCGCCTTCTATGTGGGCAGCGAACTGAGTTTCCAACGCGTGCCCATCGTGCTTCCGCCGCCGGGACTGCAAACGATTACAATCACCACGCCTTTTACGATGACCGGAACGTTGGTGATCAGGGACGGCAATCCTAATGTCGCACCGATTTTCAGCCTGTCGCTCAGCGGTCAGGGGATCGCGTCGATAACATTTCAACTTGTGTTTACAGGAGAGGGCTTAAGGTACCTCCCGACAGATGTGCGGTACGACTTCCAACCGGCCGCCGTGCCCGAACCCGCCACGCTCATGCTGCTCGGCACGGGGCTGGCCGGAGTGGCGGCGGGCATTCGCAAGCGGCGCAAGGCCGCCGGATTCGACGGGTAACCGGAGGAGGCTTAGCTGCCTCTCGACATCTATTGTCGCTTGCGAGCGCGGGTAGAGAAAAGCGGTAGTGAAAACCGTCGGCCGACCTACAGACACAAAAAAAAAGGCGCGGAGAATTGAATCTTCTCCGTGCCTTTTTTTGCGCGCCCCGCGCTGTCGTCGGCGTGCGCTTTTCGCCACGCCTGTTGATAGGTTATCGAGTCCGGCGAGGCGGCTCGATGCGAGCGACAAAGAGGTCGCGTCTTCCGCCGCCTACTCCCCAGTTGGAAGTAAAGGCCACGAAGCGTCCGTCACGGCTGATGTTGGCGCGCGGGCTGTCGTAGTAATCTTTGAAGACCGAATGGTGATGCAACAGGCGGCGCACGCGCCCGCTGCCGTCCGTCGCGACCTGCACGAGTTCCTGCCGGAAGACGCCGTTGGCCGTCGTGAGAAACTCCAGCAGCGCCCAGTTTTCATCATCCGCCAGCATCGAGACGTGATAACCGCCATACTCCTTTTCAAGACTGAGATCGAGCACGGTCTTGACGGCGCGCGGAGTGGCGAGCGGGCGCGCGGTCAGGTGCGCCCGCCAGTTGTCCGCGCCCACCACCGTCCCCGTCCCGTTATCCGAATGCCCCGGCGCATAGTCGGGCGCGTCGTCGCGCAAATCCGTCAACGTCCCCGACTCTAAATCTTTGACTTTGACTTCGATCTTGCCCGCG
The DNA here is from genome assembly GCA_036566625.1 of Pyrinomonadaceae bacterium. Taxonomy (GTDB): domain Bacteria; phylum Acidobacteriota; class Blastocatellia; order Pyrinomonadales; family Pyrinomonadaceae; genus JAIVJZ01. The sequence continues at coordinate 17,360 of DATCWB010000563.1, forward strand.
CCCTGTTCGCCCGTCTTGACGACGAGGAAACGCCCCGATTTATCGATCTGCACTTCGTCGAGCGACGAGGCGGCGGCCTGGAACGGAATGGAATCGGTCGAGCGGCGATAGACCAGGTAGCCGGAGACTCGATAGGCGGCGTTCTTGCGCGTGAAGGCGAAGGTGTCGTCGTCCAGACTCTTCGACATCTGGTGTAGATAGTCGCCGCGCGCGAGACGCCTGCCGAGGTCTGCGATCAACTTATACCGGCGCGTCGCCACGTTGTACTCGTAGAGGCGTGGCGAGAGATTCCCCGTGCAGTAGAGAACGTCCGGGTCTGTGCCGCTCCAGATGGCGTCTTCAAATTTCGGATAAGTGCCGTCGGGCAGCTTGGCGGGCGGCTGTTTCGCCCCGAGCGTGAAGGTTTGCGGGTCGAAGGCGAAGAAGACGGCGCGCCCCGAATCGTTTTCGACGTGCGCGAAGAGCCGCGTGTTGTCGCGGTTGAAAGTCGGCCAGTAGGAATAAGAGGTGCCGCCGTGTTTCCCGTCCGACTCCTCCGTCACACGCATGATCTCAGCGCCGAAGACCGGGTCGGTGATTTTGCCCCCGGCGCGCGGCAGAGCCGGAGCGGGCGACGCGGGAAACTTCTGCGCCCGGTTCGTTTTGACGGATGCCGTCGCAGGTCGAGGTTGCGGTCTCTGCAATGTCCCCGCGCTTCCGGCGCAGGCGAGCATGAAGACGGCGAGCAGTCCGAAGGCGCGGGCGCGCCCTTTCCGCCGCCGCTCATGCCTTCGTCGTTCGCGCATCAGGTTCATTCGCTTCGCCCCCAACTCGTCATCCGTAACGCACGCGATAATAGATCAACTTCGGGTACTCCAACCCGACCGCCCGCCAGCCGCGCGGAGACCACCACCAGGCCAGCGGCGTCGGCGTCTGGTCGCCGGGGCTTAAGGCGTCCACCCCCACTTCGACGCCGCTCTCACGAAAAACGCGCCGCACCGTCCACAGAGCGCGGCGCGAATGATAGCCGGAGGTGACGAAAAGCAACGAGCGCGCTCCACGCGCCGTGGCATACTCGCGCAGCAGCGCGGCCTCATCGTAAGTGCCCTCGACCGTCTGCGGCAAGACTTCGATACGCTCGCCCGGCACTCCCGCGCGCCGCAACTCTTCGGCCGCACGCTCGACGAACAGGGGGTTACGCTGCTCCGCGCTCGACCAGCCGCTCCGGCCGTTGTCGTTCGTCAAAATCACTTTCGGCGCAACGCCCGCGTGAAACAACTCGGCCGCGCGCCGCGTCCGTTCGACGTAAGCGGATGAACCGCTGAGCACGACGATGGCGTCCGCATGCGCTATCTCCGCGCGAACTATCAGAGCGCGCGCCGCCGTCCATGCCACGAGCGGCCACGCGACGAGCGCGAGCAGCAGGCCGACGCCGATGCGCCGCCACCGTTTTAACGCGCCGCGTGTATGAGTCGCCTTCTCCTGCACGAACTGTCAAAAGCCGCCGCCGGGCGCGGGCGAAATCAAACACCGCCCCCTCCTGCGGTTCGTCACCAGCAGATACCCTGGTATGTCTCGTCCGTCGTGCGCCCTTCCGAGATGCGGACGAGATCGATCAATGTCTGCCCCGCGCGCAGGCGCTTTTCGATCTCGCGAAACTCCGCCGCCTTGTTCCCGATGACGATCACTTCCGAGTTGTCCAGCACTTCCTCGACGCTCTCACGCATCAACTGCGAGATGTGCGGAATCTCTCGTTCGATGTACTCCTTGTTCGCGCCGAAGAGGCGCGCGAGCGACACGTCGCGGTCGTAGATCGACAATCCGATTCCCTTGCCGATGAGCGTCTCGATCAGCGCGACCATCGGCGACTCGCGCAGGTCGTCCGTCCCGGCCTTGAAGCTGAAGCCGAGCACGCCGATGCGCCGGCTGCCCGTCGCCAGGATCATCTCCACTGCGCGCTCGATCTGCCGTCGATTGCTGTGCAAGACCGACCCGAGCACCGGAGTCTCCACGTCCAATTCCTTGGCTTTATAGTTGATGGCGCGCAAGTCTTTCGGCAGGCACGAGCCGCCGAAGGCGAAGCCCGGCTTGAGATAGTAAGGCGAGAGGTTGAGTTTCGTGTCCTGGCAAAAGACGTTCATCACGTCGTGGCTGTCGATGCCGAGCCCCTTGCAGATGTTCCCGATCTCGTTGGCGAACGACACCTTGAGCGCGTGGAAACAGTTGCAGGCATACTTGACCATCTCGGCCTCTTTCACCTTCGTCACCAAAAGCGGCGCGTCAACGCCGGAGTACAAACGGCGCACGCGCGCGGCTGTGTCCTCTTCGTCCGCGCCGATCAAGGTGAAGGGCGGCGCGTAAAAGTCTTTGAGCGACGTGCCTTCGCGCAAAAATTCCGGGTTGATGCAGACGCCGAAATCGCGCCCCGCCTTCTTGCCCGAATAGACTTCGAGCGTCGGCGTGACCGTGCCCTCAATCGTCCCCGGCAGCATCGTGCTGCGCATCACCACCGTGTGCCGCTCGGTCTTCCGTTCCAGCGCGGCGCCGATCTCCTGGCAGACGCGTTTGATATAGGTCAGATCGAGCGAGCCGTTCGCGTGGCTCGGCGTGCCGACGCAGATCAGCGAGACTTCGGAGTCGCGCACGGCTTCCGCCGAGTCGGTCGTCGCGCGCAGGCGTCCCGACCCGACCATCTCGCCGATCAACTCGCTGATGCCCGCTTCGACAATCGGGCTTTTGCCGCCGTTGATGATCTCGACCTTCGTCGGGTTTACGTCAACGCCGACCACCTCATGCCCTTCCCTGGCGAAGCACGCCGCCGAGACGCACCCGACATAACCCAATCCGAACACGCTCAATCTCATTTTTCACATCCCCTGTTGATGTTAATACCGCTCGCGCCGCTTTCCCTTCAACGGCGCTCGTAAACTTTCCAGTAAGGCGCAAACTCGAACACCTTTTGATACTCCCGCTCCAGACGTTGCTCGATGTGCCGGTGCACTTCCGGTTGAGCCCGGCGAAATATCTCGTCAATCTCTTCGTAACGCCGGTTAAAGACGATCACGTCCGGGCGCGCGCCGTTGTAATAGCCAAGCCAGGCATCATCGGTCAGCCGGTCGAAGCCGAGTTCAAAGCCCAGTTCGGCGCTGCCCGTTACGTGTCGCCCTTCGCCCCCCCTGCTCCTCAAAAAATTGACGACCGGCATGTATTTGCTCTCGTAATGATTCTGCCGGATCAGGTAAGCGACGCCGCCCGCCTGCAAGATCACGAACCCGGCCAGGATGCCGGCCAGCAGCGGGCGCGGCAAAGCTCTTTCGCGCCAGCACCACATGAGCCACAATGCCAGCAGGGCGGCCAGCGGCGGCACGCTGTGCACCAGGTAGATGTCCGACTTGTGCCCTTCGACGAGCGCCATCAGGACGAAATAGATGGCAAATAATAATAGCACTGTGCGCGTCGCCGTGTGCTGCCGGAGACGCCTTACCGACAACGCGCCGGCCAACCCCGCGAGATAGACGAGCAAGACCAGTATCTTGAGACGCGCGACGCCCTGTGAGTGCGGTGCGAGGCCGAAAGCGTTCAGGTAACGCTCGGTGATCTCCAACTTGAAGCCCGTCCACGGCGCGGTCAGCCCGACCCAGCGGTTGACGTTGCCGGACATGCCCGAGAAGCCGCCCACATTGCCGCCGAACTGCGCGGCGAAAGCCTCGCGGTCTTGCAGGACGTACCACCCCCACAGACCCGCGCCCGCGAGATACGGCACGGCGGCAAGCGCGATGACGTGCAGGTTGACGCGCCGCCAGTCGAAATAGAGCGTGAGAAACATCAAAGCCGCGAAAGGCAGAATGCCGTTCGGGTGCGTTAGCCCGCCCGCGACGACGAGCGCCTGACTGAGCAGCACCGCCAGAGGGAAACGGCTTTCGCGCAGGCGCAGGAAGACCGCGCAGGCAGCCCACCCGAGCGCGGCGCACATCATGTCCATGCGCCCCGTCGAAGCGTTCATCAGGAAGATGTAGTCGAAGGCGAGAAGCGAGAGCGTCAAAAGCGCCGGCGCGCGGTCGCCCGTCAGAGACTTCATGATCGAGTACCACGCACCGAGCGCGACCAGCCCCCACACGACCGAGAGCAAGCGCATCGAGAACAGGCTGAGGCCGAACAGCTTAAACCACCCCGCCAGATTAACGAGGTAGAGCGGCATCACCCAGTAGGTGTGCCGCCCGATCCCTTTCAGCCACGGCACGGACGCTTCGAGCACGGTCGTTCCCATAAACCCGCTCGTCGCCAGATTCCAAGCGGCGTTGGCAAACTGGCCCTCGTCGTGCCACGGCGCTTTCGTCAACGAACTGCCGAGGGCTAAGGCCAGATACAACGCCACCACCACGATGCCAGCCGTCAACTGAATCTTTCGGCTCTTGAATTCCTTTGACATGGAGACTCGTACTTCTCTCATGGCGGCATGACAATTAACTTCCTGTCTGACGCGCCTCACTACGGCGTTGCCATATTGGTCGCGGCCATTGCATCCGGCAGCCGGCGCACGGCTCGCTCGTAGAGGCCGCGCCGCGCCTGTCGGCGTATGAGACGCACCTCGTCGAGCATCCGCAGGCTGTCGCGTGCCACGTCCACCTTGCTGCCTTCGTTGTGATCCCAGCGCACCGCCACCTCGCGCAGTTTCAGTTTCGCCAGTTGCGCCACGTAGAGGAGTTCGACATCGAAACCAAAACGATCAATCGTGGCGGCCTCGATGACGGGGCGGCACGCGCTCATGCGAAAGGCTTTGAAACCGCATTGCGTATCGGAGAACGGAAGCCCGGTCGCCAGTCGCACGATGGCGTTGAAGACTCTGCCGCCCTGCTCGCGCCGCCAGGGCTGGTGGACGCCGGTCAGGCTGCGGTCGAGCGCGCGCGAGCCGAAAGCGATGTCGCAGCCGTCCCCTTCGATGGCCGCCAACAGTTTCGGTGTCTCGGACATCGGCGTTGAGAGGTCGGCATCGCAAAAGAGCGCGACGGGCGCGCGCGCGGCCAGCAACCCGGCGCGCACCGCATGCCCCTTGCCGCGATTAGGGCGATGACGGATGAGCGTGGCCCCGACCTGCCCGGCTCCGGCGAAGGCGCGTTCCGCCACCGCGCACGTCTCATCGGTCGAGCCATCGTCAACGACGATTACCTCGGCGTCGGCGCAATGCTCCTTCAAGTAACTGAAGACCGACGGCAGCGTGTGGCCGAGCCGAGCCGCCTCGTTGTAGGCCGGTATGACGATGGAAAGTGAAGACTGCATCAGATGTATCCCCGCTCGAAAGATATTCGCTCCGCCTTCTGCGCGCGCCGGTTGTCGCATCCGGGCGCGCTCTGGCAACTCCCCAAGAAACGCCTAATCGGCCATTAATTTTAAGGATTCCGATGCAGATTAATGCGCCCCGTGCGGTTTCTCATTCAGAACGCCGCGCAAGAGTTGCTGGTTGCCGGGCGTCGGCGCGAGCAGCATGAAGCCGTCGTCGCCGCCGATTGTTTCGCCCAATTCGACC
>DATCWB010000564.1:0-5270 GCA_036566625.1 Pyrinomonadaceae bacterium
AAGTTTCGCACGCCCCCGACGCGCACGCGGCGGACAACCGCGTCAGCGCGGCGGCGGCCGAGTCCACCTTCGCGGCCGAGGAGGACAGCGAACGCATCACGCCCGCCATCGAGTTTCGCGACGTGCATCTCTCCTTCGACGACCGCAAGGTGCTCAACGGTCTCAGTTTCAAAGTGGCGAAGGGCGAAACCAAGATCATCCTCGGCGGTTCGGGCGGCGGCAAATCCACGATCATCAAACTCGTACTGGGCTTGCTCAAACCCGACTCCGGCCGGATTCTCGTCAACGGCGAAGACATCACCGAATACACCGAGGCCGAGATGATGCGCGTGCGCAAAAACTTCGGCATGGTCTTCCAGGAGGGCGCGCTCTTCGATTCGCTCTCCGTCTACGAGAACGTCGCCTACCGCCTGCACGAACAGGGCATCCCCGAAGAAGAGGTGGAGCAGGAAGTGCGGCGCATGCTGCGGTTCGTCAACCTGGAAGACGCGATTGACAAGATGCCCGCGGAATTGTCGGGCGGCATGCGCCGCCGCGTCGGCATCGCGCGCGCACTCGTCGGCGGCCCGACCATCGTCATGTTCGATGAGCCGACCGCCGGACTCGACCCGCCCACCGCCCGCACCATCTGCGAACTCGCCATCAAGCTGCGCGACCTCGAAGATGTCTCCTCCATTTTCGTCACGCACGAGATGAACAACGTGGAATATCTCTCGCGCGAGTTCGCGGCCGTCAACGACGCGGGCGAAGTCATCTTCGAGCAGGAGGGCGAACGCCTCTGCCTCATCAACACCAAAGTGATGATGATGAAAGAAGGCCACATCATCTTCAGCGGCACGGACGAGATGCTCCAGAAAACCGAAGATGCGTACATCAGGAAATTCTTGCGCGGACGCTGAACCAATTGTAGAGTGCGGAGTGCGGATTGAACGGCAAATCATTCTTCAATCCGACCTCCGAAACCCCAAACCCGAAATCAAATTATGCCTCCAACCAAAAAGACCATCGGTTTTCGCGAGTTGCGCGTCGGCCTTTTCGTCATCATCGCCATCGCGGTCTTGATCTTTCTGATCCTGCAAGCGTCGGGCGACATCTCGTTCGCGCGTAAGGTTCGTCTGAAGGCGCAGTTTTTGACCGCTGAGGGTCTGCGACCCGGCGGCGAGGTGCGTCTGGCGGGCGTGCGCATCGGTAAAGTTGACGACGTGCGGCTGTTGCCGCCGAGCGACAACCCGAACGCGCCGAAGGTCGAAGCCATCCTCGCGCTCGACAGCAAGGTTGACGGCAAGGCCGTCACCGACCTCGTCCGCACCGACTCGAAAGCCCAGCTCGCGACGCCCAGCCTGCTCGGCAGCGACCGTATCATCAATATCACGCCCGGCACCTCGCTCGGCAACCCCGTGCAGGAGGGGCAGGAACTGCGCACCACGACCGAAGGCGGGATGGCGCAACTTACCGAGTCCGGCAACGAACTCGTCGGCCAACTCAACCAACTCTCGCAGCAGGTCACAGACATCACGCGCAAGATCAACGAAGGCCAGGGCACGCTCGGCCGCTTCGTCAACGACGAGGCGTTCTACGACAACCTCAACGTCACCATCCGCGAAACCCAGGGGATCATGCGCCAACTTCGCAGCGGCGAGGGCACGGCCGGCAAACTCATCAACGACCCCGCGCTCTACAACAACTTCAACCGCGTCACCGCCCAACTCCAGGCCATCTCCGAAGACCTTCGCGGCGGGCGCGGCACGGCCGGCAAACTGCTCACCGACGAAGCCCTCTACAACGACGCGCGCTCCACCATCGCGCGCCTCAACACCTCCCTCGAAGAGGTCAACAAGATCACCACCGACATCCGGCAGGGGCGCGGCACGGCCGGCAAACTGCTCACCGATGAAGCCCTCTACAACGACGCACGCGCCGCCATCGCCCGCTTCAACACCTCCGCCGAACGCATAGACAACATCATCACCGGCATCCAGCGCGGCGAAGGCACAGCGGGCAAACTGCTCACCGACGAAGCCCTCTACAACAACGTCAACCAACTCTCCTCGGAATCCGTCAAGCTCCTCTACGACTTCCGCCAGAATCCCAAGAAGTATCTAACAATTAAATTTTCGATCTTCTAACTTTGAGAGTATTGTTCGTGGAAAATTAAGTTCTTACAGAGGAAATTAAGTCCTTACAGAAACAATTAAGTCCTTACCAAGGTGGCACGAGGGTGTCGCGAATTCCTACACGCCGTATTGCCTTTGTCTAAAATCGCTGCTATATCAGCCACAAAGTTTTGAATGAACCGCTCCGCAGCAAGCTGCGGCGTATCAGAATAAGTTGAGTTGTTCATCATCTTGAGAGCCTTGATTCTGGATGTATTGCTGAATCAACTTCTCATTACCATGTTTCCCGACCGTGCTGATGAAGTATCCATCTGTCCAGAACTGCCCGCCCCAGAGTTGCTTCTTGACCTCAGGGCAGGCGCGGAAGATTTCTCTCGCCGTAAGGCTTTCGATGATCTGCACGATCTTCTTCGGGCTATACATTGGCACTGACTGAACCAGAAAATGCACGTGGTCTTTGTCTGTCCCAATTTCGAGAAACTCGATCTCGTACCGCTGGCTGATCTCGGCGCAGACTTCTTTGAGTTTCTGATCTACCTTCTCAGTGAACACAGCCCGCCGGTATTTGGCCGGGCAGACGATGTGATACATCAGCACCGACACATTGTGGCTCTTGTGGATGAACTTACTCACTCATACAGTTCCTCGCAGCAAGCTGCGAGGAACTGACCCTGTAGAGAGTAGAGATTAGAGTCATCCCGCCTTATGAAACCGAAAAGCTGATTGATACCGAATGGATTAGGCAACCTAATCCTACTCGAAATTACGAGTGTATTTGGAAGTCATTGCCCAAGCTTAATGATGTATTCCGTGAGTTCAAGTGGGATAATGTGAATGAAAATGCGGCAAATGCCGATCTCATAACCGCCATAATTAGAAACTTGAAAGAGTTATAGTGGGGATTCCGGCTCGGACGGCTCATCCATGAGAGGGCATCCTGCGGCGGAATGTCCCTAATAGGTGCGCATGCCGCTTCCCGTCATTTGGTCTCCCGGGGCAAGGGGGACGGATAATTCAATCCACTTACTATTACGCTTGCTCGGCAAGAGGTTGAATGTCGTCGTAGTGGCTGTGTCCCGCGCCCTGAATGGTAATTCTCTAAGGCCGTTCGGCACCAGAATGATCTGCATCATTATATGATTGTCAACGAGAGGCATAGTGTCCTTAGTGAAGACCCAGTTGCTATAATCGTCACCGATGCCGATGGCTTCGATAATCGGGGTCAACACGGCGAAAGAGGGTCGCCCCACGGAATCTCCACCTCCGGTCATGCTCGATTTAGGGCCCTGCCTGACAATACCCGTTTAATCCATACAAGCAGTTGCGTTTGAGCGGATATGGCATAGATAGCAGCTATTTGTGAGCCTCAGCTTTTAGACCTCGCAGCAATCTCTCGAACGCCTTCTGGTATGCGTTGTGATTCTTCCAGCCGGTGAAGTCACCTATGTGACGCGTGCGCCGTATGTCGGCAGGCCAGCCTGTCTTGATCTCCATTACTGCATTGTCTAACCGCACCGGGAAGAGCAAGGCACGTTTCTGCTCTTGCTCCCGCTCCATCGCCGTCTCGACTTCCTTCTCCACCCATGTGCTTGAGACCGAATTCTCCGATAAAACCAGCAGCAGCTTATCGTGAACTCGGATCACCTCGTCGATGCGCGTGCGGAACCTGTCGCCTATTTCCAGATCTTCCGGGGCGAACCAGCAACGCACGCTTCTGGCTTGAAGGTCAGCGTAGATCCTGTCGGCAAACTCCTGATCTTTACTGGAGTAGCTGATGAAACACGAGTAGAACTGGATGGGCTGTTCCGCCAGTGAGTGCATGTAGGTAATGAAATTGTCGGGAAGGCCACACCCGCGCAGAAATGGCTCCGGTATATTTCCTTTGGAACGGTAGATAGTCTCTATGCCTATGCTTGAAGGCCCCCCATGTTTAACTGTTTCGAGCCCTCTGACGGTGCTGAGGCTCGTAAAGCTAAATATATTCGACTCTATCCAAGATTCGCTGAAGTTGGCCTCGCTAAGGTATGAGTTGTTGAAATCAACTCCGCTTAGATGAGCCTTAGTAAAGTTAGTCTTATCGAGATGAGCCCTATAGAAAGTAGTTCGGCTAAGTTTTGCCCCTGTAAAATTTGTTCCGGTAAGCCACGCCTCGTCTAGATTGACGTTATTGAGGCTTGCGTCGCTTAGATTCGCTTCATCGAGATGTGCCCCTTCTAGATCCGCTCTATAGAGTTTTGCTTTTTGCAAATAAGCTCTGTTTAATAACACTTCAACGAGTTGCGCTTGCCAGAGATCTATCCCACTGAGGTGCGCTTCGCGCAAATCCGCTCCTAAAAGCTTTGCTCTGGTGAGGTTAGCATCTGTAAGATCTGCCATTCGGAAATCTGCCCTCGAAGCGCTATTACTTTCTACCACCTCCTCCACGCCCTCGCCCGCGAACGTAGCTCCAATGGCTACATATTCATTGTGAAAAGCTAGGTTGAAATCTGCGCCGGTGAGGTTTAACCCGCAGAGATTTGCGCCACTGAGGTCCGGCCCCACAGTGGGATGCTGTTTTCTCCATTTATTCCAGACTTTGACCCCTCGCTTCAGGATCTCTAAATGTTCAGGATTTGCCATATAGATGCCTTTCTGGATCGAGCTACTGCGAGGGGAAGCCCGCGGCATGGTTTTCAAGATGCTACACCACGGCGGCTCTTTATTGAATGTTATAAATACCGCCTAGATTGAGGGTGCTCCTGAAGTTGCCGTAAATATATTTGTTTTATTCGCTCAAATTCGTCGGGCTGGATTTTACTCTCCTCTATAATCTCGTAACCGACCTATATGCCCTCTAGGTCAATGCCTAGATCCTTAGCAAGACATCTGTGCCACTGTTTTTTCGTCATAGCTATTCCGGCGATGACTTTTCAATTCTTTCAGTATTGTGCCCTCAAAGCTGATAAGCGCTTGAAGTTGCCATGAGTATGATTAATCCGAAAGTTGCATACAGGCAAATCCTACAAGCTGCTTCTTAGGGGAGTGTCTAAATCAAAGCTGCCAATGTTAAGCTGAGAATATGAGTCAATGCCCGCATTGCGCATCAACAGAAGCGCAGACCAAAGCCGGTCATACGCACACCGGCAGCCAACGCTACAAGTGCCGCCCGTGTGCGCG
>DATCWB010000565.1:0-3999 GCA_036566625.1 Pyrinomonadaceae bacterium
GCGCCGAGGAGTTCGCCGAAATCGGGCGGCGCGCCGGCGACGAGCAGAGCGCGCAGGTAGACGGCCGCGACCGTGATCAGCGAAAGCATGAAGGCGAAATAGACGACGCGGATAAGCGTGCCGAAGATGATGCCGTGCGACCAGCGCGAGCGGTGTCGGAACATCACCTTGTAAGGCCACCAGATGAAACGAAACACGCCCCAGCGCGTGTACTGCCGCGACTGTATATCGAGGTCGGGGCCGAACATCAGCCCGCCGAACAGCATCGCGCCCGTCGCCACGCCCGCCAGCAGCAGACTCCCCGTCACGCCCCACGCGGCGACGAAAGTCGGCGCGGTGAGCAACAGGGTAATCGCGTCGTGTGTTTTTCCAGAAGGCATAAAGGCGGATGTCTGAGGTCAGAGGTTAGCGGTCAGTAAAAAAACAGAAGCTGATATAACTGACCTCCAGCCTCTGACCTCTGGCTTCTAAGGTATAGCATGTGCGCGCGCGGCGACGCAAAAACGGCCGTTTGCCAGTCGCGGCGAGGGCGCGCTACACTGTCGCGCCTCGTCGGGTGTTGGTCAATGAGTAAACACGGAAAATTTCAGACGACTTTAGAATACGCGGTCACGCGCGCCCTGCTCGGCGGCCTCGGACTATTGCCGCGCCCGGCGGCGGTGGCTACGGGTCGCGCGGCCGGCAGGCTCGCGCACAAGTTCGCGGGCGGCCTGCGTCGCACCGGCCAAATCAACCTCAAACTCGCCTTCCCCGAAATGAGCGAGCGCGAGCGTGCGAAGATGCTGTGCGCGTCTTTCGACAATCTGGGACGCCTGCTCGGCGAGTTCAGCCAGTTTCCGCGCGCGACCCCGGAAAGCTTGCGCAAGCTGGTCGAGTACGATCAGGTTGGCCTCAGACATTTGCGCGAGGCCGAGGGGCAGGGGCGCGGCGTCATCTTCCTGACGGCTCATCTGGGCGCGTGGGAGTTTCTCAGTTTCGCCTGGTCTGCCCTCGAATACCCGATCAGTTTTCTCGTGCGCCCGATAGACAACGCGCGCGTCGAGGAGTTCATAGAGGGCATCCGCACGCGCTACGGCAACACGGCCATCAATAAGAAAATGGCCGCCCGCCAGGCTCTACGCGTCCTGCGCGACGGTGGCACGCTCGGCATCCTCGCTGATCTCAACACGCACCCGAACGAAGGCGTCTTCGTCCCCTTCTTCGGCCATCTGGCCTGCACCACTTCCGGCGTCGCCACGCTCGCGTTGCGGACAGACGCGCTCGTCATCCCCACCTGCGCCGTGTGGGACAAAGAGCGCGGCCGTTTCTTCTTTCATGGCGACCCACCCGTCGAATTAGTCCGCACCGGCGACGATAAACGCGACATCGAGACAAACACGGCAAACTTCGCCGCCGCCATCGAACGCATGATCCGCGCCTACCCGGAACAGTGGCTCTGGATTCACAAACGCTGGCGCACGCGCCCCGCCGGAGAGCCGGATTTGTACAGCCGCCCGGCAGCTTCCGACACAAAAGAGCCACAACTGACCGCTCCTACCAGCCGCAACAGCTTTTCCTGAGCACAAATTTCAAAACTTTTTTCTTTACCGAATATACCTCTTGCTCTTTATTATCAACACTTAGCTCTCAACCCGAATCTCCTTGTCACGAAATTGTCATTTTTTTGCATTTTATTGTTGACATCTCGCAAAGGTTTAGTGTAATTTCACACACGTCGGAGGGCAGTAAGTTTTATAACAAAGTTCTTGAAAGAAATTGCCCTTCGAGATTTTTGAAAGCAGAAGACTCCAGGCCAGATGCTACTGGACGGAAGAGGCCAGTTTGACGAAACATTCTTTTTTCCGAGCCTTGCAATTTTAACTCGCCCGTACCAACGCAGCCGACCAACATGCCGGATCGCCCGTAAGCGACGATCTCCAGCGCCCAAGTCAACGCCACCCTGAATCTCCGAGCCTGCCCAAAAATTTCAGCCTCGTTAGTCCCCAAACTAACGAGGCTGCTTCTCTTTGCAGCAATCAATTTTCGGCAATCGACGGTTCGACGATAACTTTTCCCACTACTCGCGAACTCCCCTTCACAAGCGACCGTCTCACATTGCCAACCCGCCGTCCACCTGAATCACCTGTCCCGTGATGTAACGCGCCGCCGGTGAGACCAGAAAACACGCGATCTCGGCGACTTCCTGCGTCTCGGCGAAGCGTCCGAGCGGAATCTGTTCGAGCAGCTTCGTCTTGTAGGCGTCGTCGAGCGCGCCCGACATGTCTGTGGCGACGAGTCCGAGCGCGAGCGCATTGACCGTCACCTTGCGGCTCGCCACCTCTTTCGCCAGTGCCTTCGTCAAACCCACCAGCCCCGCCTTCGACGCAGAGTAATTCGATTGTCCGGCCATCCCGACCAACCCGCTAATCGAGGAGATGTTCAAGACCGAGCCGCCCTCTTCCTGCCTGAGCATCACGCGCAGCGCGGCGCGCGCGAAGTTCCAGGGGCCTTTCAAATTCGTGTCCACAACGGCGTCCCAATCGGCTTCCTTCATACGCAGGATCAGGTTATCGCGCGTGACGCCCGCGTTGTTGACGAGAAAATCTATGCGCCCGAACGCATCTTTGGTCTGCTTGACCATTTCGGCCACAGCCTCCGTCTGCGCCACATCACACTGCGTCGCCAGCGCCTTCACGCCGAGCGACTCGATCTCGGCGCGCAACTCTTCGGCGGCCTCCGCGCTCTTCGCGTAGTTGAACGCAACGTCAGCGCCGCGCCTTGCCAGTTCAAGCGCGATGGCGCGTCCGATGCCGCGCGTCGCCCCGGTCACAATTGCCGCCCGCCCGTCGAAAAGTTTAGTTGCGTCGCCCAAAATTTCCTCCTCCGTCATAAAGCAGACGCCGCCGTGCGTCCACGCTTATTTGTTCAAATCCAACGAACGCAGATACTCCTTGAACTCCGGCGCGAGGTCCGGGCGCTTCAAGGCGAACTCGACGGTCGCGATGAGGAAGCCGAGTTTGTCGCCGGCATCGTGGCGCACGCCCTCGAAGCGCACGGCGTAGAAGGGTCTGCGCTTGAGCAGAGAACGCATGGCATCCGTGATCTGTATCTCGCCGCCCGCGCCGCGTTCGGTGCGTTCGATTTCGTCGAAGATGTCGGGCGTCAGGATGTAACGTCCGATGATCGCCAGGTCGGATGGCGCTTCGGCGAAGGGCGGCTTCTCCACCATGTCTCTGATCTTGTAGACGCCCTCGGCGATCTCTTCCGCGTCAATCGCGCCGAAACGCGAAATGGCTTCACCCTCAACCTGCATCGTGCCGATGACGGGCGCGTCGTACTCCTGGTAAACCTTGAGCATCTGTTCGATGGCGGGAGTTTCGCAGTCCATGATGTCGTCCGGGAGTATGACGGCGAAGGGTTCGCCGGCGACGAAATCGCGCGCCTGTAGGATGGCGTGGCCGAGTCCGAGGGCTTCCTTCTGGCGGACGTAGCTGATGCGCGCGAGTTCCGAGACGGAGCGCGCCACGTCGAACAGCTTGTCCTTCCCGCGTTCGCGCAAGGTCTGTTCGAGTTCGTAGGAGATGTCGAAGTGGTCTTCGATGGCGTTTTTGCCGCGCCCCGTGATGATGAGAATCGACTCGACGCCCGACGCGACCGCCTCTTCGACGCCGTACTGGATGAGCGGCTTATCGACGAGCGCGAGCATCTCCTTCGGCGACGCCTTCGTCGCGGGCAGAAAGCGCGTGCCGAGGCCCGCCGCGGGAAACACCGCCTTGCGAATCTTCTGTGCCATATCGTGTGGACTCCCCTTGCCGTAAATTTCAAATTCGCCGTTCGTCTACGTCGTCGCCGGAGGCGACGGCGCAAACAAGGCGGCCGCTTGACACGCTCGCCGACGGTCGGCTAGCGTGACCCCTTTCATCAAACGGCACTGGCTTTAGTAGAGACAACTTCATACCACACGTTTAAAGGACAGCACAAATGCTCGATCTCAACTTTGTTCGCGACAATTTGGAGCGC
>DATCWB010000566.1:0-11989 GCA_036566625.1 Pyrinomonadaceae bacterium
TTTTTCTATAGTCTTAAAAGAAGTCTTAGGCGTGTCATAAATATCTGTGTTCTCAACAGATAGACCCCTGTCACCCCTGTCAGGTTCTGACCCCTGTACCATGTGTAGATCTTGCACTGTCACACCCCTGTCACCCCTGTCACCCCTGTCACCCCTCTCGATACCCACTTCTTCCGGTAAATTAACGGTAAAAAGGTTGCCCCCGTGCTCGCCTCCCTTCTCTTCTACATTTACTAATCCAGACAAAACGAGCCGTTGGAGATGTGCCCGATAGGTGTGGCGCGTCATGCCGGCTCCGCGCATCACTTTGTCCGTAGGGATGCGTTCCGAGCGCTTTGGAACGATTGCTCCGCGAGTTTGAGAATAGAGATAGTCATAGAGTTGTTTGCCTTTGCCGGTAAAGAGTCCGGCGGGAATCGCGTCGCGCACCACTGAGTTGGCGACCCGCGTAAAATCCTTTTTGGGAGCCGCATCCCCTGTCACCCCTGTCACCCCCGTGACAGGGGTGACAGGGGTGACAGGGGGCACACGGGTGACGGGGGTGACAGGGGTCTGAATCTCTTCGGGTTTTATTAAATCATCGTGTGGTAAGCGCAACGCCGTCGGCACAGACAAACCGAGTTTCTTTTTCGGCTGCGGGCTGCGTAAAGAACTGGAAGCTTTAGGTTTAGTCTCTCCCATTGATCACCTCACTTGACTGCGGAAATCTTCTGTCGCGACATTTGCAGCCGCTCTAAAACCTCTTCGGTCAGACTCCAAAGCTGATCGGACGCGCGGTGTGACTTTGCGTACAGGACGGCCGGTAATTTCTGTGAAGGAGCTTCGGCCACTTTAGAGTAGTCATGTAAGTTAGTGTCGAAAACGTGGCCGACAAGACCGATTGCGGCCTCCACCGCACTCCGGGATTCGGCCGACAAATTGCGCTGTGGTTTATAGAGATTTATCACCGCGCCCAACATTTGAAGGCCGGAATTGACGTTTTTACGAACCTGCTCGATGGTGAAGGCCAAATCCGAGAGACCCTGCAAGCCCATGGCGTCGGAGGCGCAAGGGACGATGACGAAGTCGGAAGCGTAAAGTGCGGCAGTCAAAAGCTTTCCGAGTTGTGGCGGGCAGTCAATGAAGACCAGATCGTAGCCTTTGCCGTGCTCCTGGAGTTGATTTCTGAGACGGTGCGTTAAATAGTCGGGCTGCATCTCGAATCTGGCGAGGCGAATATCGGCCGGAACCAAGTCGAGACCTTCGACGGGGCTTTCCAGGATGGCATCATCGAGAGGAAGCGGTTCAACCTTCACGCCCGTAGTAGATTCGGGTTCTATCAGGACGTGAGAAAGAGTCGCTTCGTAGACATCCGAATCAACCCACGAGGAAGTTAAATTTCCCTGCGGATCGGCGTCTATCGTCAAGGTTTGATAGCCTCTGAGCGCACAACAGGCGGACAGTTCGCGGCAGACGGTGGTCTTGCCGACGCCGCCCTTTTGATTGGCGATGGCGATGGTGATCATGCTGCGATTCCTCTGCGCACTTTTTCGGCATCTGCCAGCACGCGTTCGATGTCACACTTTTTAACCAGCTTGATGCGTGTGTCCAGCACGTCAGTCAGTGTCTGGATTTGGTAGGAACGGATGATGCGCCAGAGCGTGGTGCGGGAAACGCCGAGCATTTCCTGCGCGGCAGTCAGGGTTAAGGTTTCATCGTGCTGTTTGACGATTGCCATCATTACACCTCGTAAGCGTTGAATAAAGCGAGAAAGCGTCTTTTACAGCGAATGCCGATAGATGTCAATAGATATGTTTCAATTCGTAAGCGGAAAACTTTGGGCAGGACAGGGAATTAAGCCTTGGAGGAAATATCGCAAGCATGCTCGCGCCCACTGAAATCAAGGGCTTTAACAAAGGGCTTTCCGCGGCTTGTCTAGCTCCAACTGCAAACTTGGACTAGAATGTAACGAAGTGTTGTAGGGCAATGATAATTGATGCGTAGTGTGTGAGTAGGCATAAAGCATTCCGGCGTGGGTTGACTGTGATGGGCGGGTGGTCTCCGCGCTTCGTGTCCGGGTGATTGCAGAATCCTCATGGTTATCAAAGACAGCACAATTGAATCGCCCACCGACGACCGCTTCCGCGCCATCCTCGAACAGTCGCCGCTCAGCATCCAGATCATGTCGCCCGAAGGGCGCATCCTACGTGTCAACCGCGCCTGGGAAGAGTTGTGGGGCGTGACGCTGGAACAACTCGAAGGCTACAACATCCTCGAAGACGAGCAACTCGTCGAGAATGGCATCATGCCGTACATCCGGCGCGCTTTTGCCGGAGAGGCCGTCGAGATGCCTCCGGTCTTATACGACCCTGACGCGACCATCCCACACATCACACGTCATGCCGAGCCGCGTCGTTGGACGAAGGCCGTCGCTTACCCGATCAAAGACGAGGCCGGGCGCGTGCGCGAAGTCGTGCTGATGCACGAGGACATCACGGCGCGCGTCATGGCTGAAGAGGGCTTGCGCGAGAGCGAGGCGCGTTACCGAGCGCTCTTCGAGACCACGCTCGACGGCATCATTGTGGTGGACATAGGCGGGCACTTCGTTGACGTAAACGAGAGCCTTTGCCGCATCCTCGGCGCGCGGCGCGAGCGACTCGTCGGCGCGCACTTCAGCGAGTTCATGCTTCCCGAAAGGGAAGAGGAAGCGCGGCGCGCCTTCGACGCTTTGAGCGAGACGGGCGTCTTCGCCGGCAACTTCCCGATGCGTGCCGCCGATGGCAGCGTAGTTGAATTGGAATGGAGCGCGCGGGCGCACGTCATGCCCGGCCTGCACGTGTGCGTGGCGCGCAACGTCACGGAACGCAAACATGCCGAGGAATCCGTACGTGAAAGCGAGTCGCGCTACCAGCGCGCGGCCGAGTCGGGGCGCGTCGGCATCTGGGACTTAGACCTCGAAACCGACGATCTTTATTTGTCCCCGAACCTCAAAGCGTTGCTCGGTTACACGGACGACGAACTGGAAAACGACCTCGACGCCTGGTGTCAACTCGTCCATCCGGACGATAAAGATAAGGTCATCGCGTCCACGAGGGCGCACGTCACAGGCGAAGTTCCGCGATACGAGATTGAAGTGCGCCGCCGCCATAAAGATGGCCGCTATCTCTGGTTTCTGGCGCAGGGGATTGCGCTCAGAGACGCTGCGGGGAAGGCTTACAGGCTGACGGGTTCCGACACGGACATCACCGCCCGCAGACAGGCCGAGGAGTCTCTGCGTCTCAGCGAGGAGCGTTACCGAAGCCTCCTGGAGAACGCCAACGACATCATCTACGCGCACGACCTACAGGGCAATTACCTCTCGATCAACCGCGCCGGGGCGGAGATCACCGGCTACACGCGCGAAGAGATTCTCGGCGGCCTGAACATCTCGCAGGTCGTCGTGCCGGAGCATCTTGAGCGCGCGAAGCAGATGTTGGAGCGTAAACTCCAGGACACGGGGGCGACCGTCTATGAAATAGACATCATGACGAAAGACGGCCGCCGGCTGACGCTTGAAGTCAGCACCAGAGTTTCCTACCTCGGCGACCAGCCCGCCGCGATTGAGGGCGTGGCGCGTGATGTGACGGAGCGCAAGCGTGCGGAAGCGGAAAAGATGCGCCTGGCGTCTTTGCTCGAAAGTCAGAGGCGTAATTTGCAGGCGATGGTCGCGAACGTGCCGGGGGTGGTGTGGGAGGCATGGGGCCTGCCGGACGAATCGAGCCAGCGCATCAACTTCGTTAGCGATTACGTGGAGACGATGCTCGGCTACACGGTCGAGGAATGGCTCGCCACGCCTAATTTCTGGCTCTCCATCGTCCACGAAGACGACCGCGAGCGCGCCGGGCGCGAGGCGACGGCCATCTTCACGAGCGGCAAGGTGGGCACAAGCAGGTTTCGCTGGGTGGCAAAGAACGGGCGCATCGTCTGGGTAGAGTCGCAGTCGTCGGTCATCGCGGATGAGGCCGGGCGACCCGTCGGCATGCGCGGCGTGACGATGGACATCAGCGAGCGCATGCGGCAGGAGGCCAACGAATATTTCCTCGCCGAAGCGAGCACCGCGCTCTCCTCCTCGCTCGACTACGAGACGACGCTTGCCACGGTCGCGCGCCTCGCCATCCCGCAGTTTGCCGACTGGTGCGGCATTGACATGGCGGACGAGGAAGGCACGCTGCGCCGTCTCGTCGTCGCACACGTTGACCCGGAGAAGATCGAGTGGGCGCACGAAATTTACCAACTCTACCCGCCCGACCCGACCGAACCGCAAGGGCTGTATCACGTTTTGCGCACCGGCGAGTCTGAGTTCTACCCGGACATTCCCGACGAACTTCTCGTCGCGGGCGCGCGCGACGAAAAGCATTTGGAGATCATGCGGCAGATCGGCTTCCGCTCGGTCATGCTCGTGCCGCTCAAGATGCGCGAAAGGGTGCTCGGCGTCATCACGTTCGTCAACACTGAGACGAGTCGCCGACACACGGCCGAAGACCTCGCACACGCCGAAGACCTCGCGCGCCGTGCGGCCTTGGCCGTCGAAAACGCGCGTCTCTACCGCGCCGAGCGGCAGACGAGGGAAGCGGCCGAACGAACCTCAGACCGCCTCGCGCGCCTGCAAGCCGTCTCCACCGCGCTCTCGCAGGCGTTGACGCCGCAGCAGGTCGCCACCGCCGTCATCGAGCAGGGCATCAGTTCGCTGAACGCGCACGCGGGCACGGTGGTATTGCTGGATGAAGCGAGCGTGGAACTGGAGATCGTGGCGACGGTGGGATTCCCGCAGGAGGTGATCGAGGGGTGGAAACACTTCGCGCTGGAAACGCCCGTCCCGCTCGCCGACGCCGTGCGGGAAAAACTGCCGGTGCTCATCGAGTCGATCAACAGCTCGAACGAACGTTACCCGATGCTCGGTCCGCTCGCATCTGTCACGGGCAGCCACGCGCTCGTCGCCCTGCCGCTCGACGTGAAAGGCCGCACCATCGGCGCGATGGGCTTGAGCTTTCCGCGCGCGCAGAAGTTCGGGGAAGACGACCGCGCCTTCATGCTCGCGCTCGCGCAACAGTGCGCGCAGGCGTTGGAGCGCGCACGCCTCTACGAGACCGAGCAGCGTTTGCGCACCGAGGCGGAAACGGCCAACCGTCTCAAAGACGAGTTTCTCGCCACCGTCTCGCACGAACTGCGCACGCCGCTCACGGCCATCGTCGGCTGGTCGAGCATGTTGCGCACCGGCGACTTTGATCAGGCGACGACGGCGCGTGCCATTGAAACCATTGAGCGCAACGCGCTGGCGCAGACGCAGATCATCGAAGACCTCCTCGACGTTTCGCGCATCATCACGGGCAAGGTCGCGCTCGATGCGCGACCCGTCGAGCTGGGCGCGATTGTCGAGGCGGCGTTGGATTCGGTGCGCCCGGCGGCGGCGACGAAGGGCATCATGCTCAAATCGGAAACAGCGCCGGGCGTCGGCCTCGCGGCGGTGTGGGGCGACCCTGCGCGTCTCCAGCAGGTGATGTGGAATCTGCTGGCGAACGCCGTCAAGTTTACGCCCTCGGGCGGCGAGGTCGCGGTGAGTTTGAGTCGCAATGAATCGCATGTGCGGATCGCCGTCGCGGACACGGGGCAGGGAATCAGCAGCGATTTTCTCCCCTACGTCTTCGACCGCTTCCGGCAGGCCGACGGCACGATCACGCGCGCGCACGGCGGCCTCGGCCTCGGCCTCGCCATCGTGCGCCACCTCGTCGAAATTCACGGCGGAACGGTCGTGGCCGAGAGCGCGGGCGAGGGGCAGGGGGCGACCTTCATCATCGAACTGCCCGCCGCCGACGGCGACCGGGACGCCGTGGCGGAATCACAAAAACTCTCGGCGTCGCTCGCCGAGGTCGCGGCGGCGGTCAGTCCCGTCTCGCATCTGGCGGATTTGCGCGTGCTGATCGTGGACGACGAAGCCGATGCGCGTCTGTTGCTCAAGACGATCATGGAGCAGAGCGGCGCGAAGGTGCGTGCGGCGGCGTCGGCCTCCGAGGCGATGACCGCGTTGAAAGAGTTCAGGCCGGACATTCTGGTCTCGGACATCGGCATGCCGCAAGAGGACGGCTACGCGCTGCTGCGCAGCGTGCGCGCGCTCAGTCCGGAAGAGGGAGGCAGGATTCCCGCCGTCGCGCTGACCGCTTACGCGCAGGAAGACGACCGGATGCGTGCGTTAATGGCGGGCTTTCAGGTTCATGTGGCGAAGCCGATCAATCCGCCGGAGTTCGTCGCGGTGATCGTGGGGCTGGCCGGGGTTACGAGTCGTAAGTAGGTTTGACCTTCGGGGCTTCTTGCGCCCGTCGAGCGTTTGGGGAAGCCGTCGGTCTTCAGGCTTGCAGGTAGCGTTTCACCACGTCGCCGATGACGGCGAAGTCAATCGGCTTGCTGACGCATTCGACGCAACCGGCGGCGACGGCCTTGTGCCGGTTCTCCACGTCGCAGAAGGCCGACACGGCCACGATGGGGATATTCTGTGTTCTGCTTTGAGCTTTGATTTGGCGGGTGGCCTCGTAGCCGTCGAGCACGGGCATGCTCAAGTCCATCAAGATCAAATTCGGGCGCACCTGTGGCGCGAGTTCCACGGCTTCCTGCCCGTTGACGGCCTCGACGACCAAACAATTTCTCATTTGCAACATCATCCGCATCAACTCGCGAATGTCGCCCGAATCGTCCACGACGAGAACCGTGCGATTGTCCGGCTGCATCTCACCCATCGGCCTTGCTTCCTTCCCCAAATATGTCTCGTGAGCTTCTTTTGATGAGAACTTATCACGGCTTACCCGATAGCGACAAGATGGTAGATGGGCGCACGCGCCGACGCGTGTATGGACGCCTCGAATTCCCGCGCCGAATGCCTGCGGAGATGAATAGTGGCATCGCGGTGAAGAAAATGACAACTGTGGTTGCTAAAACTCGGAAGCTGGCTGAAACGCGCGCGAGACGGAAACAGAAAGAGCGCGTTTCGGTAAACTCGCCTGCGAACACTACAATGGTCTGAATCGAAAAGAAGGAAGAGAATCATACAATGCTAAAGACACGCGGATACGCAACCGAAGGGGCAAGCGCGTCCCTCGCACCGTTCAGCTTCGAGCGGCGCGAACCCGGCGCGCACGACGTACTCATCGAAATACTCTACTGCGGAGTCTGCCACTCCGACATCCACCAGGCGCGCAACGAGTGGGACAATTCGATCTATCCGATGGTTCCCGGCCACGAGATCGTCGGGCGCGTCGCGCGCGTCGGCGCGGAGGTCACGCGTTTCAAGGAAGGCGACCTGGCGGGCGTCGGCTGTTTCGTGGAGTCTTGCCGCACTTGCGAAAATTGCGGGGAAGGTGAGGAGCAACATTGCCAGAATCACCTCGTCCCCACCTACAACGGGACCGAGATGGACGAGCAGACGCCGACCTACGGGGGCTATTCAAATCAGATCGTCGTTGACGAAAACTACACGTTGAAGATTCCCACGGGCCTGCCGCCGGAAAGAGCTGCCCCGCTGCTCTGCGCCGGGATCACCACGTATTCGCCGCTGCGCCGTTTCAACGTCGGCGCGGGGCAGCGCGTCGGCGTCGTCGGCCTCGGCGGCCTCGGGCACATGGGCGTCAAGCTCGCCGCCTCGATGGGCGCGGAGGTCACGGTCTTCAGCACTTCGCAGTCGAAAGAGGAAGACGCACGACGCCTCGGCGCGCACCACTTCGTCGTGACGAAAGACCCGCAAAACCTCGAACCGCTCGCGGGCAAATTTCACTTTATCCTCGACACCGTTTCCGCCTCACACGATCTCAACATGTATCTCAACCTGCTGCGACGCGACGGGACGATGGTGCTTGTGGGCGCGCCCGAAAAGCCCGCCGAGGTGCACGCTTTCTCGCTGATCACGAACGGGAGAAAACTCGCCGGCTCGATGATCGGCGGCATCCGCGAGACGCAGGAGATGCTCGACTACTGCGCCGAGCACAACGTCTCTTCGGACGTGGAAGTGATTCCCATCCAGAACATCAACGAGGCTTACGAGCGCACGATCAAAGGCGATGTGCGCTACCGCTTCGTCATCGACATGAAATCTTTGTGACCGGTCACGCGGCCGGGAAATGATTTCGCGGGCAGTTGAGGGAACGAACTCCGACGGCCACGGCGATGCGACGAATCGAGCGGGTCGCATCGCCGTGGCCGTCTTCTTCGTCAGCCGCCGGGCACGAGAGACAAGCGGCGATATCGCTCGCCCGATGCCTCGCCGGACGGCGTCAGCTTGCGGGGTACAAAAAAACGCGGTTGCATCCCTCACCCGCCGCCCCTACAATCGAGGGCGGATGACCTCTCACTTAGATGAGCTTATCAAAATCCTACGGCTCGCCTACTCAGGCGAATTGGCGGCGGCGTACGCCTACCGGGGCCACTGGCATTCGGTGAAGGATGAAGCGACGCGGGCGCGCATCCGTCAGATCGAGGAAGAGGAATGGCATCACAGGCGTCTGCTCGGCCGGATGCTCGAACAGGTCGGCGCGAAGCCGAACTGCGCGCGTGAGTTTCGCGCTCGCGTCGTCGGGCGGACGCTCGGCGCGATGTGTCACGTAACCGGGTGGCTGCTGCCGATGTACGGGGCGGGCAAACTTGAGAGCCGCAACATCGGCGAGTATGAGGTGGCGGCGCGGCACGCTTTGCGCTCAGGCCACACGGATTTTGTGGAATGCCTGCTCGCCATGGCCGAAGTGGAGTGGGAACACGAAAAATATTTTCGCGCGTGTGTGGCGAGTCATAAACTGAGCGCGCGGATTCCGCTGTGGCCTCAGCCCGCCCCGAAAGAGGCGATCCGCGCGGCGTACAATGTCGAGTTGGGAGCCATCCCGGAGCGAATCAATTTAAGCGACGACGAGTTTGCATTTGAATCCGACCGCGTGTAAACGCGTCACGCGCCCGCCCGCAACTCGCTCAACAAAGTCTCATTCACGGTTTCAACTCCGCTCTCAGTCGTCTCCCACACTTCGGGGCGGGTCAGAACCTGCCAGCCAATCGCAGCGAACGCAGACGCCAGCACAATGTTGCAGGCGATGATCGCGTACTCGATTCCGACCGCACGACCGAGCGGGAAGAGCGCGCCGCCGAGCGCGAGCAGCAGCCCGAACCAGCGGTTCACGGGACGCTGCCAGAACAGCGCGAGGCCAAGCGTGATGAGTCCGAGCGGAAAGAACAGTCCGACGGGAAAAAAGCTCACCCACACGGACGGCGCGGATTTGAAGACCGACTCAAGCGCGTTGGCCGGGACGCCTTCCACGCCCGCACGCAGCAACAAGTGGAGTTGGATCACAGCCGAGATTCGCGTAGAGACCGCCCAGCCGACGAGCACGAAGGCCGCGCCCAGCAAGCCCACGCGGTCTGCGCTCGCACGAAGCAGTTGCGACAGCCCCAAAACGGCGGCGGCCATCAACACCGCATTCAACACGGCCACGAATCCCACCGACGCTATCATCGCCTGTGACGGCGAATCCGGTTCGGTCATCAATCCCAACAACGTGTCCGACAGGAAGGTGATCGACAGTCCGATCAAACTCACGCCCGCGATCACGCGGCGACGCTTGCTGCTCTGCGATATGTTCATGGGCCTCTCCTCCGGCTTGAACCGATTGAAATTATCAACTTGAAATCATCAACTTGAAATCATTAACGCGATTGGCCTGTCAGGCGCGGCTGTTCGGCGACGAGCGTGTTCTGAACCAACACGATCTTCCAGTCGCCTTTCTCCTTCATAATCAACAGCAGTTGCCGCGCGCACGCGCAAGCGCAGTCCGTGCGGCTAAAAAATCTGGCGTGAATAAACGGCGAAGATGTTTTCGTTGAGCGCGCGAGTGGCGAGCGAAAACACCGAATAGCCGAGGACGAGCAACCCGGCCAGCGTCGTCACGTAGCAGGTCAGGGTGATGGCGCAAAGCATCCGCGCTTCAGCGTACTTTTCCGTGTTTGCAGTTCGCATGAGTGTTTCCTCCGTCCGACAAATTTTTTGTTGAAGCGCGCAACGGGACATTCCGGCGGTCGCGCCCTCGTCTCTGTCCGTCCGTCTATTTCCGCCTTCACTTGAGGAAGCGACAAGCGGGGCGAAAAGTGTCCACCCCCTTTGGAAAATTTGAAAAATTTCTTCCACAAAATTTTTTGAGTGCTACAATCCGCCCGCTTTTGCATTCGACACGCCGGGCGCGCGCGCTAGCCCGCAATAATGACGACAATCTCGAAACAGGAGATCACCGGCCTGCTGGCCGACTGGGGGAGGGGCGACCGCGCCGCGCTCGACAAACTGACCCCGCTCGTCTATGCCGAACTGCGCCGCATCGCCCGTCGCCAGATGAGCCGCGAGCGCGGCGACCACACCTTGCAGGCCACCGCGCTCGTCAACGAGGCGTTCATACGGATCTCCGGTCAGGAAAATTTTAGCTGGCAGGATCGCGCTCACTTCTACGCCGTCTGCGCGCAGGTGATGCGCCACATCCTGATCGATCACGCGCGGGCAAACGCGCGCGACAAACGCGGCGGCGGCGCGATTCACGTTTCGCTCGACGAAGCGGCGGTGCTGGCCGGCGGGCAGGCGACGGATTTCCTCGCGCTGGAGGAAGCGCTCCGCGCGCTCGAAGCCTTCGACCCGCAGAAGGGCAGGATCGTCGAACTGCGCTACTTCGCGGGGCTGGGAATAGAAGAGACGGCGGAAGTGTTGCGGATTTCTCCGACGACCGTCAGACGCGAGTGGCGACGCGCGAAGGCGTGGCTCTATCGCGCGCTCGCTGAAGGGGGCGGCGATGAGACCAGACCGCTGGCGACAAATTGACGAACTGTTCGAGGCCGCGCTCGAACGCGAGGACGCGGGCGAGCGCGCCGCCTTTCTCGCCGAGGCTTGCGCGGGCGACGAAGCGTTGCGCCGGGAGGTCGAGAAGATGCTCGGCTTCGACCGGCAGGCCGAAGACTTCATCGAGACGCCCGTGTTCGGCGTGGCCGCGAGGCTCATCACGGGTGCGCCCGCAGCGTCCGCACCGGGCGCGGCCGTGGTGGATGGGAAAAAAGATTCGTCGAAGCGTGCGCAAACTCATTCCGCTTCCGGCTCGATTGACGACGCGCGCTTCATCCCCGGCGAAGTGCTCGCCGAACGTTATCGCATCATCGGACTGCTCGGGCGCGGCGGCATGGGCGAGGTCTATCGCGCCGACGACCTCAAACTCAAACAGCCGGTCGCGCTCAAGTTCCTTCCCGAACAACTCTCGGCCGATGGGGCTTCGGCGCTCGCGCGCTTCTACAGCGAGGTCAGCGTCGCGCGCCAGATTTCGCACCGCCACGTCTGCCGCGTCTACGACGTGGGCGAGTACGAAGGCCAGCATTTCATCTCGATGGAGTTTGTGCGCGGCGAAGAACTCGCCTCGCTGCTGAAACGCATCAACCGTCTGCCGCACGATAAGGCCGTCGAGGTCGCGCGCCAACTCTGCGGCGGCCTCGCCGCCATTCACGACCGGGGCGTGCTCCACCGCGATCTCAAGCCCGCCAACATCATGCTCGACGAGCGCGGCGACGTGCGCATCACAGATTTCGGCATCGCCGCCCTCACCGAAAGTCTGCACGGCGCGCGCGAGGCCGTGGGCACGCCCGCCTACATGTCGCCCGAACAACTGAGCGGGCGCGAGTTGACGGTTGCCAGCGACATCTATTCGCTCGGCCTCGTGCTCTATGAAGTCTTCACCGGAAAAAGGGTCTTCGAGGCGTCGAACCTCAACGACATGCTGCGCCTGCGCCGCAGCGACACCGCGCCGACCAGCCCCTCCAAACTGATCCACGATCTCGACCCGCTCGTCGAGCGCGTCATACTTCGCTGCCTTGAGGCTGAACCGGGCGCGCGTCCCGCCTCGGCCTTAGAGGTGGCGGCGGCACTTCCCGGCGGCGACCCGCTCGCCGCCGCGCTCGCCGCGGGCGAGACGCCTTCGCCCGAGAT
>DATCWB010000567.1:0-31789 GCA_036566625.1 Pyrinomonadaceae bacterium
CAGGCGGAACAGCACATCGGTCAGAGGAAACAGCACCGGCATCGCGCCTTTGAGCCGCGCGAGCAGCCTCTGCTTATCCATCCGCTTCGTCAGAGGCCGCGCCAGGTATTTGCCGTAGAGCAGCGTCCACGGTTTGCGCTCGTAGGCGGTGATGGCGATGCGCCCGCCGCTCTTGAGCACGCGGGGCAGCGTCTCCATCGTCTTCTGCGGGTCGGGCGTGTGCTGCACGACGCCGATGCAGTAGCAGGCGTCGAAGGCTTCCCTGCGAAAGGGCAACTCGTAGATGCTGGCCTGCACGAAGTGGACGTTTTCGCGCCCGGCGAGATTGGCTCGCGCGGCGTCTATCGCGCTGCTGATGTCGAGACCGACCACCTCGCAGCCCGTCTGCGATGCCACGTCGAGGAAGCGGCCCGCGCCGCAGCCCGCGTCGAGCACCCACTTGCCCCGCAGCCACTCGGGCGTCCAACCGGTCTCGGCAAAGAACCTCGCCGCCGAAAGGTTGGTGCCGTTGTTCGAGTCGATCTGCTCCAGGCGGAAGCGATTCCACTGGTAGCCGAACGAGTTCGCGTAGTTGTCGCGCGGCACGAAGCGGGGGATGCTCGACTCTATCGGGTAGGTTTCGCCGCACGCCTCGCAGCCGAGGCTGCCCGTGACGATCTCTCCGTCGGCCTCTTGCGCCGTGGCCGTGCAATTCAGGCCGCCCCCACACTTCGGGCAGCCCAACACTTCAAGTAATTTTAACCGCATATACCTTCTTCAAACGGATGTGCCGTTATTGCTCGGCCGCAACTCTTTGATCGGCGTCGAGCGTCCGCGCACGAGCCACTGCCCTACTCCGTAAAACGTGGCGACATCAATCGCCAGGCTGATCCACGCGACCGTCAGGACGCGGCGCGGGTTGAGCAACTCGCGCCAGAGGCGTTCCGGGGCCTGAACCCGGTACCAGCCCCAGATGCGTCGTTCAGTCCGCAATAATAAGATGAGCGGCGGCAGCAACAGAAACGGCCACGCGAAGAAGCCCGCCACGAGCAGCAGCATCAGGACGAGATACAGACGCGCCAGGTTGAATTGCCACTCGCGCCCGAGGCCGGCCACCATCCCGTTTCGCGAGTAGACGTTGAAGCGTCGGAAGGTGCGGGCCAGCGTCGGGCGCAACTCCCAGACGACGACCGCATCGGCGCAACCGGCAGCCTTGATCCCGGCCGCATCCAGACCGCGAAAAAAGAGCAGGTCTTCACCCGAACGCAGGTCTTCGCGAAACCCGCCGGCCGCTGCCCACGCCGAACGGCGCAGCAGGCACGAGGCGATGAATTGCGTCAAACGACCGCCCGGCACGTAACTGATCGCCGCGCATTCCGTGAAATAAGTGTCCGTCAGCGGCTCGGCCACGCCATAAACAATTTCCGCCTGAGGTTCGCGACGCGCCGTTGCCACCAGTTGCTCAAGCCAATCGGGACGCGGGCGAATGCCGCCGTCGAGGCTGGCGATCCACTCGTGCGCGGCTCGCTCAATCGCCAGATTTCTGCCGCGCCCCGGAAGTGCGTGGTCGGTTTCGATCAGTACGATGGGGATGGGGTATGAAGCCTGGTGCTCCCGGATAATCTCTTTCGTGCGGTCGCTTGAGCCTCCGTCGGTGATGACTATTTCGTCCGGCCGGAGCGTCTGTTTGAGTATGCCTTGAAGCAGTAGAGCAATGCTGCCCTCTTCATTCCTGACCGGAGCGATCACGCTGATCCGCTCTAAAGACGCCGCCTGCCACTTAACGCTGCTCATGCTCCTACCTTAAAACACTCCGAACCGGAGAACAAAGCGGCCGCAGGCACTTTAAAAATGAGTTGCCGGCGCTCAATGGCGGATCAGATACACTTGCCCCGAGAACCAAATTCCCCGGCTCGCCGACAGGCTCCGGACTGTGCGGCGAGGATCGGGCGAATCAATTATTCGCGTCTTCTACATCTTACCGCGAGGGGCGGCAGCCGGGCGGCGGGTCAGGATACTTATTTAGCCACCCACCTCTCACCTTCACAGACGTAGAGCGTCGTCCCGGCTGCGCCATCCGTCCGGCTATAGAGCGAGCCGGTCAAACACTTGCTTGTCGGCGCGCCCGCCCCGAACGTCCAACTAAGCGGCCCGAGCTTGAATTCTTTCGCCGCGACCGGCCCTTCCACGTTGACGATAGCCGTTTCATTCGACGCCGGGGGCAGGTAGGGTGTCACGGGTTGCCCCCTATCAACGATGTTCGTGGCGGTGGTGCTGCCGATCAGTTGCGAAGTCGTGCCGCGCAGGATGTCGTAAGAGACCGCGCCGGGGACGGGCGCCCAACTGATATAGTGCCAGCAGCAGCCTCCCCTATAATTGGTGAGCGCCTTCCAGCCGCTCGCATGCACGGCCGCGCGCGGTTCGCTCCTGCGCCCGCTCGCCTCGACGGCGACGATGTAGTAGGTGTAACTCACACCGTCGCCCTTGAAGCCTTGCGAATTGTTGCTGAAGGACACCGCCGATGTTTGCCCGATCCCCCTGAAGTTTGTCCCGCCGCCGTAGAACTCGGTGCGGTAGGCGGTGGGCAATTCCGGCGTGCCGCTCACGTACTTCCCATCCCTGCTCACGGTGACTTGAGAACTCGACGCGATTTTCATCTCCGTCACGGTCGAATCCGTGATGGTGTTGGTCTTCGCGCTTGACTCCAGAATGCCGATTGTAGAGCCGGTCAGCACGAAGCTTCTGACCGACGCGGCGACGTTAATCTTTTTCGCGTCATTAGTGGCTACAATGTCGCTGAGCGTGGCCGAATCCGTGCCGGTGATTTCGACTGCGTTTCTCAAGCTGCCGTTGGCGGCAAAGCCGAACCATGAATTCGCCACCCTGAGGGATTTGGCGCCATGTACCCTGATGCCGACGCCGAGGCTCGTCCCGTTGACGTTCTGGTTGATGCCTGAGAAGTGCAGATGCGTGGGTGTCCCTCTGGAAATGGCGAGCACGCCTATGGCGGCGCCCTCGTCCAGATACGCGCGGTCGAAAATGAAGATCGGCTCGTTATACTGGTGCGGCGTGCCTAGCACCAGCCAGGCGTAGCTCATCGATCCGGTCTTGCTGTAATAAACTCCGTTTAAGACCCCGTAATCGATGAAATCGGTGTCGCGCATCGAGCCGCCGACCCAAGCGTCTACCAGCATCACCGGAACACTGTTCTGATAGTTGCCCGTGCAACCGCGGAAGGCCAGGTTCTGCGTGTTGAGTTCGCTCCCCGTTACTTTCAACACCGCCCCGTTCGGCTGCGCAGCCTGCAAGCCGTAGAAGGTCACGTTCTTGAAGAAGAGTTTCTTGACGGAAGCTACGTGGAGGGTGATCTGCGCATCGTTGATCACGCCGGGCGTGCCGACGAAGGAAAGATCTTCAAAGGCTATATTCTCGGTGTTGGTCAGCCAGAAAGCGGTCTTGCTGTCCCCGGCCGTGATGTGCAGGGTGCTCGCGCTGCCCCTGCCCCGGACGACGATGTGCGAGACCGTCGTGTTGATGAAATGGCCGACAACCTCGGAGGCAACCGTGTAGCGACCGCTCGGGATGTCGAGCACGCCGCCGCCGGCTATAGTCAGCGCGTCGAGAGATGCCTGGATGGCCGGACCGTCGTCCACCCCGTCGTCGGGTATGGCTCCGCAGGAACGGATGCTGATGAGACCTTCGGATGCTATGCACTGCGCGGACGCGGGAACACTAAAGAGAAATATCAGAAAAGGCAGAATGAAGCTAATTTTCATGAATTGTACTCCGAACCGTCGTGGGGAAGTTAAATCACCGAGGCAAAGTCGGGTAGCCGGGCGGGATTGTAGCGGTTGATGCCCTCTTTGTCACCTTGAGATCGATTGGTCGCGGCGAATAGATGGTAATGAACCGGGAAGCACGCCGTCTGCCGTTCATCACGCTCTCAAACAGATGTATTTATAGCACAGATCACGCCGCAGTCATGATCGTGCGACTCGAAGCGGTCTATGCGGAACGATCTCGATTCGAGAAAGCGGCGCAGTTCTTTGCCGGTGCCGTTGATGTGCTGCCCCTCGTGATACTCGCCGACGATGCGCCGCACGCGGCCCAGCGTTTCGGGCGCACACCCTTGCAGGATTTCGTACTCGCTGCCCTCGCAATCGAGTTTCAGCAGATCGCACTGCTCGATACCATCCGTGTTCATCACGTCGTCGAAGCTGATGCACTCGACCGGGATGCCCGGCTGCGCCCCCGCGTCGCGTTCGAACAGCGAATGCATGATCCAGTCTTCGGGATTAACCTGTAATTGCCGCACCCCGGTCTCGTCACAGACCGCCTTCTGCTCGACACGCACGTTGGTCAAGCCGCTGGCGCTGATGTTTTGCCGTAGCCACTTCACGTTCTCCGGGAATGGCTCGTAGGAATGAACCGTCACGCCGGGCGCGCGCGTCGCCGCGTAGGTCGAGAAGACGCCGATGTTGGCGCCGATGTCGATGACCGTGTCGCCGCGTTCGATCTCGTAGCCGGGGGGGCTGTAAATTTCCCGCAGCCACGTCTCCTGGAACAGGAAGGCCAAATCAATCGTCTCGGGGCCGTCGATTATGACGCCGTTGCGCATCCTGACGTGGTGCAGCGGCTTGCGCCGCCACTCGGCCGCCAACGCCTCGCGCCAATTTGCCAGTTTCTCCACCAGCCATGCATCGCGCCGGCAACGCTCCGGGATGCGCCCCAATCTTGCCAAACTCTGTGAGACTTCATTCATTATCGAACCACATTTTCCCTAGACGATTCGCGTCGAAGGCGGCCACCGCTGCGGCATCAGGCCGCCCGCCGCCATCCTCCCTAGACATTACTCGAACGACGCCGCAGATGAAATGCCGCCTTGAGTTTCTCCCGTACGGAGACCGGCCACAGCCCGGCTAAAATTCGCCTGTGCGTGTCCGGACTCAAGAGTTTGAGGGGCGCGACGGCGAGCGCGCGCAGGTAGTGCCTGAGCGCTTGTGAATTCTCCCCCAGGCCGTAATGGTTGTCCGCGACGCGCAGCAACCAGTTGGCGCGACTCTCCCTGCGCAGGGCGGGCGGAAAATCGTCGGAAGTCGCGATCATCTCCAGGTGCTTCTGCGCCACCCGAATCCCGCCGCGATAAATCCTCGCCGTCGGAGTGTTGCCGCCGTGGAGACGATACCGCACCGTCGGCGCGTCCACAGACGCCAGGCGGCAGCCGAGCGCCAGCCGCAGACACAAATCATAATCTTCGCACGGTTCGGTCGCCGGGTCGTATAGCCCGACTTGCCGAAGGCAGGTTTGCCTCACGAGGAATGTTCCTGGAACGAGACAGAAACGCTCCCTGATCATCGACGCGTAAGCCGACCCGCCATCGCGCGCCGCGAACCGCTGTTTTAACACGTGAAGCTCTCTCATGTTCTCGTCAACCACCTGACACGAGCCCATGATCATGCCGAGCGAAGAATCGCCCCGCGCCGCCTCGTGCAATACCTTTAAGGCATCCGGGAGCAACAGGTCGTCCGAATCGAGGAAGACTAAAAATTCCCCCTTCGCTTCCGCGATCCCCGTGTTGCGCGCCGTCGAACGCCCGGCGTTCGCCTGATGGAAGTAGCGGAACTTCGGCGAGCCGGCGAAACGTTCGAGCGCCGCCCGCGTGTCGTCCGTCGAGCCGTCGTCCACGACGATCACTTCGTGATCGGCGAACGTCTGCGCCAGGACGCTTTCGACGCTCTGCGCCACGTACTCGGCGCGGTTGAACGTCGGGATGATAACGCTGATACCGGGACTAACCATAATCCACAATTCCGGGCTAACTCTCTCGACCCTTCCTCTCCCCTCTCAGATAGCCCCAACTGAAGGCGATGCTCATGAGATAATCGAGCGCGGAGAAGGCGACCGACTTCGGCCAGCCGTGTGCCGGGCTGTATTTCCTACTCTTCCCCCTCAACAAATGCGCCCCGAGCATGCTCGCGACGAGACCTTTACGGATGTCGCCCTTCCACTTGTATTCAGGCCGGATTGTGCCCAGCAGGTATGCCCCTTCGCCGTAGTTGCAAATCGTCCTCAGAAATATTTTAAGCGTCTGCTTGTGATGATGCAGCACCACGGCGTCGGGGACGGCCTTGAGTTCGTATCCGAGGTCGTGCAACTTGCGGCCTAGCTCCGTGTCCTCCGCGCCGGGCTTGCGGAAGCGTTCGTCAAACAGCCCGGCCGCGATGAGCGCGTCGCGACGGAAGCAGGCATTAGCCGTCACCAGATACTGCACTTCTCCCTCTGCATTCGTGCCGGGGTCGAGCAAGTGAATCTCATCCACGTAGACGCTGATCAGATTTTCGCCGACACCTTTGACAATGCCGCCCACTCCTGCGACGCGCGGGCTGTCGAAGCCCCCGGCCAAATTGCGGAGCCAGTTCGGCTCGGGCAGGCAATCGCTGTCGGTCAGGGCGACGAACTCGCCCGTGGCCTCGCGGATGCCGTGGTTCCGCGCCGAGGACGGCCCGCCGTTAGGCTGGCGCAGGATTTTCAGCCGGTCGCCGAATCTTTGCAGCACCTCCACCGTATCGTCCGTCGATCCGTCGTCCACCACGATGATTTCGTGAGGGGCAAGGCTCTGCCTGAAGAGGTGCTCGATTGTCCCGGCAATCGTCGCGCGCCCGTTATAGACCGGTATAACTACCGACACCCTCGGATAGTCTCTTGAATTAGCCAAGCCTGCTTCCACTCTCTTGATCCGGGTCACAGCAGCGCCGCCAGGTCTGGCAAGCGCGGCGGCGACGAGGCCCCCGTCAAATCGGTGCCTTGTTGAGACTCTGTAGTTGCTCTACGGTGTCAACCGCAAACCATTTCTTCGGATACACGGATGAGACCATCAACTGCTGCCTGACGATGAGTTGCTGCCAAACATCGTAAAAGTTTTCCGCGTCGCGCGTGATCATATTGAGGCGGCGCGGATTAAGAATCTGAATCCCTGAACAATAGATTTCAGCCCTTTTCAGGCGGCTGATTTCCGTCACCACATGATCCTGGTGAAAGACGTAATCGCCGTCGAGGCCGGGGATCGGACGCACCGGCACCAACATGCAGGCCGGCTCGTTCAGGGCGTGATAATTTTCTTCCAGTAACTGAAAGTCCAGGTCCACCACATTGTCGCACGTCAGCACGTACACCGGCTCGTCGAGCGACCTCAGAAGCGTGTGGTAAATCCACCAGCAATTACTTTGTCCGTCGGTGTTGAAGACGGAGCACGCCCCGTGCTCGATGACGTGTTGCGCGAGCATAGCCCCTTTATAGCCGACCGTCACATGGATGTGATTTATCCGGTCGGCGAGCCGCGAGATGCCGCGCGCGATCAAGGTCGAGCCATTATAGGGAGCCATCGGCTTCGGGATGGTGTCGGTCAGCGGCATCATGCGCAGCCCCCTCCCGGCGGCCATGATGACGGCGTGTTGGATCGACGGCATTACCTGATGTCCTCCGGGGGAGGATTATTGATCATGTCCAGTAACTCCTGCTCTGAAAGGCGCTCGGCGTCCGCAGAGCAAAACGCCGCGGACGGGTGTTGTGGCGACGGGTGGTTGAAGTTGATGACGTAGTGCTTGACCCCGGCGAGACTGGTCTCCGAGGTGTAAGGCAACTCAGGCTCCCCGAGCAGGTACTCGTGCGGCCGCTCGCCGGGACGACCCTCGATCTGCTTCCAACTCCCCCCTTTGTGCGCGACCCACACTTCGAGGATGTCGCGGATGCGCGCCGCTTTCATCGCCCGCGACAATACCTTGCCCTGCATCTCCTCGATGTTGTCTATGGCCGCGACGACGAGATCGACGGCCTCATCGACGGTGGAAAAGTATCTCGTCATGTCCGGGCCGGTGCTGCCGATGACGCCAGTCGAGTCGTGCATGCGTTTCCAGATCGGGAAGACGGAGCCGGTTGACCAGGCGATGTTACCATGCCTGACGCAGGCGAAGCGCGTCTCTGTCTTCCCGTTCATCGCGCAGAAAAGACGTTCCATCAGCGCCTTGGTCAGGCCGTAGGTGTTGCCCACGGGCGGCGCTGCCTTGTCGGTTGACATGCCGATGACGATGCCCGTCCCGCGTTCGGCGGCGACCCGGGCGACGTTCTGCGAGCCGAGCACGTTCACGTCGAGACATTCCATCGGCTGGCGCTCGGAGAGATCGACGTATTTCGTCGCCGCCGCGTGAACCACCACCTCGGGACGCGCCTCGGAGAAAACGTCGCGCACCGACTCGATATTCGAAACGTCCATCGGGAGCACGGCGCAGCCGGTAAACTGTTGGGCGTCCATGTTGTGTTTATTGTTACGCCCGGTCAGCACCACGTCATACTCGTCCTTCAAGGCTCTGCCGAGCCACTTGCCCAGAAAGCCGGTTCCGCCGGTAATTAAAATTGTTCGCTTCATCGTTGAAATTCCTGTCGGCTGATCGAACGCTTCCGATGCGCGTCCGAAAGTTGTGCGCCGCGCCCGCGCGCCCGCGCTGGCTGATAATTAACGCGGTCTGCCCTCGACCCCCAGGGACGCCGCCATCTTCTGATACATGGCAACGACCTGCGTTTGAACGATCTCTTCGCTCAAACGCTCCGACGCGATCCTGTCGTTGAGTTCGGCGGCGCGGTCAACCAACTCGTCATCCGTCACCGCGCGTCTGATGGCCGCGGCGATCTCGGATGGGTCTTCCGGCGGCACCATCAACGCGCTCTCGCCGTCTCGTACCAACTCGGTCAGGCAACTCGTGTTCGACTGAATCGGAAGCGAACCCATCACCAGCGCCTCGAGGGCGGAGGTGCTGAGGCCGTCGCTGATGCTGAGTCCGATTGAGGCGCGCGCCCGGCCGTGCATGCGCAGCACGTCCTCGCGCGAGCCGGAGGAGAGGTCTTCCAGCGGGAGGCCGGTGGAGACGGACACCCGCTCGGCGGCCAGTTGCACGTCGGGGTTCGCCAGATAAACCGCGAAGCTGTAGCCCCTGGACTTGAGCAAGTCGGCACACAACTCGACGGCGCGCAGTCCCGCCAATGCCCTCCCGGCCCAGTGCTGGTAGCCTTTCAGGGCGATGAGTCGGCGGGACGAAGGCGGCCCCGGCTGGCGATATTGTCTCAACTCTTCGAGATTGAAGCCGCCGGCCGCCGGCACCACCGGCCACGCCTCGCCCCTGAAACCGTACTCCCGCGCCAGCTCCACGTCCCGCTGACACTCGCTACTGTAGTAGTCGCAACTCGACAGTATGGCCTTGATCTTTTCCCGGTGCTTGGATAAAGGCCCGAAGAGGGTGATATCACTCCCCCAGTTTGAAGTCATCCAGGGCGGGAAGCGTCCCTCGAACATGGCCTTGGCTTCGAGAGTCAGGTATCCCGCGCGTTGAAATTCCAAAGTGTGGATGAGGTCCGGTTTAAGCCGCCGGATGATACGGGCGAGCCACGCCGCACGACTGAACCATCGCGGCGGAAACTTGGAGGAGATGTACCTCAACCGATCCCCACCTTTCCGCAGGGGCCAGACCACTCTCGATTTAACGAGTGGGTTTGGCTGCGCATCGGCTATGTAGTAGGTGGTGACGTTTCTGAATTTCGGGTGTAATACTCCCTCGTAGCAGGGAAAGACGTGCAGGTCCCATCCTTGCTCGGCGATCTGGTTGATCCAGCGTGCGCTATGCACGTTATTCGGTATCGCCACGAAAAGAATCCGCAAGCCTACCTCCCTGTGACAAATCTCTCACCGTAATTTGCAGAATCTCTACGCTCGGTCGCCGCCCGTTCGATAGCTCATGCCAGTCCCACAGGGTTCGGCACTCAGACGTATGAGGGGGCATCCCCATTCCCAATCCAGGTCAAAATCTGTTGAACCCTCTTCTCGATTGTATGGAAACGGATGAGATTGCGACGGGCGTTTGTGACTATCATCTTCGCCAGATCGGGTTCGGCAATGACGCGCTCTATCTGAGCGGCCAACTGGCCGGGTTCGTCCTCTTTATAAAGTAGAATCTCTTTCCCGTCCTCGAACAGAGCCTTGTTCAGTGGGCG
Source organism: Pyrinomonadaceae bacterium (assembly GCA_036566625.1). Taxonomy (GTDB): domain Bacteria; phylum Acidobacteriota; class Blastocatellia; order Pyrinomonadales; family Pyrinomonadaceae; genus JAIVJZ01. The sequence goes on from DATCWB010000567.1 coordinate 10,018, forward strand.
ATCCGGGATTTCCCACGAGATCGCGGGACGGCCGGCGGCCATCGTTTCGACTACCCGGTAAGAGTAGGTTTTAACAAAATGCGGTAAATTCACTACCGCACACCCGAGTTGCAGCGATTCGAGATAATATCGAAAGCACTGACGCCGTATCCCGCGCAGGCACATCACGTACAGCAATCTGCCCGGCGACGCGGGGAGAGGACTTTCCGAATAGCGCCGGCCGAAGCGATTAAGCCAGTCAAACAGGCTCGGGTAGCGCGTTTTATTCTCGGACGAAACCATGTGCACCAGCCGCCCTTTCAACTGCGAATTCTCCAGCCATGGCCCGCGCTGCCAGTAAGGGTTACCTATGAAAGTAGCATAATTGTCCGGCGCTCTGGTTTCGCCCTCATGAACGTAACGCCCCGCCACCGCGGCAGGCGACCACATAGTCCGCGCGAGTTGGCGCGCATTGATCTCGGTTACATCCTTCTCGTCTACGGCCGCCAGATGGGTGATGTATTTGAGCCTGTGCTCGATGCGTTCCTGCCTGCCGTGTATGTCGCGCGTTAACGCCAGCTCTTCATCATTGTATGTTAATGATTCCAGCAAGAGGCCGACGCGGACGGGCGCAAGGCTCGCGATCCAGTCCAGAATATCATCGTCCAGATGCGTGTGGAGTATCTCAACCCACACCTGGTCGAACTGTTTTCCGGCGCAAATCTCTTTCGCCCGGTTAAGCCATGCCGTCCTTTCAGATTGAGCGGGCGACGACCACGTAGCGGGGATGGTAAAGCACTGCACATCGCTCGCCTTGAAGCCCTCCTCCAATCCCAGATAGGCGGAATAGGGCACCCCGCGCGCAATAGCCCAGTGCGTCCCCTCGAACGGGATGAACAATACCTTTAATCTAGAGTTCATTACGCCTGACGCTATTCCCGTTAAAGGACGATTTCATCATTCCGTATAATATGGGGTGTCGGCAGCGGGACGATGAAATCGCCGCGGTAGCCGTGCCGCTTCAGATTTCGGCACAACTCGTCGGCGATATGCCATGAGAGGAGCAGCACATAGGGCGGTTGGTCGGCGTAAAGTTTCTCCTCGTCGAGCACGGGAATGTTCGTACCCGGGAGATACTTGCCAACTTTCTTTGAGCCTTTGATCTCCATGACGCAATCGAGGATGTCATCATCCAGACCGACATAGGTGACGAGCGTGCTGGCACGCGAAGGCGCTCCGATGCCGTAGATCGGCATCCGCTCACGCTTGAGCGAGCTGATAAGTTCGTACAGTTCCAGCTTAGACTTCGTCACCCGCCCCCGGAATTCGCCAATCCAGGTGTCGCTATTCAACCCCTGAGCCGCCTCGTCCCGGAGAATCTGCGCGACCGAATCATCAACCGGATACGCTTCCGACTTACTGGCATAGACACGGATCGACCCGCCGTGGGTCGGGATGCGCTTGGCGTGGAAGATTTGCAGCCCGTGCGCATTCAGCAGATATTTCAGACTCGTCAGCGAGTAGTAACGCAGATGCTCATGGTAGATCGTGTCGTATTGCAACGTCTCGATCAGGCCGCCCAGGTAGTGCGACTCGGAGATGAAAACCCCGTCGGCTCCCACCAGTTGTTCTATACTATCGACAATTTGATGGACATCGTTGATGTGTGCAAAGACATTAGCCGCAGTGACTATCTTCGGAGCGCCATACTCCTGCTTAACCTGCTCCGCACTCTCCCGGTTAAAGAATGACATCAGCGTAGGGATGTCGCGCGCTCGGGCGAGTTCCCCGGTTAAAGTCGGCTCAATGCCTACGACCCGGCAGCCTCCGTCCTTGAAATTGCTGAGCAGTGTGCCGTCGTTGGAGCCGATATCTACGACCAGATCATCTGCCGACAACCCGACCCGCTCGCGGGCTTCCCGGTGCAGGTCTGCGAAGTTCTCGCGCAGGATGCGTGTCGAGCCGCTGGTATAAGGATACTCGGGCGGGAACAAAATATTAGGGTCGGCGCTAAAGCCCAACTGCACGAGATGGCAGACCGCACAATAGAGCATCTCCGCCGGGAACCAGTATTCCTGGTCGGGCTTTACCCCGATTGGCCGCATGCTGTTGACAGGCGGCAGGTATCCCAAAAAAACGGCCGAGCGTAAATCATCGGACTCACAAACCTGACACTTTTCGATAACCCCAAATTTCATTGTTTCCCTCGTCTCCCTCTCTTCTCCATCCTCACGATATGCAAGTCTTGAATTCGCGCCCGCCAATAATTATGTCCCGGAGGATGTCAATTCTCGCGCCAGCGGATCATTGGCGACGTACCAGTCAATCGTCGGCGGCAGGCCTTCATTTAAGGTGTGCTTAGGCTCGTATCCGAGCGCCTGTAATTTGCTGATATCAGGGCAGCGCCGCAGCGCCCCGCCTTCTGCCGGACGCCCCGGCTCGATGCGTATGCGCGCGCCGAGATAGGCCGCCACGCGATGCGCCAGGTCGCTGATCTCCACTTCCTCCAGAGTCCCGACGTTGTAGATACCTAAGTGCTGGCCTTTCTCTATAATCAACATCAATCCGGCGATAAAATCGTCAACGTAAACGAATGAGCGGGTCTGGTCTCCCGTCCCCTGAATGGGGAAGGGAATTTCAGTATGCCCTTGTCCCATTAGTTGGCGCACACGGGCGATGAATTGGGGAATGACGTGTTCGCGCCCCATGCTCGGCCCGTAGACGTTATGAGGGCGATAGACCAGGACTCGTTCGAAGTATTGCCTCCCGTAGTTGAGAGCCATCAACTCGCTGATGATTTTCCCGCCGCCGTATGAGTAGCGAGGGTTCAGCGGATCGGGGACGGAGAGCGGCACTTGCTCATCCGTCGGTATGTTTGGCGGAGATTGATAAACTTCGGAACTTGAGGCAAGGATCAGTTCGCCCACCCCCTCGCTGATGCAGGCGTCGAGAACATGGAGCATGCCTCTGACGCCAACATCCAGAACGTGCGCGGGCTTGGAATAGAAGAATTCCGTGCCATTCACGTATGCCAGGTGGCAGACGGCATCCACCCCGCTCACAGCCCGCCGGACGATCTCCGCGTCGCGGATATCGCCTTGAACGATCTCAACGTCCCGGTGTGCGTCGCCGAGCCGACTGACCGAGCCTCGGGAACTGTCGTCGAGGATGCGAACCTCATTTCCTGCCTTCAGCAAGGCGCGCACGAGTGGCGCGCCGAGAAAGCCTAAACCGCCGGTAACTAGATAGTGACGTGATGTCATAAAGTGGTCCGTGCCCAATCGTTGATGTGTCCGCAGACGAATTGAATATCATCGTCCGATAGTGTGAAAGCAGTCGGCAACCACAACGAACTATGGCTGACCTTCATGCTCGCAGGGAAACCCTCATCACTTGCCCGGTAGGGTGCCTGGGTGTGTAAAGGGTGCCAGTACTTACGTGTGGAAATGCCGCGCTCAAGCAGGTAGTCGTGCAACTCGTCACGCCCCTCGACCGCAACGTCAACCCATTGCGGACAGGCGCCGGCCTCAATGTCGAACCCGGGTAAGCGAACCCGCCGGTTGCCGTCCAACAATTCTCGATAGACGCAGAAAACATGACGCAAATGATCTCGTCGCGTGGACAGAGTTTCCAGTTGCGCCAGACCCATTGCCGCCTGGAGATCGGTAAATTTGAAATTGTAGCCCACCGAAACGTGCAAGTCCGCGCCGCCGGTGCCGCGCACGGGTCGTCCCTGATCCTTGAGTTCGCGGAGGCGCTGGTTGATGGCTGCGTCACGGGTGATCGCCACCCCGCCCTGCCCGGTGGTGATCGTCTTATTGGCCGTGAAGGAGAAGCAGCCGACATCGCCGAAACTCCCCAACTGCCCATCCGCGGTGCGCGAACCGAGAGCTTCCGCCGCATCCTCAACCACACGCAGCCCGTGTTTCCGGGCGATTTCGAGGATGGTCGAGATGTCCGCCGCCCGGCCGCTGACGTGGACGGGCATGATCGCCTTCGTGCACGGCGTGATCGCCGATTCTATCCTCCGGGGGTCTATACAAAAGCTATCAGGATCAACGTCCACGAGTACGGGAGTCGCGCCGGCCAGTTTGACCGCGTTCGCGCTAGCCATGAACGTAATGTCCGGCACGATAACTTCGTCGCCGGGTTCCACGCCGCAGGCGACCAGCCCCAGAAAAAGCGCCACGGTGCCGCTGGTCACAACCACGGCATAGGGCACCCCGCAAATTTCGGCGAGACGTCGTTCAAAATCGGCAGTGCGTTCGCCGTCGTTGGGGAAGTTGCTGTCTATCACTTCGCCAATCAACTGCTTCTCGCGCTGACCCATCACCGGCGACCACCATTCGATTCGTCTGTCCATTTGTGATTCTTATTATTCCGTCTCTAGTAGGTTGAGGGGTGATTTACTGTATTCCATAAATCCACCACCGTAGTGCCGCTCGGAATCTCAAGTTGTCGATAGGCCGTATGCGGCACCCCGATGATGACGATTGGACACGTAGCTATTAATTCCTCTTTGGATATGAAGGTCGGGTCCTGCACATACTCGTCCGAGCAGACGACCGACGCCCCGTAGAACTTGAGTATCTTGGCGAGCTTATACGAGAGCGAGTCCCGAATATCGTCGATATCCGCTTTGAAGGCCATGCCTAACACGCCCACCCGGCTCTTGCCCAAATCCGCCCCGTGGCTCTTCCGCAGATTCTCGACGATAAAGTTAGGCAGCCCCTCGTTGATAAGCATGGCGGCGTGTCCCAGTTGGAAGTGGTTCTGGTGAAAGGCGGAGAGTTGGAGAGTGTCTTTCAACAGGCACGGGCCGGCGGCCAAACCCGGCGTGGGGAAATCCTTCGCCCGGTCGTACCCGTAGGTCATGGCGTGGTGGATTTTGCCGAAGTCGGCGTCATGCTCCGTCGCCATCACGTAAAACTGGTTGGCAATTGCGAACTGAATGTAGCGCCACGCATTGGTAAATAATTTGGCTAGCTCGGCTTCCCGCACACTGACCTTGACCATCCGAACCCGTAGCTTCTCGAAGAGAGCCTCGGCGCGAGACACCGCCTGCTCGGTGAAGCCCGAGATAATTTGAGGCAGGTGGCCGAGTTCGCGCACAGCATGACCCTGAATTATGCGTTCGGGGCAGAACGATAAATCGATCTTCAGCCCGCGACTTGAAAAAAAGTCGTGCAGCCGTTGCGAGGTTCCGGGGAAGACGGTGCTGCGCAACATAATGTGGTGATCATCGTGGAGATAACGGGTCAACTGCTCGGCCAGTTGCAGTATCGGAAGCATCTTGGGATTGAGGTATTCATCCACCGGCGTCCCAATCGTGACGATCACGGTATCGGAGTCAGCCACATCCTCCAGGCTGTCGGCGATATGGAGCGTTTTACCGATGACTCGTTTGAGTATCGGTTCGGCGTCATACTCCAAAAACGGCATCTCGCCTGCCTCGACGATGGCGCGCTTCTTCAAGTCGAGATCGTATAACGTGACCTGTAGACCCGTGTCAGCCAGAAGGATACCGAGCGGCAGGCCGATGTGACCCAGGCCGCCGATAATAAGTACATCATATTTACTTTTGTTATTCGTCATTTGTTATTTCCCGTGACGGGACACTTCGATAATTGATCTGCCTGTTTTACCCCTCGAAACTTCGCTGACGAGAAATCGAGAAATCCGTTCGCCGCTCACCCGATTCGATTTATTAACTTTTCATCAAGTCCGCCCCCGTGCCATTCGTTCCTGGATTGTTGAGAACTGTCTCATCACGCCTTCTTTATTTCTCCGTTTAATGAAACGCACCGGCGTTCCCGCGTACACCGACCAGGGTTCCAAATCAAAGTTCGACGGGACGAAGCTGAGCGACCCGATAACAGTCCCCTCCGGGATGCGATTCAGGGGCATGATTACTGAATTAGCACCCACGGCCGTGAAGTTCTCCATGATGACATCACCCGTGATGAGATGTTCTTTGATGGGACCCGCCTCTTCGATCCAGGGGGGGAAGATGGCTACGATGTCGTTAACAAAGTCGTCGCTCGTACACCATACTTTAACCCCGGAGGAGAGGCTGCAATAACTCCCTAACTGGAACAGGCGAGCCACCCCGCCGGCGACGCTGCAACCCGAAGCGATATGCGAGAACTCACCGATCTGGACGCGCGTGGAAAAGTAGCAAAAATCGTCCACAATCGAGTGTTCGCCGACGTTAAAGTGTTCCGGGTGTCGCACCCTTATATTTTTAGAGACAATGGGCATATGCACCCTCGCCGACAGCGGCTAGTTCATCAATTCATATAAAAAGAGCACGGCGACATGAAGTTGATGCTGGAATTCTTTTGTCCGGATGAGTCCTTTGAGTGTTTTAAGATCAACATACTCAACCGATAATCCCGGCTCTGTGATGAAGCCGGGCTGAGGCTCGGAGGTTCGGACGAAGAATGCGTGTTGCCTGTTTTCAAGTCGCCCCGTATCCGCATAATACCCGCCCAGATAAGTTACCTGCTCGGCCACTAACCCGGTCTCTTCTCTTAGTTCACGCCGACACGCCTGCTCGGGGTCTTCACCCGCCTCCAGCAGACCGGCGGGCAATTCCCAGGTATAAGCTGCTACGGCAGGACGGTATTGGCGAACCAGTGGAATTAGGCCGGAGGGCGTCTGCGCAAGAATGGCTATATAATCGGCCTGGGACAGGCTGTAATAGGCCTCGACCTGCTGACCGGGGGCGAACTCGACTTCCTTACTGACGAGACTCACCCACGGCGACGCAAATATCTCCTTGCGGGATAAAATCCTTGCATTTGTATTTTCAACTAAACTCAAGCGCGGCCTCTTCCTGCTGCCATGGCAAATTAAGGAGCAGCACCCCCGGCCACCTTGCGTCGCGGAATCCTTCCTGCCCGTAATACTTATTAGGCAGGGTCATATCATCTTCAACCTCGAAGCGCAGAATCGCCCCCGTGCGTCCCCGGCTGAAGTCAAACACATCCGGATGACCCGTGTTGCCGTCCCCGCCGACATCGATAACATATTCTCCTTCGTTGAGAAGGGAGCCCGGGATCAGGCAAGTCGAAATCCTACGTCCCGGCGGCAGCCACTCAATATCCCACGAATTGGCATCCAGGGCTGTCAGCACGTCAAGCCCATCCGATGTCTGCATGACAAATCCGATCCGGGGCTTATAGATCGGCGCAACGTTCTCCCACTCGATGCGCACACGGATGGCCGAGCGCGTGGAGAACAGGGTGGTTAACTTTCCGGCCTCGTCGGAAATTTCCACCGCATGGAGAATGACCGGCATATTATTTTCCATCCGGTAGGGCGGGCTGAACGCTACTCGCCCGCCTTCCGTTACGCCGCGCAGCAGGTAATTCGAAACGCACTGGTAGGTATCACCCACCTCTCTGACCCGCCCGCCATCCATCCACAGAGTCTTTGGGCACAGTCTTCTAATAGCATCCATGTTATGACTTACAAACAACACGGTGCGCCCCTGCTTTGCGACATCGCCCATCTTTCCCAGGCACTTTTTCTGAAAGGCCGAGTCGCCGACGGCCAGCACCTCATCCACAATCAATATCTCCGGCTGCAAGTGCGCCGCCACCGCGAAGGCGAGGCGCACGTACATGCCGCTGGAGTAGTGTTTGACCGGCGTGTCGATAAACTTATCAATTTCGGCAAAAGCGACGATCTCGTCGAAGCGGCTCTCGATCTCCGTCTTCCTCATGCCGAGGATCGCGCCGTTCAAAAAGATGTTTTCCCGCCCCGTCAACTCCGGGTGAAAACCTGTGCCGACTTCGAGCAGGCTGGCGACCCGCCCGTAGAGATCAATGCCCCCGGTGGTCGGCTCCGTGATGCGCGACAACAGTTTGAGCAGCGTGGACTTGCCTGCGCCGTTCCTGCCGATGATGCCGACCACTTCGCCCGGCGCGATCTCGAAATTTACATCTTTGACCGCCCAGAATGTATTGGATGAATTTTGCGCGCGCCGCCGCCGCCGCTGGAAAGGCGCGCGGATAGTGCCGGCGAGCGTATCCCGCAGCGTCGCGTAAGGCACTTGGGCAGCACCGAGGCGGTATTGCTTTCCTAAGTTCTCGACCCTGATGATTGGTAGCATGAAACTTCAGATAATATCGGCAAAGCTCTTTTCCATGCGCCGGAACGTGAAGGTGGCATAGATCAACAGCGTCAGGGTCAGCCCGGCTGAAAGCGCGATCATAGCCCAGTCGAAGGGGCTGCCATACAGCGCGGCGCGATAGCCTTCGATGAGTCCCGCCATCGGGTTGAGCGCGAGCAACCAGCGCCACTGCTCAAAGATGCTGGCCGGATAAATGATGGGAGAGGCGAAGAACCATAACTGAATCAAAAACGGGAGCGCGTGTCGGATATCCCGGTATTTGACGTTCAGGGCCGACAGCCACATCCCGATGCCGACGGCGAGCAGAGTGGTCAGCGACATCAGCACCGGCAGCATCAGGATTTGCCAGGTCAGCTCCACCCGGTAGTAAACCATCAGCACCGCCAGCAGCACGAACGCTATAGCGAAATCTACGAGCCCCGCAATGACCGCCGCGACGGGGATGAGCAGGCGCGGGAAATAGACCTTCGTGATCAGGTTCGCGCTCCCGACCAGACTGTTGCCGCTGCTGGTGACGGCGTTGGCGAAGAATGTCCACGACAACAGCCCGGCGTAAGCGAAGAGCGGGTACGGAATGCCGTCCGTCTTGATGCCCGCCAGCCGCCCGAAGATGAAACTGAAGATCAGCATCGTCAGGAGCGGCTGCACGACCGCCCAAGCGACGCCCAGGGCGGTCTGCTTGTAACGCACCTTTATATCCCGCAAAACCAGAAAATAAAGGAGGTCGCGATACTGCCACAGGTCTCGCAGATTAAGCGGCGACCAGGACGTGCTCGGTCTGATTGAAACCAGGGGTTTGTCAGGCAGAGTTTGGTGGATTTGAGATGCTACTTTGGTTTCGGCAGTTGAAGCGGAGGCGCGTAGTGCGGCTGCTCCCAGCATCCTATTGTTCTTCGACACATCCATCAAATAAACCTACCGCACAAGCACAACTATAGTTTTTCATAAACCGGCTCACCGCCTATGTCCATTTAAGAGGTGACAGTGTAGAGGCACACGGATAGCCGCGTCAAGCGACCGTTTAGCTCGCCTTGATGAAAGTTACGGGCACTTTAAGCCGCGCCGCGCGCCTCGCCTGCCCCCACGTTGCCGCCTTGTTTCCTCTCTGGTAAGATCACGCGCCCGTGAAAGGAGCCTCAAATGCTCGGGAAACTTACGGGGGCGTTTCGCCGCTCCCTTGTCGGTGTGAAAAACGAGTTCCGCGTCATGCGCCAGCACCACGCATCCGCAAGGCGTGCCGCCGGTCTCGCGCCCCACGACCTTAAACTCCACATCGCCTGCGGCCCCAACGTTAAACCGGGATGGACCAACATCGACCTCCTCCCCTCGGCCGACCTGCAACTCGACCTCCGCGAACCCTGGCCCTTCCGCGATAACTCCGCGAGCATCATCTACTCCGAGCACTTCTTCGAACACCTCGAATACCCGCTGGAGGCCGAACGCTTCCTCGCGGAGTCCATGCGCGTCCTCGCGCCCGGCGGCCGGTTCAGCGTCGGCGTGCCCGATACCGAATGGCCTCTGCGCGCTTACGTCGAGGGAGACGCCGAATATTTCCGGATTGCGCGCGAGCGCTGGCATCCCACGTGGTGTGACACACGGATGCACCAGATCAATTTCCACTTCCGACAGGGACAGGAACACAAGTACGCTTACGACTTTGAGACGCTTGAGCGGGTACTGGCAAAGGCAGGGTTCGTTTCAATCACGCGGCGCGACTTCGATCCGTCTCTCGACAGCGAGGCGCGGAGTCTCGGCACGCTCTACGTTGAAGGCCGCAAGCCCTAGCCTCCCGCGCGCCCCGGTAGTGTGCGCGTCGCAGACTGTCCAAATGACCGTAAGGGGATCATTAACGCCCGTCATGCCTGCCAACCTGTAAGCGCCGGTCTCTCACAATTCAAGCATAGACGGTTCGGGGCGAAAGCTCAGACGCGCGCCGCCCGAGACGGCGGCTCCAGCGCTTCTTCGACGGCGGCTCCGGCGCTTCTCCCCACCCCTACATAGTCGAAACCGAGTTCGAGCATGGCCTCGGGTTCGTAGATATTTCTGAGGTCGGCTACTTTAGGCTCGCGCATCAATTCTTTCACCCGTTCCAGGTCGAGCGCGCGGAATTCAGGCCACTCCGTCATGAAGATGAGGGCATCCGCACCCGTGACAGCTTCATATGCATCCGACGCATATTCGATCTGCGGAAGACACTTCTTGGCTTGTTCCATCGCCGCCGGGTCATAGGCGCGCACCCGCGCCCCGCGAGCGGTCAACGCGTTAATGATGTCTACCGCGGGCGACTCGCGCATATCGTCAGTCTGCGGCTTAAATGAAAGCCCGAGCACGGCCAGGGTTCGGCCTTTGAGTTCCCCCGCCAATTGCTCGATTTTCTCGACCATCGCCCCGCGCTGCCTTCGATTAACTTCGATGACGGCCGGCACGATAAGCGACTCTGCGCCGTACTTTCTGGCGACCGACAAAAGCGCCGAGGTGTCTTTCGGGAAACACGAGCCACCGTAACCCGGCCCCGGCTGCAAAAAGCTCTTCCCGATGCGTTTATCCATGCCGATGGAGCGCGCCACGTCATAGACATCGCAGCCGATCAGATCGCACAGGTTGGCGATCTCGTTGATGAAAGATATTTTGGTGGCGAGAAAAGCATTCGCCGCGTACTTCGTCAGTTCCGCCGCTTCCAGAGATGTGACCACGAGCGGAGTCTCCAGCAGATAGAGCGGGCGATAGAGTTCGCGCATGATGGCGATGGCCGCTTCGTCTCGACTGCCGATGACAATGCGATCCGGGCGCATGAAATCGTCAATCGCCGCTCCCTCGCGCAGGAATTCAGGATTCGATACCACGCCAAAATCCGTGGCCTTGCGCTGGTGTTGTTTAATCAGCGTGCGGATGTGCTCGCCCGTGCCCACCGGGACGGTGGATTTCGTCACGAGCACTTTATAGCCGTTCATCGCACGGGCAATCGAGCGCACGGCCGCGTCCACGTATTTTAAATCGGCGGAGCCGTCTTCTTTGGGAGGCGTGCCGACGGCCAGGAAAATGACAAGGGATTGTTCGACCGCCGCCTCTAATTCGGTCGTGAAGGTGAGCCGGCCGGCCTGCATGTTTTTACCGACCAGTATCTCAAGGCCGGGCTCATAGATCGGAATCTCGCCGTTCTTTAAGCGCGCTATCTTTTCCGCGTCCACATCGACGCAAATTACGTTGACCCCGAACTCGGCAAAACAGGCTCCCGTTACGAGACCCACATATCCCGCCCCCATAACTGCGATATTCATTATTTCGACGACCTTCCAAATTATTGATTGAAACTTTAGTACGGACGGCTCCGCGCGAGGGACTGCAAGGGATTTAGCGCTTAAGTCGCGCGGGTATAGGTTTCGACCCGGCTACTCAGCCTTAACTGCGACTTCCGGTATCCCTTCCTCCAACCGTCCGGCAAAATAGGCGATGGTTTTTACGAGTCCTTCACGCAGAGGGATGGTTGGTTCCCAGCCGAGCAGATTCCGCGCTCGCGTAATGTCGGGCTGGCGTTGTCTGGGATCATCTTGCGGGAGCGGGTGATACTTGAGACGCAGTTCTCTTCCGGCCAATTCCGCGACCGATTCGGCCAACTCTCGCATGGTGAACTCGTTGGGATTGCCCAGATTCACCGGCGCATGGACGTTGTCGCTGTCGCCCTCGGCAGGTTCCACGTTCATCAGGCCGATTAACCCTTCCACCAGATCATCGACGTAGCAGAAAGAGCGCGTCTGCTCGCCCGTGCCGTAAATGGTCAACTCCTCGCCCCGCAAAGACTGCACGATGAAATTCGAGACCACGCGCCCGTCATTCTCCAGCATGTGCGGGCCATAGGTATTGAATATCCGTGCGATGCGGATGTCCACGCGGTTCTGCCGGTGGTAATCCATCATCAGGGTTTCGGCCAGCCGCTTACCTTCATCATAACAACTACGAATTCCTATCGGATTGACGTTACCCCAATAATGTTCCGGCTGCGGGTGCACCTCCGGGTCGCCATAAACTTCCGACGTGGAAGCCTGAAGTATCCGCGCGCGCACGCGCTTGGCGAGGCCGAGCATGTTGATCATACCCATCACACTCGTCTTGACGGTCTTGACCGGGTTGTACTGGTAATGGATGGGCGAAGCGGGGCAGGCGAGGTTATAAATCTGCTCTACTTCCAACAGAATCGGCTCGATGACATCGTGGCGCAGCAGTTCAAAGCGGGGGTTGTCGAGTAGTTGAAAAACATTCTCGCGCCTGCCGGTGAAGAAGTTATCCAGGCAAATCACTTCATGCCCTTGATTGAGCAGCCGCCGGCATAGATGTGAGCCGATGAACCCGGCGCCGCCTGTCACCAGTATTCTCAAAATTTTACACCTCTTAAGTTGTTCAAGTCGTTCGCTTTCATTCAGACGACGATTCCATCCGCCCGTCAGCGGTTTCGGTTCCGCTTGTCGAGTTTTTCCTGACCAGCCCGCAAGTTCAAAAGAGTGCAATGTAACCATGCCCTCTTTCGAGCGTCAAGCGACCCCTCCGCGCCGCCGTCGGGCAGACGCACCCTGCCCGGCCGGGTGAGAGTTGAAAGGATTGGCCGGGGGCGGGAAAGAAAAAAACCCGCCCGCCTCTATGGAAAGAGGCGGGCGGGGTTCGCAGGGAAAATCTTCGAAGGTCTCTGCTAGCTCTGTGACACCGGGGTGATCACGCCTGTGTTAGCAAAACCGTCGAGGCGGTTTGTGCCATACGTCTTCAAAGTTCCGCCGACATTGTGCAGTTGGTTGACGTTGTTGGTTAAGACGCTGTTGGCGACGCGCGCCGTGCCGCTGTCAACCCGAACACCGCTGATGTTGTAGGCAATGCTACAGGTGTCAACGTTCACGATAGAGGTCGCGCCATTGACACGGATTCCGGCGCCGCCGGGGCCATCACTGCTCGAAATGACACAGTTACGAAGCACGGCATTTGAGCGCAGGGCCGCCTCGAAGCCGTCGCCGTTAGTATTCATCGAAACATTTTCGAGCGAGGCGGACACGGAACCGACGCCGCTGCTGTTATTGAGGATGACGCCGTTGCCGACGCAATTCCTGATGGAGACATTTCTCATGTAGAGTTCGACGACGTTCGTGCCGGCGATGTTGACATCCACGCCGTCTCCGGTCAGGCCGTCAATGTTGGTGTTCTCGATGAAGAGCACGTTGCCGGCGATCATGCGGACGCCGTCGGTGCCGCTGCTCGCGCCGTTGATGTCGAGCCAGTTCAGGCGCACGGTCTTGCGCACGTCCGCCGCGTCGGTGATGTTGATGAGAAAGCCCTGGGGGGCGAGCGCGGAGAGCACCGAGCCGTAACCCTGTCCGGCGCCGCCGCCGTTCACGGTGATGGATTTCGTGATCGTCAAAGTGCCGAAGCCGCCCGGGTCAAGCGTGCTGATCTCGCCGTCTTTGGCGGTCTTCGAGATCGCGCCCGCGAACGTTTTGCAGGGGGCGGTGCGGCTGCACGGATTCACGTCATCGCCAACGCCCGACACCCAAGTACGAGTGGCCTGTGCCTGTGCCATTACGGCGAACACAAAAATTAGGCTGATGGTGCTGAGAATATTGATAGTGAAGCGACTTTTACTCATGGGGACTCTCCTTAAAGAATGGGGTGTTGAGCTAATAGCTGAGAACGACACTTATATAAGATGTCGCAGAGTTCATACTTAAGACCAAGTATGAGGACGGGCGGTACGGCTTCAAAGGAACGATAGACACCGCGGTGTGCCTTAATCGGCTGCCTGAAGCGAATAGGCTTGTATACCAATTTCCAGAGAGTGTCAAGGGCGAGGGACACTTAAACGGAGAATAAAATCGAAGCCTTTCGACCTCTCCCGCACCGCCCTTATTCTGGATTAAGCGCCGGGTCGAAGAGCGAAATCCGTATGCTTCCGGGCGCGCTCGATGATGCGCTCTTCGCCGTCATTCTCCGGCCACATGCTCCCGAAAGCGGGGTCGTCCCGCCCGACGAACAATTCCCGCGAACGATTCCCGCACGGTCACGAACGCGCCCGCGAATTCTGTTTCCTCCGAAGATCATCACCTGTTTCGATTCGTCCTTTCGCTCGGACACAACCCCACCGCCTGTCCCGAGGCCTGCGCAATCAGGAGTGCGGCAGGGCGCAGGAGAGCGGCGGCGCGCGAGCGGTGTGATTCTTGACACTGTTTCGGGCGCGCTCCTATACTCCGTCTCTTAATTGACTCAACAGAATTCCGGCACGACGCCGGTGCGGGCAACTTCGGTACGCAGTTGCGGGCGCGCCGGCCGCCGTTGAAGGAGAGCAGGACGAACGGACGCATGTCCGCGCATCACATTACTCCCCGCGAAACATCTCATGCAAAAACTTTTCGTTACGGGCGGGGCGGGCTTCATCGGCTCGGCCTTTATTCGACTCGCGCTCGCGCGCTGGCCCGACTCCGAGATCACGAATTTCGACGCGCTGACCTACGCGGGCAATCCCGACAACCTCACGGGGCTGGACGAGAGACGCCACCGCTTCGTGCGCGGCGACATCACCAACCGCGAAGAGGTGCGCGCCGCGCTTACCGCAGGCACGAACGCCATCTTCAATTTTGCCGCCGAGTCGCACGTTGACCGCAGCATCGAAAGCGCGGACGATTTCCTGCGCACGAACATTCTCGGCACACAGGTTCTGCTCGACGCCGCGCGCGAACGGGACGTCGGCCGCTTCGTGCATATCTCAACTGATGAAGTGATGGGAAGTTTGCCGGAAGACGAGCGCGCCTTCTTCAACGAAGCGTCGCCTTACGCGCCGAACAGCCCCTACGCGGCATCGAAGGCCGCCGCCGAACACGTCGTGCGCGCCGCGCGCCACACCTTCGGACTCGACACCGTCGTCACGCGCTGCGGCAACAACTACGGCCCGCGCCAGTTTCCCGAAAAGCTGATCCCGCTGCTCATCTCGAACGCATTGCACGACGAGCCGATCCCGGTCTACGGCGACGGGCAAAACGTACGCGATTGGATTTACGTCGAAGACCATTGCCGCGCCGTCATGCTCGCTTACGAGCGGGGCGAGGCGGGCGGCATCTACAACATCGGCGCACGCAACGAGCGTCGCAACATCGAAGTCGTCGAGTCTATTTTGCGCGCGCTCGGCAAACCCGTCTCGTTGATTCGCTACGTCAGGGATCGCCCCGGCCACGACCGGCGTTATGCGATTGACCCGTCGAAAGTCGAGACCGAACTCGGCTGGCAGCCCACCGAAACATGGGAGAGCGGCCTGCGGAAAACGATTCGCTGGTACGAGGAGAATCCCGAGTGGGTGGCGCGCGTGCGCGACGGGGCGTACAGGGATTTTTACACGCGGCAGTACGGCTCGGAGGTCGGCGCACAGTGAGAGTTTTAATCACAGGGGCGGGCGGGATGGTGGCTCGCGCGCTCGCGGCGCATTGCGCGGCGCGGGGCGATGAAGTCTTCGCGCACGAGCGCGCGACGCTCGACATCACGAAGCCGGAAGAGGTGCGCGCAATCTTTGAGCGCGAGCGACCGGACACGATCATCAACTGCGCCGCGTGGACCGACGTTGACGGCTGCGAGTTGAACCCGGAGCGCGCGGTTTTAATCAACGCCGAAGCGGTCGAAATTCTGGCCGCGCACAGCCGTCTCGTGGGCGCGTCGTTCGTCACCATCTCGACCGATTACGTTTTCGACGGCGATAAGGACGGCTTTTACACGCAGCGTGACGACCCCGAACCGCGCACCGCCTACGGCATCGCCAAATTGCAGGGCGAGCGTCGCGCGCAGCGCGCCTCCGCGCGCACGGTCGTCGTTCGTACGGGCTGGATTTTCGGCGCGGGCGGGAAAAACTTTCTGGCGACCGTCGTCGAAAGAGCGCGGCGCGGCGAACGCCTGAAAGCCATCAGCGATGCTTACGGCACGCCGACCTACGCGCCACACCTCGCCGCGCGCCTGCGCGATCTGGCCGAGCGCGATCTGCCGGGCATATACCACGTCGTCAACGCGGGCGAGGGCGCGAGCTTCTATGGATTCGCGCGCGAGGCGGCGCGAGTCGCGGGCGTCGGCGAGATTGAGTTGGAAAGTGTGGCGATGGATTCTCTGGCGCGTCCCGCGCCGCGCCCGCGCAACTCGCGCCTGCGCTGCCTGCTCTCGGAAGCCGTCGGCCTCGCGCCGCTACCCCACTGGCAGGACGCGCTGCGGGAATTCGCGCAAGTTTAAGCAGAGCGACCGACCGGACGGGCATGAACTGCCGCGGCAACCGAGACGATCCCTAGTCGAGCGCGAAGTCCTGTCGCCAGTCGGATTGCTCCTCGAATTTTGGTTGCTCGTCCTTCAAGAGCACGCACGTTTCGAGGACGAGCGCGTCCATCTCCGTGCGCATGAAGCAGCGATAACTGTCTTCGGGCGTGCAGACGATCGGCTCGCCGCGCACGTTGAAACTCGTGTTGACGAGGACGGGGCAGCCGGTCTTTTGTTGAAAGGCTTCGATGATCTCCCAGTAGAGCGGGTTGGTCTCGCGCCTGACGGTCTGGATGCGCGCCGAAAAATCCACGTGCGTGACGGCCGGGATGTCCGAGCGCACGGTGTTAAGTTTTTCGATGCCCCAGAGAGCGCGTTCCGCTTCGGACGCCTCGCGCCGGCGGTGGTGGATCACGTCGGCGACGAGCAGCATGTAGGGGCTATCGGCGTTCAGATCAAACCACTCCGTCACCTGTTCGCGCGTCACGCTCGGCGCGAAGGGGCGGAAACTCTCGCGGTATTTGATCTTCAGATTCATCACCGATTGCATGCGTGGGCTTCGTGCGTCGCCGATGATGCTGCGCCCGCCGAGCGCGCGCGGCCCGAATTCCATCCGCCCCTGATGCAACCCGATCACCTTCTCGTTCGCCAACAACTCCGCGACGGCCTCGGGCAACTCTTCGCGCCGGTATTTTTTGTAAGGCAGTTTGCGCGCGCGCAAGAATGTTTCGATCTCTTCTTCCGTGTGGCGCGGGCCTAAATACGAACCCTTCATGCCGTCCGCGTACGGCGGAATCCGGCCGTTCGCGTTGCGCGGCGAACGCCACGTTCCGGCGCGCTCGGGACTCACGCGCGGTTGGCCGAGATAGCGATGCCAGATGGCGAGCGCGATCCCGGCCGCGCCGCCCGCATCGCCCGCCGCCGGTTGAATCCAGAGGTCTTCGAACGGGCTTTCGCGCAACACCCTGCCGTTGCCCACGCAGTTCAGGGCGACGCCGCCCGCCATGCAGAGTTTTTTCGCCTTCGTCTCGCGGTGGGCGTAAGCGGCCATCTTCAACATCACCTCTTCGGTGATGACCTGGATGCTGCGCGCCAAATCCATCTCGCGCTGCGTCAGTTTCGACTCCGGTTTGCGCGGCGCGTCGCCGAACAACTTCGCGAACGCACGGCTCGTCATTTTCAGGCTGTGCGCATAACCGAAGTATTCGTGATTCATGCGCAGGCTGCCGTCGTCGCGTATCTCGACGAGTTTGTCCTTGATGAGCGCGACGTATTTCGGCTCGCCGTAAGGCGCGAGTCCCATCACCTTGTATTCGCCGCTGTTGACCTTGAAGCCCGTGTAATAGGTGAACGCGCTGTAGAGCAGCCCGAGACTGTCGGGGAAGCGCAACTCTTTCAAGAGCGTGATTTCGTTCGCGCGCCCGATGCCGATGGAACTCGTCGCCCATTCGCCCACGCCGTCGAGCGTCAGGATGGCCGCCTCTTCAAACGGCGAAGGATAGAACGCGCTCGCCGCGTGGCTCTCGTGATGATCGCCGAACAGAACTTTCCAGGGAAACTCGCGCGCGCGCCGTTTAGCATCTTTCTGGTTTTCGATGCCTTCAACTTTCGCCATCTCCGCGCCGATCAAGTCCGACATCCAGAGTTTCTCTTTCATCCACACGGGGATCGCTTTCAGGAATGAAGGGAAACCGGCGGGAGCGTAGTCGAGATAGGTTTCGAGCAGACGCTCGAATTTGAGGAGGGGCTTGTCGTAGAAAGAGACGTGATCGAGCGTGTCAACCGTCAGCCCCGCTTCGGCCAGACAGTAGCGAACCGCCTCTGTCGGGAAGCGATGATCATGCTTGCGGCGCGTGAAGCGTTCCTCCTGCGCCGCGGCGACGATCTCGCCGTCAACCACCAGGCAGGCGGCCGAGTCATGATAAAAAGCCGAAATCCCCAGTATGCTCGTCACAACAATTTACCCGGCGCGCGTTTAGAATAAAGGATAGAGGAAGGGGGCGAGCGCAGACCCTTGCGCAAACGCGAGCGCCAGTCCCGTCAGCACGAGGACGATAATGATCGGCAGCAACCAATACTTCCGGTTGTATTTCATCAACTCCCACAACTGTAGCAGAACCTGCGATTTCGACATTGACCGATTACCTTCCTAATACATCTTTTCGTAGTGCTTCGGGTCGCTTCGCCGCGCCGTGTAAGGCTTCCAGTAAGACTCGGTGCGCCCTGCGCGACGCCCCAGAGGGTCGCCCCCCGACAGCCTTCTGAGCAAACCGATGGGCGTCACGAAGAGGAAAAAGATGACGCCCAGAATAACGCGCGTCATCACGAATCCCATCGCTTCGGCCATCCCCATCCAGAGGCGATTCGGCACGACGAGCGCCCTCGGGTACGCTGCGCCCAGCAGCGCGAGCGTTGCGCCGAGGACGAGCAGGGCGGGGGCGAGCGTCGGAAAACTGCCGCGATAAAGCCACCAGCCGCCGAGCGCCAGAAAGACGCCGCCGACCAGCAAGCCGAAGTCTCGTTCGGTGCGATACGAACGCTTGTGCGCGCTTAACTGACCGGAGATTGATCCACCTCCGACACGCAATGCTTCGCCGACTTTAATCTCACAAATAGCCTCCGACACGGAAAAATCGCATGATTGCACGGCAAAAGCCGGGCGTCAACACTCCCCCGGAACGCGACCGATTAAAGGCTGATGCAAGGCGTAGTTGACGGCCTTGCCGGCGTGCCCCCCGCTGTAACAATGGGGGCAACGGTGCGGGTCGAGTCTTGCGTCTAATGTCGTCAGTCCTGATTGAGGCGATCACGATACGTTCCTTCCAGTCTTTCACCATTTCATCGGTCTCTGCTATCATGTGTTGCTAAATTAGTGCTGGTTTAGAGGTATTTTTTTAAAGGTTAAAGGTTATAAGGTGATGTCTCAAGATAATCGTTTGCTGCCGCTCACTCCCGGTCAGAATCTCGACCGCCCGTTGCGTGATCTGATCCAGCCTGATAAGGGGAACAATACTTACTCACTGTCTGAGCCGACACACCTGCGCGAGTACCTTTCCGTAGTCTTAAAACGCAAGTGGCTGATCCTGAGCCTGCTCGTCGTCGTCACGTCGCTCGTCGCGATCCAGATGTACCGCCTGCCGACCGTCTACCGCGCCGAGTCAACCATCCAGATCGAGCAGAAGACGAAGAACCTCCTGAAGACGAAAGAGTTCGTCATTAACGCGCAGAACGACCCCGGCTACTGGGGCACGCAACTGGCGCTGCTGGAGAACCCGCGCCTCCACCGCAAAGTGATCCTCGCGCTCAATCTGCAAAACGACCCGACGTTCATTGGCGGGCAGGCGCGGCCGAGTTTGTTCACCGCCGTGCGCCGCATGTTCTCGCGGCAGAAACCGGCGGCAGCCCCCGCCGCGGGGCAGGAGGGCGGTTTGGGAGTCGTTGACGACGCCCCGACGACCGTGACGGAGGCCGAGAAGCTGACGCCTGAGCAGACGGCGAAGATGCTCGTGTACGAAGACGTTCTGAACGGCAACCTGACTATCGATCCCGTCGAGCGCACCAACCTGGTCAAGATCGTCTACACCCATACCAACCCCCAACTGGCGATGAAGATCGCGGACACGCTGGCCCTCGTCTTCATCCAGGACAACACCGAACGCGAAACCTCCGGCTCGGTCAAGTCGGCCGACCAACTCGCCAAGAACATCATCGACCTGCAAGCCGCCTACCGGCAGAAGCAGGAAGAGATCATCGCTTTCAAGCGGAGCCACAACTTGCCGCTCGGCGCGGCCGACGGGCAGGATTTGACGAAGGCTATCCTCGGCATGTCCACCACCCAGATGATGCAGGCCGAGGAGAAGCGCAAGGAACTTGAAGCCTCCTACCGTGTCGCGCAGAACACGAAGGATATCTACGCGATCCCTGAGGTGATGGCTAACAAGTCTGTTCAGGAGATGCGCGATAAGCTCAACACGGTTGAGGAACAGCGTCAGGCCCTGCTCGTGCAGTACACGGAAGAGTGGCCTGCCGTGAAGAAGCTTGACAAGCAGAAGGAGCAGATTCAGGCTTCGCTCGACAAACAAGCGAGAGACGTGGTGCGGACTATCGAAGGCAGTTATAAAGCTGCGGTGATGCGCGAAAACGCGCTCCGCCAGTCGAACTCCGTGGCGCGCGGGCAGGCGAACGCGCAGAGCCAGTCCGAAGGCTATCTCGACATCAAGGTGCAGGAACTGGAGACGATCAAGCAGCTCTACAACACCGCCATCCAGAAACAGAAGGAACTCGACGTGGCGGGCAGCGACGTGCCGAGCAACATCAGCATCTCCACGCCCGCGCGCCGCGCCGAGATCGTCGGGCCACCGCGCGTGCGCAATATCCTGATCGCGCTCCTGCTCTCGCTGGCCGCGGGCATCGGTCTGGCCTTCCTGCTCGACTATCTCGACGACACGCTCAAGTCCATCGAAGACGTGGATCGCCACATCCACCTCCCGACGCTCGCCCTGATCCCCGCGCCGCGCACGGAACGCCGCTTCGCAATGCCGTCGCGCGGCGGCGCCGCCGCCCTCGCCACAGCGGGCGACCCGACGGCCAATGCGCTCGCGCTCATCGAAGAGAAGCGTTCGCCCGTCGCCGAGGCTTATCGCCACCTGCGCACGTCGCTCCTGCTCTCGTCGGCCGGGCAGCCGCCGAAGACCATCCTCGTCACGTCGAGCCAGCCGTCCGAGGGCAAGACGACGACCGCCGTCAACACCGCCGTCATGCTCGCGCAGACGGGCGCGGAAGTCCTCATACTCGACTGCGACCTGCGTCGCCCGCGCGTCCACGCGCACTTCGGGCTACAGAACACGCGCGGCGTGACGAACTTCCTGTCGGGCGACACGAACATCGGCGACATCGTGCAGGAGTACGCGGAACTGCCGAACCTGAAGATCATCACTTCCGGCCCCGTCCCGCCGAACTCCGCCGAACTGCTCGGCTCCGAGGAGATGCGCCGCCTGATCATGCTCCTCAGCGACAACTTCACGCACATCATCATCGACTCGCCGCCCGCGATCTCCTTCACGGACGCCTCGATTCTCTCGACGATGGTTGACGGCGTGATGCTCGTCGTGCACGGTGGCCGCTCGTCGCGCGCCGTGGTGCGTCGCGCCAAGCAGCAACTCCTGGACGTGGGCGCGCACATCTACGGCATCGTCCTCAACAACGTCAAACTCGAATCTTCCGATTACTACTACTACTCCAACTACTATTCGAGCTACTACGCCAACGAGGACGACGACCAGACCGGCGCGCCCGAGGCGGACGAATACGTCGAGACCGGCAAGGCGAAATAAAGAATTTCAAGTTTCAGGTTTCAAGTTTCAAGTTTAAGAGGCTTCTTAACCTGAAACTTGAAAC
>DATCWB010000568.1:0-3945 GCA_036566625.1 Pyrinomonadaceae bacterium
AGCGCGAGCGCGACCATGACGACGGCCGAGACTACGAGCCGTGCCCGCCCCCGCGATGCGCGCCACGCCACCACGACTGCGCCGGCGGCGAAGGCGACGAGCACTGTGCGCATCGCCGTCAACGCGATTCCTGCGGCGAGCAGGAGGAAGGCCGCGCCTAACAGCGCGACGCGGAGGCGCGGCAGGGGGCGCATGCGGCGTCTGTGCCAGTGGGCGAGCGCGAAGCCGAGCGAGAGTTGGGCGAGGATTTGCAGCGTCTCGGCGAAGGTCTGGTAGTGGCGCGTCCAGCCCGAAGCGCGGAAGCGGTGCGCGCGACGCGTGCCTCGCAGGCCGGAAGGCGAGGGTCGTGCCTTCAACTCTTCTGATACGCGCTCCGTCGCAACGCGCTCGGCCTGTTCGCCCTGCGAAAACAGGCTCAACTTGAGCGGTTCGCCCGTCGTCGCCTCCTTGATGGCCTGATCGATCTCTTCCACCGAGTTGACGCGGCGACCGCCCACGCGCCACACGGAATCGCCCGCCGCGACGCCGAGCGACGCGTCGCGCGCGAAGGGGCTGTCCGGCGCGACCTCTTCGATGACGACGCCGCGCCCGCGCACCACCTCGAACGCGCTCCACAGCGCACCCGCCGCGCCCGACGCGATCATCAAAACGGCGACGGCCATAGCCCGGCGGCGCGGCCGTGCGAGCGTGCGCACGAGATAGTAGATGAGAAACGCGCTGACCGAGATGAGTTTGAGCAGGCTGATGCGCGGCTCGGGGGAGAGGAGGGCGGAGAGGATGCTCCACGCGTAGAAGAGCCAGAGGGGAAGATCGAGCGGCGTGTGGCGAAAGTTTGCGCGGCGCATCAGGAGCGCGCGTGCGAGCCAGCCGAGGATGGAGATGGAGAGCGCGATCCATGCGCCCGCAATCGAGTGGGGGGCGAAGACGGCGTAGAGCAGGAGGCCGCCGAAGGCCGTCGCTTCGGCGACGCCGAGCGCGCGCCCGTATTTGGTCGAAGCGTGCCGCGTGCCCGCGTCCGCATCCGTGTCGGTGTCAGCGTCCGTGTTGGAGGCCGGGTCGTGTTGGCGCAATTGAATCAAGTCGTCCGCGAGTTTAAGATGAGAGCAAAAGTGCGCGCTTCAGGGCGGCCGAAGCGACCGCGCGCGAGCCGCCGGATGAGGCGTCTGAGCGCGGGTCGAATTGTCCGGCGATGCTCGCAGAAGGCGGCGTTGACACTCGTTGTCGGCGCATGTTAGCGTAAAATCTGCCCGCCACCGACTGCAAGTGTGCGAGCCGGGTGCGAGACGGTATGAGCGCGGTATTGGCACTTTAGGGCAGCCCCCCACCACTTACGCGCAAAGCGGACACGAACAGTTTTCCCGATGGGATTCGATAAAGCAAAGGCCATCAGTGCGGCTGAGAAGTATCTTGCGCAAGGCAAGATTCCATCAGCTATCACGGAGTATTGCCGCATCGTCGAGCGCGACCCGAACGACCAGAGCGCGCTCAACACGCTCGGCGATCTGTACGTGCGCGTCAACAAGCGGCAGGATGCCATCGAGTGCTTCCAGCGCGTCGCCGACCATTATCGCGAACAAGGCTTCACGCTCAAAGCTATCGCCGTCTACAAAAAGATTTCCCGCCTCAATCCCGCGCTGCCCGTAGTCGCCCAACGCCTCGCCGTGCTCTACGAACAGCAGGGGCATTTCGTCGAAGCGCGCGAGCAGTATCTCGCCATCGCCGACACCTACGCGCGCGCCGGGCAGATGCGCGAGTCGCTCGACGCCCTGCGCCGCAGCGCCGACCTCGAACCGAATAACGTCGAGATACGCCTCCGGCTCGGCGAAGGGTATCTGCGCGAGGGCTTGCGCGAAGAGGCGGCCGACGCCTTCACCGAGGCGGGCGAACGCCTGCTCGCGCGTGACAAGGCGCAGTGGGCACTTGAGGCTTACACGAAGGCTTACGACATCCGGCCGCACGACCACGCGGTGCTGCACGGGATGGTCGCCGCGCATTCCACGCTCGGCGCGCCCGACGAAGCGGCGGCCGTGCTCGAACAGGCCGTGGCCGACCGGCCGCAGGACGTGGAGTTGCACGCCATGCTGTCGCGCGCCTACATCGATGCCGAAGACGCGCCCGCCGCCGAGCGCGCCACCGTCAGTCTCGTCGAACTCGAAGCGTCGAACTACGCGCAGCTTTTCGAAGTGGCGCGGCTCTACCTGCAACGCGGCGACACGAACGCCGCCGTGAACGTGCTGGCGCGCGCCGCCGAACCCGCCCTCGCCAAACGACAGGAACAGACTCTCCTCGGACTCTTGAACGAAGCGCTCGCGCGCGACCCCGAACAGATCGAGGCCCTCCGCCTGCTCCTGCGTATCTACACCTGGCAGCGCGACGACGACCACATGCGCGTCACGCTCGAACGGCTCGCCGAGGCGGCGCAGACGCACAACCTCGTCGCCGAGGAGCGGCGCGCGCTCGAACATCTCGTCCGCCTCGTGCCCTTCGATCAGAGTTATCACGAACGCCTGAGCGAACTGGGCGACGCGCCCGAAGGCGATGACGACGAAGCTGCCGCGACGTGGTACGAGCCGCCCGTCGAAGAACAGACGCCCGCGCCCTCCGAGGCCGCGCCACCCATCACGATGGAAGCCCCGGCCTTCGACGACGTGATCGAGCGCGGCGGCGACGCCTTCGCCGCGCAAGAAACGTCGCCCGTGAGCGTCGCGGCGTCAGGCGGCGGCGCAGTCGAGTTTGAATGGAACTCCGTCGCCATGCCGGAGGAGGAAGAGGCTGCCGCCGTCGCCCTCGACCCCAACTCGTCGTTCGCCGATCTCAACGAAGATTTGAACGACATGGCGGCGAGGTCGCCCGGCGCGAGGACGGCCGCCTTTGGTGCGTCCGAACGCCACGTCGGCGCGTTCGAGGACGCCGCACTCGCTCCCGAAAAGGAGACGGGCGACGGGCGCGTGCGGATGCTGCTCGCGCAGGAACTCGAAAGCGTGGATTACTATCTCGCCCAAGGGTATTCCGACATCGCGCGCGACACGCTCGATATGCTCGAACGCCAGTACGGGACGAACGAAGAGATCACACGCCGTCGCGGCCAACTCACGCCCGAGGAAGACAGCTTCACGATGCCTTCCGTCGCGGCCGACGCGTCCGCCGACGTTGACAGCATGGCCGAGTTTGAGACGTTCGCGCAGTTCGAGAGTTTCGCGCCGGTCGAAGAAACCGTGACGGAGGATGTCGAACTCAGCGGCGAGTTGTTCGTCGCCCCTTTGGAAGAGTTCGCACCCACCGTCGTAGACGCGCAGCCCGCCGCTCCGACCACGCCGACGCCGCCACAGCAAACGCCGCCGCAGTCGCAGCCGCCGCAGCAGCCGGGTCTCCATCCCGAACTGGCGGACATGTTCGACGAGTTTCGCGACGAGATGGAAGCGGGCACGCCCGCGTCGGCCGAAGATTACGAGACGCATTACAACACCGCGCTCGCCTACCGCGAAATGGGTCTGACGGATCAGGCCGTGGAGGAATTGCAGGCGGCCATCGCGCTCGCCGCGCCGCAGGACGGCACGCCGCGCTATCTCCAATGCTGCAACATGCTCGGCCACTGCTTCATGCAAAAAAACATGCCGCGCCCCGCCGCGATGTGGTTCAAGAAGGGTTTGGACGCGCCCGGCCACACCGAAGACGAGTATCAGGCGTTGCGCTACGAACTCGGCATGGCCTACGAGCAGATGGGCGACCTTGAACGCGCCATCGAAGTCTTTTCCGAAGTTTACGGCACGGATGTCAACTACCGCGGCGTCGCCGCCAAGTTGCGCGACCTGCAAACGATGAAGAAGTAGAGGTCAGAGGCCAGAGGTCAGTGGTCAGTAAAAAACTGCTTCCTCTGACCTCTGACCTCTAACCTCTGACCTCTGCCTTTATGTCTGCCAGATTAACCGTCATCTTCTACATCAT
>DATCWB010000569.1:0-9329 GCA_036566625.1 Pyrinomonadaceae bacterium
GCCCGTCCCCTCGGCGACGCCCACGCCCGGCCCTTCTCCGTCCGCGACGCCCGAGACGCCGACCGCAACGCCCTCGCCCGAGTTGCCCGTCGCCACGCCGACGCCCGAGGCTCAACCCGTATCGGAGGCGACGCCCGCCCCAACCGTCGAGCCTTCGCCCATGCCGACGCCCACGCCCACTCAGTCAACTGCCGTGCCCGTCGAAGCAAAGCCGACGAAGACAAACCGGGGCGCGTGCGCGCTCGTCTTGAGCGCAAACACGTTGGAGTTGAGAAACAGCGGCGGCTCGGCCAGCGTCGTCGTGAGCCTCGACGGCAACACCAATCTCGCGGGCATCAAGGCCGCCACCGCCCACTGGTCGGACATCATCATCCTGCGTGAACCGCAAGATAATGCCGACGCTGCTTCACTCAAATTCACCATCACCTCGATCAGCAAAACCGCCGGCAACTTCAACGTCACCTTCCAGTCGCCCTGCGGCACGCAGGAATTGATCGTGAAGGTGAAATAAAAAAGGGTAAGGGGGAAAGGGCAAAGGAAAAGAAAAGCGGAGCGCGGCTCTCAAGTGCCGCGCTCCGCTTTTTATCTGTGGTTTGTCTTTGACCTTACCCCTTGTCCTTTCCCCTTTACCCCTGCTTTCACACGTGTGCCGCGAGGCGCGCGGCGATAGCCTGCTTGGGTTGCGCGCCGACGATGCGCTCGACGAGTTGGCCGTGTTTGAAGATAAGCAGGGTGGGGATGCTGCGCACGCCGAACTGCGCGGAGGTCTGCGGGTTTTCGTCCACGTTCAATTTGGCGATCACGTAGCGGCCTTGCGACTCGGCGGCGAGTTCGTCGAGGGCGGGCGCGATCATGCGACACGGCCCGCACCATTCAGCCCAGCAATCGAGCAGCACGGGCAGACCGCTGCCGAGCACCTCGCGCTGGAAACTGGCGTCCGTCACCGTGACGGGCTTCCCGCCCGCGTGCCCGGTTTGCGCGCTCACCGTCAACTTCGCGCCGCACCGCCCGCACACCGCTTGCAAACTCTGCTGCGCCGCTTTCGCCTCCACGCGATTCTTCGCGCCGCAATTCTCACACGCTACCACCGCCATAATTTTTCGACGCCTCCCCTCTCTCACTGACTCGTACGGGAGAAAATTATAGCGGGCGCGGCGAGAAAGGAAAGCGACGATGAAGGGACGGAAGCCGGAATAACAAAGTCGGAGGAAAGACGGTCAGCTTGGTAGTCCTGCCGCCCGATTATCATACCGACTCTCGGAGGCCGGATTAACTTTCATCCCTCATCTTTGCCTTTCAACCATCTCACACAGCAGTTGCCTGATCGTTTCGACGAGCGACTTCATGCCTTCGGGTTTCTTGAGGAAGATGTTGACCCCGGCGGTGCGTGCGTCGCGACGGCGTTCGGTGGCCGAGAGCATGACGACCGGGGTGTGACGGCGGTGTTCCAGCACGCGTGCGCGTGCGACGAGTTCGAGGCCGGTCAGCCCCGGCAGGTCGTCGTCGAGCAGGATGAGGTCGTAAGGCGCGCGGCTCTCGATGTGATGCAAGGCCGCGAGTCCGTCCTCGCAGTCTTCGACGCCCCAGCCTTCGAGTTCGAGCATCTCTTTGACGATGTGTTTGACGGGTTGAAAATCTTCGGCGTACAGAATGGTAATGGGCTGCATTCCGGGCTGACATCCTTTAGTGAGTGTCGGGACGGAACGCGCGGCCTTTCGCTGCAAGCGGACACGGGTGAGAGTCGCTTGTCGAGGCACGAGTTTTGTCGCCGGAACACGAGCCGCCGGCAGCGCCGGACAGTCGTGTTCTCCGTCTTCTCTATGCAGGAATCAGGCCATGGGGAAAGGCGGCCGTTTTACGGCACGCGGGCGCAGAGGCGCGTGCGCGCGAGTGGAAAATTTACTGTGCGTCATTTGTCCTTCGGCTGATACTTCTTGATGATGCTGCGCTTGCGCGGCTTTGCGGGTGTTCTTGCAGTGAGCAGGTTCTTGTTTCTGTTTTTGAGACGCCAGTTGAGCGATTCGTGGTGTTTGAAGCCGAGCAGTCGCGCCGCGTTCGACACTTTCCCCTGCGCATCGCGCAATGCCTTCTCGATCAGGTGTTCCTCGAAACGCTGCACCTCTTCCTTGAGCGAGAAGTTCGCCCACGGGTCTGCGAAGTCGGCCTTGCCCGTCAGGCGCAGCGCGACCGTCTCTACGGCGTCGGCCTCGATGGTGCTGCCGTCACCGGCCGCCATCATCGTGCGCTCGATGAGCGAACGCAACTCACGCGCGTTGCCTTGCAGCGGCAGCCGACACATCGCCTCAATCGCTTCGGCGGTGAAGCGCACGCGCTTGTCCTGCCGCCTCATCGCCTCGCGGATGAAATGTTCCGCGATTGCCGGAATGTCTTCCACGCGCGCACGCAAAGGCGATAGTTCCAGATGAAAATGTTGCAGACGGTAGAACAGGTCCCGACGGAAACGCCCTTCGGCGATCTCATTTTCGAGGACACGATTCGTCGCCGCCAGCACGCGCACGTCAACGCGTTCGGGCGCGCCCGCGCCCACCGTATGAATCTCGCGATACTCGATGAAGCGCAACAGCTTGCTCTGATTCGTCGCGCTCAACTCGGCGATCTCATCCAGAAAGAGCGTCCCGCCGACGGCGAGGCGCGCCGCGCCCGGATAATCTTCCGCCGCACCCGTAAAGCTCCCCTTCATGTGGCCGAACAATTGCGACTCGATCAGCGTCTCGGAGAGCGTCGCGCAGTTGACGGCGATGAACTGACCGGGGCGGCCGCTCCATTCGTGCATCAGGCGCGCCAACAACTCCTTGCCCGTTCCCGTCTCGCCCGTCAACAGCACCGCTCCCTGCGAAGGCGCGAGGCAGTGCGCTTGCTTGAGCAACGCCGCCGTCTGCTCAGACCCGTAAGCGAACCCCGACGTGTCGAACTCGATGTTGTGCGTCCGCTCGGCCGTAATCACACGCCGCGCGCACGCCCGCAGCCGCTCCAAAATTTCAGGGTCTTGCGTCCCCGCCAACAGGTGATCGGCCAACTCGTAAACCGCTCTTAATTCGGCGACGCTCAGGTGCTCGCCCAACTCTTCGAGCGTCGTCAATTCCGCCATGCCCGCTTCTTTCAGCGCGCCCACCTGCTGCGCCACGTCGAAAGCGTCCTGCAACACCCGGCGCGCTTCGCCGTGCTTGCCGAGGCGCGCCAGCGCCACCCCCCACGTCGTCAACGCTTCGGCGAGTAAAGATTTTTCGTCGCTGTCTTCCAGCGTGCGGACGGCCACACGGATCACTTTTTCCGCCTCTTCGCTCCGGCCTTCCGATAGCATCGCGCGGGCACGCGTGTCGTCCACCTGGGCGACGCTGCCGCTGTCCTGAGAGGCGGAAAATAACTGGCGCGCGCGCTCAAGGTGCTCGTAGGCCTGGGCAAAGCGGGCTGCCTTGAAATGTAGAAATCCTAAATTGTTCTCGACGCGGGCGAGGTAACGCGTGTGCCCCGCCTGCTCGAACAGCACGCTGGCCGCCGTGTATTCCAGTAGAGCGCGATCCGCGTAGTCTTCCCGATTCTCGCCCACGCTGAGAAGATCGAGCACTATCGCCAGAACCATGTGGAAATTGCCTCTTCTCGCCGCGCCGGCGTTCTCGCCGAATAACGGCGCCGCCTCGGTCAGCACCCGGAGCGCGTCGTTATTGCGGGTCGAAGAAGATTCGACGATGGCGAGCCGCAGCAACGGGATGGCCTTCTGCCCGGCGTCCGCTGTAGCGGTTAACTTCGATAAGGCGTCGTTAAGGGTAATACGCGCCTCGTCGTATGCGCCTTCTCTCCAATAGCAATAAGCCAAATCGGTCTGGGCTTCGGCTACTTTCTCGGTCTCTTGTAATGATTTGAAAAGAGTGATGCTTTGACTGATGAGGTCTTTGGCGAGTTCCTGAGCCTTCTCGATCTGTCGCGCGCTGCCCACAAATCCCGTTAAAGCTCCCACGCGCAACAACACCGTAGCCGCCGTGAATTGATCCAAACGGTCGAGGCGCGGTCGTTCTCCCACGTTGACCCAGAACTCTCCTAATGCCTCACACGCCGCCTCATATTTGCCGGCTTCCTCAAGCTCTTTGGCGATTTGGCAGCTAGTTTGCGCTCGCGCGGCGTGGTCTAAACCCGCCTCATTTATTTGATAATGCGTCTCTTTTGCTAAACTCATGTAAAGATTACCTTTTTCTATTGTTGCTAATAAACTTGCAAGGCTCTGGTGCTTTGCCTATGATTCGCCGGTAGTTTCATTCCGCCCTGTCTGCACAATACTTAAGTATTGTAGATAAACGCAAAATTCTCTAGGAGAAACCATGAGACAGCTTCGACGTATATGCGCCACGCTAGTGTTAACTCTCATAATTGCCGATGCCGCTCGCGCCGGTGAAGGAATTATGTATCCCGGCTATATCCCCCCGCCACCGCCGCCAACGCAGGCAGCGGGAATCATGTATCCCGGTGTCGCCGCTTCGAATCAGGAAGTCAACGACGAGGAGCCGACGGTTGATTTAGTGACGGATCTGACGCTGAGTCTGATCCAGAATTTGCTCGCGCTGTTTTAAGTGACCCCTTCTTTTTCAGTCCCTGCATCGCTGCTGTGGTTTATCTCAGGCGGAGTGGCCTTTGTGTGACCGTAAAGACCTGGCTTATGGGGCACGGCAGATGTCCGGTAGAGGAGATATCCACAGCACGGCGAAGATTAACTGCTAGACCTTGCTAAATGCAATTGTTTTCTTCGTTTGAGTGGCGTAAAAAGTTTCAGCGCGAGGTGTTGGTCGCGGCATCGGCTTTCGTAGTAAGATGCCGGTCGCAAGAGATTCTCCCGTACACCTGTCATAAGTAAAGGAAAGTTGCATACGATGCTTCTACGTCGCGCATCTCTGTTGTCGTTCGTGTGGTTTCTGGTTTTGGCCGCAACTCAAGGTACGCAGGCGCAGCAGAAGAATAATCGCGCGCCCGCGCCGGGCGTTGCGCCGGAAATCTCTTACGCCGTCTCGATGCCCGAACCGCACACGCACCTCTTGCAGGTCGAGATGCGCGTGCGCAGTGCGGCGAATCTTCCGGGGCAGGTTGATCTGGTGATGCCCGTCTGGACGCCCGGCTCGTATCTGGTGCGCGAGTATGCGCGGCATGTGCAGGATTTCGCGGCGACGGAGGCGGGCGGCGGCGCGAGGCCACTCGCGTGGCGCAAAATTAATAAGAACACATGGCGCGTGGAGACGAATGGTGCGGCGCGTGAGGTGCGCGCGACGTACAGCGTCTATGCGAACGAACTGACCGTGCGGACGAACGAACTGCACGACCGACACGCCTTCTGGAACAACTCCGCGCTGTTGATGTACGTGGACGGGCAACTCTCCGCGCCCTCGACCGTGCGGGTCACGCCGTTCGGTGATTGGAAGATCGCGACGGGGCTGCCCGCCGTCTCAGGGCAGCGCAACACGTTTCGCGCCGAGAATTTCGACGTGCTCTACGATTCGCCGTTTCTCGTCAGCGACTTCAAGACGATCTCGTTCGAGGTGCGCGGCGTGCCTCATCGCATCGTCATTGACGGTGAAGGCAACTACGACCCCGAACGACTGCGGCGCGAGGTGCAGAAGATCGTCGAGACATCGGTCGAGATGATGGGCGACGTGCCCTATCGTGATTACACTTTCATGTTGATGCTCCACCCGTCGGCGGGCGGCGGACTCGAACACCTGAACTCGACCGCGCTCATCTGGCGTCGCTACGCCTTTCGCCCCGAAGCCTCTTGGGATGATTTTCTCTCGCTCGTCGCGCACGAGTATTTCCACCTCTGGAACGTCAAGCGCATCCGCCCCGACGCGCTCGGCCCCTTCGATTACACGGGCGAGAATTACACGCGCCTGCTGTGGGTGGCCGAAGGCATCACGAGTTACTACGAGAACATCCTGTCGCGTCGCGCCGGGGTCATCTCGGACAAGGAATACCTGACGACGATTGCGGGCGCGATTCGCGGTTTGCAGAACACGCCGGGACGGCTGGAGCAGAGCATCGAAGAGGCCAGCTTCGACGCCTGGATCAAGTATTACCGCCCGGACGAAAACTCGCTCAACTCGGCCATCTCTTATTACGATAAGGGCGCTATCGTCGGTCTCCTGCTCGATCTCGAAATACGCCGTCGCTCGGCGGGCGCGCGCTCGCTCGACGACGTGATGCGCGCGCTCTACAACGAGTTCGGGAAGCGTAATCGCAACTACACGCCCGAAGATTTCCAGCGCGCAGCGGAACAGGCGGCGGGCGCAGGGCTGGATGATTTCTTCCGGCGTTATGTGCGCGGGCGCGAAGAACTGGATTACAACACGGCCTTCGCAGTCGTCGGCCTGCAATTGCAGACCGTCGCGGCTTTGGCGGGCGATCCGTCGAAACCCGCGGCGCCGAAAGCCTACTTCGGCGCGAACCTCAGACAGGACGGCGACCGCCTCGTCGTCTCAGGCGTCCCGGCGGGCACGCCCGCCTACAATCAGGGGATCACTTTCAACGATCAGATCATCGCGCTCGACGGCCAGCGCGTGAACTCGACCACTTTCAACGCGCGGCTCGAAGAGAGACGGCCGGGCGACGAGGTGCGGCTCACCGTCTTTCGTCTCGACGAACTGCGCACCGTCACGATCAAACTCGGCGGCCGCGCCGAAGAGAACTACCGCATCGTGCCGCTCGCGCAGCAGACGCCCGAACAGAAGCGGCTCTATGACGGCTGGCTCTACACGCTCGGGCAAAAGAGTGCGGCGCGCGCGAGTAATAGAATGGATGAAGAAGTTAAGACGGATGAATTATTGATGCGCCGATGAGTTTCGACGGTCAGGTAGCCATCGTGACGGGCGCGGCTTCGGGGATAGGCCGCGCGTGCGCGCTTGAGTTCGCGCGCAATGGTGCGAGCGTCGTCATCGTCGATCTGGCGGGCGAAGATTTGATGACCGAGGCCGCGCGCCTGGTTCGCGACGCGGGCGCGCGCGTCGCAAGCTTTCACGCGAACGTGGCCGACTACGGCAAGGCCGAACGCATCGTCGCGGAGACGCGCGTGCGTCTCGGCGGCGTAAACATCCTCGTCAACGCCGCAGGGACGACCGAGGACGCGCCCGTCTGGAAGATGACCGAGACGCAGTGGGAGCGTGTGCTGAACGTGAATCTCAAGGGAACGTTCAATTACATACGCGCCGTCGCGGGCACGTTTCGCGCGCAGGGGGCGGGGAAGATCGTCAACGTCTCATCCATCGAAGCCCTGCGCGGGCGTTTCGGCATCAGCAACTACGCGGCGTCGAAGGCCGGGGTCGTCGCGCTCACGCGCGCGGCTGCCGCCGATCTGGGGCGTGATCAGATCAACGTCAACGCCGTCGCACCCGGCTTCATCCGCACGCCGATGATCGAACGCCTGCCCGCTGAAGTTGTCGAAGAAGCCGCGCGCGAGACCGTCTTCGGGCGCATCGGCGAACCGGAAGAGGTCGCTTCCGTCGTCGCCTTCCTCTGCTCCGAGGCCGCGCGCCACATCACGGGAGAAGTCATACGCGTTGACGGCGGACAAATGCTTTAAGTAGTGACGGGTGACGAGTGACAAGTGACAAGATAAAATCTTATTCTGTCCTGCCCCTCGTCACTCGTCACTCGTCACTCGTCTCTTGTCACTGATGAATAGCTTTCGGCACATACGTTTTACAGTCGAAGATCGCGTCGGGCGGATCAGCCTGGCGCGCGCGCCCTTAAACGTCCTGAACATCGCGATGATGCGCGAGGTGGCGGGCGCGCTGGAAGAGTGTGCGGGCGCGCGCGAGATGGTGGCGGTCGTGTTTGAGGCCGCGCCGGACGCGCGAGCGTTCAGCGCGGGTGTGGCGATTGAGGAGCACGTGGCGGAGACGATCTACCAGATGCTCGAATCGTTTCATAACATCTTCCGCGCGCTGGAGGCGATGGCGAAGCCGGTCGTGGCGCTGGTGGACGGGGCGGCTCTGGGGGGCGGCTGCGAGTTGGTGGCGGCGTGCGACATCGTGGTTGCGACGGAGCGCGCACGCTTCGGCCAGCCGGAGATCAAGTTGGGCGTCTTCCCGCCCGTAGCGGCGATCATGTTGCCGCGCATCATCGGCGAGAGGCGGGCGCGCGAACTCATTCTGACGGGCGAGTTGATAGACGCGCCCGAAGCCCTGCGGCTCGGACTCGTCAACTACGTCGTCGCGCCCGGCGAACTCGAAGCGAAGGGGCAGGAGATACTCGCGCGGCTGCGCGACCTGTCAGCGCCCGCTCTGGAGTTCACGCGCCGCGCGCTCGACATCGCGCGCGAGGAACGTCTGGAAGACGTGCTGGCGCGCGTCGAGAGTCTCTACCTGAACGAGTTGATGAAGACGGAGGACGCGAACGAGGGCGTCAAGGCGTTCATGGAAAAGCGCAGACCCGTCTGGCGCAATCGTTGATCTAAAATAACTCGATGCGACAACCCACACCCCGCAACGTGAAGAAAGACAACCGGCGTCGGCTGAGCGCGTGGGTGTCGTGTGTCGCGCTCGTCTGCGCGTGGCAGATGGCGTGCGTCGTGCCGTCGGCGCGGGCGCAATCGGCGGAAGTGCGTCGCGCGGCGGGACGCACGGAGGCGGGGCGCGAGACGGACGAACTCGTGCGGCGCGCCATGAACGTCGCGTGCGCGGAACGAGAGATGGACCCGCAGGGGAGCGCGCCGATTGACGAGATGCAGGCGCGGCCGTCGCTGCCTCTGCGCCACGCGGAAGTGGTGGCCGGAGCGGAGCGCGCGGAGCGTCTGCTGCCGGTGGCAAAAATTCTGGCGGCCGAGTCGTTGAGGCGTCTCATGCGAGAGTACGGCATCAGGGAAACTTCGGCCGTGCGCGCGGCGTTCGCGCGTCTCTCGCAGGTGAAAGTGATCAAGCCGGATATGGAACTGCGCGACAACGCTTCGGTGCTCTACAGAGAGCCGCGCACGATCCGCTTCGGCACGATCTTCCTCGCGGGATTGCGCTCGGACGAAGGCATGCTCGGCGTGCTCGCACACGAGTTGACGCATGTGGCCGACGGGGCGACCGGGAGTTTGAAGGCGCTCTTCGGCGGCGTGGCACAGAGGGCGGGGCGCGCGGCGGGGCTTCGGATCAGCGCGCGGCGCGGCGAAGAGTTGACGTGCGATCTGATCGGCGCACTCGCCGTGCGCGCTTACATCGCGCGCACGCCGGGTGTCGAGACGCTCGCGCGACGCACGGCGCGCGCCCTCGCGCACAACTGCGTCGAACACGATTACACGGATCGCGCGCACCTCTCGCCGCGCACGACGATGCGCGCGCTGCTCGCGCTCG
>DATCWB010000570.1:0-6141 GCA_036566625.1 Pyrinomonadaceae bacterium
GGCGGGCGCGGTGGTGGTGTCGGCGGCGAGCGCGGCGGCGAGCAGTTCGTCGAGCGAGAGGGGGTCGCCCGCATCGAGTCGCGCCGCCCAACCGGGCGCGAAGCGTTCGAGCAGGAGGGAGAGCGCGTGCCCGGTCGCGTAGCCGCGCGTGCGAAGTTCTTCGGCGGGGTATTCGTCGGCGGTCAGGCCGGACTTGCGCGCTCCCTGTGCGCGCGCTTCGACGTAGCGCGCGAGTCCTTCGCTCAGTTCGAGCGCACGCTCGTAGGCAGACGCACCCGTGCTGAGACGCGCGAAACGTTCGCGGCGCGCGGCGAGCGCGAGACGCGCATGGCAGGCGGCATCGGGCGCACCGGCGGCGCGCTCGGCTAGTCTCAACGATTCGGTCTCGATGCGCCTGAGCGCGAGCAGTTCCGCGTCTTCAAACGGATAGGTGAATAGTTCGAGTTCGTTGGCCGCCCACTTCGGATGTCGCTCGCGCTGGTGGACGTGAAACATCTCGTGTATGACGAGCGCGGCGCGCTCTTTCAGCGACAGTTTCGACGCCGGATCGAGCATCACCGTCGCCGTCCAGACGCCGCCGAGTTTGACTGAGGCGTTGGCCGTCACCGTCTGGTGTCGGCCGGGGAACGCCCACACGCCCTGGCGCGACGAGAGCGAGATGAACTCCGTGGGCGGATTGGGATGACGGAAGAGGAGGGTGTCTTGCCCGTCGTAGATTTCCACGGGGATGCGGCGCGGGTCGAAGCCGGGCCAGAGGGTCGTCTGCGACGCGATGCGATCAACTTCGGCCAGGACTGCGTAAACGTCCGTGGCAGCGATTGAGGCTACGCGCGGCGCGGGCTGCGCGCGCGAGTGCGACGCCGCGCCGCAGAGCAGGAGCAGGATGGCAAGAATGCGCATAAAGACAATTCAACCGGGGCGGCGCGAAAGTTCCACGAAGAACTACCCGCCGAGCAAAGCGCGCGCGCGCGCCACGACGTTTTCGACGTTGAAGCCAAGGTTTCGGAGCGCCACGTCGCCGGGCGCGGATGCGCCGAAGCGGTCGAGGCACACGCAATCGCCCGCGAGTCCCGTGTAGCGCGCCCAGCCGAGGCTCGCACCCGCTTCGACGGCGAGGCGCGCGGTGACTCCTCGCGGCAAGACCTCTTCGCGATAGCTCGCCTCCTGCGCGTCGAACAACTCGCAGCAGGGCATCGAGACAACGCGCACGCTTGCGCCGCCCTTCTGCAACTCTTCGCGCGCGGCCAGTGCGAGCGAGACTTCCGAGCCGGTGGCGATGATGATGAGTTGCGGCGTCGCGCTCCGGCCTTCGGCGTCGGACGCTTCGGCGAGGATGTACGCGCCGCGCCGCGCCCCCTCTGCCGGGTGGTAGAGCGTCTGATCGAGCGTGGGCACTTTCTGGCGGGTGAGGATGAGCGCGGTCGGCGCGTGGCGTCGTTCGATGGCGACGCGCCATGCCTCGCGCGTCTCGTGCGGGTCGGCCGGACGTATGACGTAGAGATTGGGAATGGCGCGCAAGCCCGCGAGGTGTTCGATGGGCTGGTGCGTCGGGCCGTCTTCGCCGAGGCCGACGGAGTCGTGCGTGAAGACGTAGACGACCTGCACTTCGGAAAGGGCGGCGAGGCGAATCGCGGGCTTCATGTAATCGGAGAAGGTGAGGAACGTGCCGCCGTAGGGGATGAGTCCGCCGTTGAGACTGATGCCCGTCAGGGTCGCGCCCATCGCGTGTTCGCGCACGCCGAAATGAAGGATGCGCCCGTCGTAGGAGTCGGGCTGAAAACTGCCGCCCTCCTTGATGTCCGTGTTGTTCGAGACGCCGAGGTCGGCCGAGCCACCGATGAGCGCAGGGACAACGCCCGCGAGCGCGTTGATGACTTCGCCCGAAGCGACGCGCGTCGCCATCGGTTTGGCGTCCGCGAACGTCGGCAACTTGTCCGCCCAACCGACGGGCAGATCACCCGACATCAGGTCGTGCCACGCCTGACCCTGCTCCGCGTGCGCCTCCGCGTAGCGCGCCAGGAGCGCGTCCCATTCCCGTTCCGCCTGCGCGCCGCGTTCGACGGCCGCGCGGAAATGTGCGAGCGCGTCTTCGGGCAGGTGAAACTCCTCAGCCTCCTCCGGCCAGCCAAGCGCGCGTTTCGTTTCTTTAACTGCATCTGCGCCGGGCGCATCGGAGTGCGCCTTGCGCGTGCCGGCGGCGGGCATGCCGTAGCCGATGACGGTCTTAACGGAGATGAGCGACGGCCGCGTCGTCTCGGCTTGCGCCGCGCGGATGGCGCGCTCGATGGCGTCGAGATCGTTTCCGTCTTCCACGGTCAGGGTGTGCCAGCCGTAAGACTCGAAACGCTTCGGCACATCTTCGGTGAAGGCGAGCGAGGTGAAACCCTCGATGGTGACGCGGTTGTCGTCGTAGAGATAGATGAGCTTGCCGAGTTTGAGATGACCGGCGAGCGAGGCGGCCTCCGAGGCGACGCCCTCCATCAGGTCGCCATCGGAGACGATTGAGTAGACGTAATGATCGATGAGAGGCAAGCCTTCACGGTTGAACTTCGCCGCGAGGTGCGCCGCGCCCATCGCCATCCCGACGCCGTTGGCGAACCCCTGGCCGAGCGGCCCCGTCGTGATCTCGACGCCGGGCGTGAGCACGTTTTCGGGATGCCCCGCCGTTTTCGACCCCCACTGGCGGAACTGCTTCAACTCTTCGAGCGGCAGATCGTAGCCCGTCAGGTGCAGGAGCGCGTAGACGAGCATCGAGCCGTGCCCGGCCGAGAGCAGGAAGCGGTCGCGGTTCTGCCATTTCGGATTGCGCGGGTTGTGGCGCAGGAAACGCGTCCACAAAACGTAGGCCATCGGGGCTGCGCCGAGCGGCAGGCCGGGATGTCCCGACTCGGCGCGCTGCACGGCGTCGAGCGAGAGGGTGCGAATCGTGTTGATGCAAAGCTGGTCGAGTTGCGGGTCGGGCGGCGTGGCGGTTGGACGTGTTGACGCGCTCATAATCGGGAAGTTTCCTCGCTTCTGGTTTCAAGTAAGTCGTGACCGGCGGTTGCCCCGGATTCTAACGCAGGCGGTTCGCGCGGCGCGAATCCACGGCCCTCGCCCGTCGCTTTTGCGGTTCTTACAGTCGTGGTTCTTCAGGGGCGGTTCTTCAGAAAATGTTCGACGACGAAGATGGTGTCTTCGCCGAAGTATTGATTGACCGTCTTGAGGGCGCGGAAGGTGTCGCGGCGGCTGACGTTGTGTGCGGTCTCGGTTTCGGCGACGAAGTTGAAGACGCAGTCGCGCAGGAGTTCCAGTTCGCGCAGGAGGTCGATGAGCGAATAGCCTTCGAGCGAGCGCGTGTAGCCGTGCTGGCTGGCGGCGCGGGCGGTGGCGAAGTCGGGCACGTCGTCCTGGGCGAGAAGCGTGCAGAGTTCTTCGAGCATCTGCGGGACGTGATCGACGATCTGCGCCGTCGTCAGCCGGTCGTCCGAGCGCATGTGCGCGTCGTTCTGCACGCGCCGCACCCAGTCGAGCGTGATCTCGTCAATGCTGTTTTGGAACGCCTCGCACAGCGCGCCGGAATCGTCGGCCATGAAATTCACCGCCTTAACTGAAAGCCCCTTCGATCCGCGTGGGTCGAAGGGGCTTCCGGAGTGTCGCTCGTCAGAATCTCTTTCTCCGCTTTACTCGGCGCGAACCGCGCTCGCGGCGTTGACACGCCCGCCGCTCGAAACTTTGCCGTCGAGCGCGGGGAGTTTGTCAACCGTGTCGAGCAGACGCTTGCGCAAGTCCGTCACGGAGAGGTCGGGGTTAACGGAGAGGATCAGCGCGGCGACGCCGGAGACGACCGGAGTTGCCATCGAAGTGCCGGAATGTTCCTCGTACTGATTGCCCGGCCAGGTGCTCATGATCTCCGCGCCGGGCGCGGCGATGTGGACGGTCTTCGCGCCGTAGTTCGAGAAGCGCGCGAGCACATCCATGCGCGTGAGCGCGGCGACGCTCAGGACGTTCGGCAGATCGTAGTTGGAAGGATAGTGCGGGCGCGCGTCGTTGTTCGTGGAAGAGTTGCCCGCGGCGGCGATGAAGAGGATGCCCTCGTCTCCCGCGCGTTTGATGGCGTCGCCGAGAGCGCGCGAACGTGCCGTCGAACCCCAACTCGCGCTGATGATGCGCACGTTGACGCCCGCTTTTTTGCGCGCGACCACGTAGTTGATGCACTCGATAGCGTCTTTGGTCGTGCCGCTGCCGTTGCGGCCGAGGAACTTCAGGGGCATGATTTCGACTTCCCAGTTGACGCCCGCGATGCCGTCGCTGTTGTCGCCTTCCGCGCCGATGATCCCGGCGCAGTGCGTGCCGTGGCCGTTGTCGTCCATCGGGTCGCCGTCGTTATCGGCGGCGTCGAAGCCGTGCTGGTCGTCGAAGTCGCCGAGGTCTTCATCGGAGTAGGGCGCGAGCGCGGCGGGGCGTGTCCAGATGTTCTTGCTCAAGTCCTGATGTGTGTAGTCAACGCCGGTGTCTATGACGGCGACGACTATCTTGCGGCTGCCCTTCGTCTTCGTCCACGCGCGCGTCGCGCACACGTCCGCGCCCGCTTTGCCCGCGCGCTGCCCCTCGTTCAACAGCGACCACTGCTCGTTGAAGAGCGGGTCGTTCGGTTGCATGCCGCCGTCGCCGGGATGGCGCACGACGGGCGGGTCGTCCGTATCGTCGCCGTCATGGTTGCGCCGCGCATCTTCAAAATCGGGGATATCGCCCGCCGGGTCGAGTTCGATGACCGTGTTCGGTTCGGCGTATTCCACTTCGGCGAGGACGCGATACTGGTCTGCGACCGTCTCGGGCGCGAGGCCGTCCTCGTCGGCGATCACGGCTTGGTTGTTGATGAACTCGAAGCGATCAAGCAGCCGGTCGTTGAGACCTTCCGTGATCCGTTCGATGGCGGCGCGCGAAGTGCCGGGGCGGAAACGCACGATCACTTCCGCGTCTTCCAGCCCGTCTGCCTCTTCCGAGTCGTGATCGTGTCCGCCGTGCGGCACGACGACGATCTCGCGCTTCCCGAACGTCGTGTGCGAATGTTCCATGCGCCGCATCTGCCCGACGAACGCCGCGAGAATGACGATTGCCACTGCCAGCGCCAGGTGTCCGAAAAAATTCTGCCGGTTCATTGCCTTACCTCACTGCTTCTTCTTCTGCGGAAAAACTTTGTGTGCCGTTTAGACGCTGTAGTTCGCGCCTTTAAAATTGAAGAGACGAATGCGATTGCGGTTGGCGCGATACTCGTAAACTTCGCCGCCCGCGCTGAGGCGAATGCGCCAGCCCGGCGTGATCATCTGCGCGCTCATTTCGCCGTCAGCGCCCGCGCCGAACGACGCATCCGGAAAATCCGCATCCTCAACCGAATCTTCTTTAATCTCATCTTCCGCCACGCCGAGCCGCCCGGCGAGATCAATTCTCGCCCTCTCCACGGCGTCCTCCCTACTCATCGCCATACGCTCCGGGCTCCTTCAAGGTTTCTCTGTCACGGGCGGAAAGACTCTTAACTTGCCGCGCGCGGGCTTCGACCACTCCGGCCAATTCGCCGCGCTCAAACTCGACTGCGATTCATATTCTGCGCTCACCGGGGCGGATTCGTCAAAAAATTTACGCGCGCGCCTGAAAAGGCGGGTTTATAGCGAGTTCTAATTGAGCGCGTGGCTCATAACTGTAAGGGACATGCCGCCACAACAACACAGAGAGCACAGGGAAAAGCAGAAGACAATTTCAAATTCTGAAAAAGACAATTTCAAATTCTGAAATTTGGAATCCTCCTCACTCTGCGCCTCTGCGGTGAGTGTTTCCGGTCACTGCCGCCCACATACCATCGAGCGACGAACACTTCCGATTCAAACCAGATCGCCGCACAGGTGTTGCAGCAAACCCGTTACGACGATGGCCGCCGTCTCCGCGCGCAGCACCCGCCCGCCGAACGTGACGGCGTGCCAGCCCGCGTCCGCAGCGCGCGCGATCTCTTCGTCGTCCCAACCGCCTTCCGCGCCCACAAGCGCAGTCACTTTCGCGGGACGCGTCCGCCACTCGCGCACGGTTTCCGCCAGCCCACGCCCGCCCCGCTCCGTAAAAAAAAGACGCCGTTCTTCGCCGACGCCTCTTGCGCCTGCTTCGCCCGCG
>DATCWB010000571.1:0-14290 GCA_036566625.1 Pyrinomonadaceae bacterium
GCCGACGCCTCGCCCGCCCCGGCGCGCGAGACATCCCTCGTGACCGCCGCGCTGTCATGCTCGCCGAGCTTCGCTTGCATCAATCGTACTCCATCACTTCGGGCAGCAACCTGATCTTCGGCAATTGCATTTCGGGCATCATCAACTCGCGCGGGTCGGGCACGCTCGCAAGCCACGCGAGGGCGCGGTCGAGTTGCGCTTGATAATCCGCGAGGTCGAGCGACATGAAGCAGGGCGTCTCCAGGCGCGCAAACTTCTCTTTCGCCATCACGTACATGCGCCGCGCCGCGCCCCTGCGCCCGATCTCCAGATGATGAAAGGCCACCGCCGACTGGATCATCGCCTGCAAAAAAAGTTTCTCTCGCGGCCCGGCCTCGTCCACCCAGCGCGCCTCCCATGCGTCGTGCGCCGCGTGAAACTCGCCCGCGTTGTAAAGATCGATCCCCGCCAGATAATCGCCGGGGTACGCGGCGGCGTGCTCCGCCGTGTAGGCCGCGCCTGCGCTGTTTTCCATTTCAGACATTATACAAATCAAATGAAGAAGGATGAACGCGGAACGATGAATGTGAAGGATTTGTTTTTCTACTTCATCGTTCCGCGCTCATCCTTCTCAGTTGCTATCCCGCCTTCCGGGCGACCGGCCGCCGACACGAATCGCGCACGGCCGGGTGGAAGCTAAAAACTGAGGGCTGACGCCTGATCGCTTCCTCAGTATCGAGGCACGCCGCGGTCAACCTCCCAGGACCAACGCTCGATGCCGCCCGCCAGATTGAACATCTTCGTAAAACCCTGCCCGGCCAGATAGGCGCAGACCTGCGCGCTGCGGATGCCGTGATGACACATCACCACGATCTCTTCCTCCGCGTCGAGCGCGGCAGCCCATTCCTGAAAGCGGCTGAGCGGCAAAAGCTCCGCGCCCTCGACGCGCGCCAACTCAAACTCCTCCGGCTCGCGCACGTCGATCAAGCGCACCCGCTCCCCGCGCGCCGCGCGCTCCGCAAACTCGGCCGGCGTGATCGTCTTGTAACTCATCGAAGAATTGTCGGTCGCATCTGTTTATCACACAAGTTGCCAAAGATAGAATCGAACAACTGACGGCAAACACCCGGCCACTCGCCACGCGCGACGGACTATTGAATACGGGCTACTGACGCTTGTTGCCGAGTCGCGCGGCCAACACCTTCGCGGCGGTCGCGCCCGCGCCCGTCGCGCTGCTGACGGTGGGACTCCGCGGGTTGGAGATGTCGCCGATGGCGAACACGTTCTCGACGCTCGTCTCCTGCTCGCTCGTCACCGCGACGTAACCGCGCGCGTCCTGTTCCAACTGGCCGCGAAACAGTTCGTCGTTCGGCTGGACGCCGACGCGCACCAGCACGCCGCCGACGGCCATCTGAAAAGGCTTGATCGCGCCGCGCCGCAGAATCTCTATCGCCTCGACGCTCTCCGTGCCGATGATGCGTTGCGCCTCCGACTCGGTGAAAACCGTGACGCAGTGCTCCGAGCGCAGGCGTTCGACAAACTCCGCGCGCGCCGAGAGGCGTTTCCCCCGGTGGACGAGCGTGACGGTCGGGCAGACTTCCGCCAGGAGCAGTGCGTTCTCCGCCGCCGCGTCGCCGCCGCCGACGACGCACACGTCTCGCCCCGCGAGTTGTGCGCGGTCGCGCATCACTGAATCGACCACGCCGCGCCCCGCCAGTTCGGCCTCACCCGGAATCCCCAGGCGACGACGCCTCACGCCCGTCGCCAGCATCAGGCCGATTGACTGCAACTCTTCGCCGCTCCTGAGCGCGACGCGTTTCGCGCGCAGGTCAACTCGCTCGATCTCGGTTTCAGTCCACAGATCAAACTCCGCGTCCGCAACTTGCGCGGCGAACAGGTCGCGCAACTCGCGCCCGTTTGCCGCGCGCAGGCCAAGGTAATTATTGATCGGGTTGTAGACATTCAGCAGTTGCCCGCCGACCTCCGCGCCCGCTTCGAGCACGAGCGTGTCCAGCCCCAACTCCTCGCACCAGAGCGCGGCCGATAAGCCCGCCGCCCCCGCCCCGATGATGATCGCGTCGTACATAAAAAGCCGCCCGTAGTTACCGACCAGGGGCAACTGACGATTCCGCCCCTTCGCAGAGGGCGGCGCGCACAAGGTCTGCGACCTTTTCGGGCGCGAGGCTTGAGGCGCGAAGCGTGCCGCCGCCGTCGGCGAAGTTGAAGGCCGAACTCAAGCCCTCCGTGTCGAGTTGCCAG
This sequence comes from Pyrinomonadaceae bacterium, assembly GCA_036566625.1. GTDB lineage: Bacteria > Acidobacteriota > Blastocatellia > Pyrinomonadales > Pyrinomonadaceae > JAIVJZ01. The sequence goes on from DATCWB010000571.1 coordinate 2,239, forward strand.
AGCGCGTCGCGGTTCTGCTCCAGTTCGTTAAGCCGCCGGAGGACGGGCGCGAAGTCTGCCCGCGTGATCGTTGGGCGCACCACCGTCTCCGCCCACGAGTGATAGGGATAATCCACGCGGTAGCCCCAGGCCTTGTCGAGCGGGATGGCGATGAGATAGACGCGCCCGCGCGCATGCTCCGTGATGGCCGTGTAGGGCGCGGCGTGGCGCGTCGGCGAGAAGCCTTGCACGCCGTAGAGGTCGCGGCTCAGGGTGACGAAGGACAGCCCCGTCTCCGCATCCTCTTCCACGCGCGACGCGCCGCTCGCGAAACTCTCCAGCGATGCCTCGATCCGCGTCCACTCGTCGCGCCACAGGTGTTCATAATAATTCGTGCGCGTGATGACGCGTTCCACTTCGGGCAGCACGAGGGCGTAGGCGCGCGCCTCGTCCACCGATGCGCCCGACGCGAGGTGACGCGCGAGGGGCGAGGCGACCCCGGCGTCGGGCGCGAAGCCGTCGCCGCCCTGCAAGACGATGCTCGCGCGAATCGCCTGCGCGCCCGTGTTCGCGGAGAAGTCGCCCGCCTCGGCGGCGGCGACGAGTGCGGAACACAGGGCGAGCGCGCGCTCGCCCGCGAGCATCGTCCAGACGGAAAGCACACCGTCCGTGTCGAAGTGGTTGTTGGTGACGAGTTCCAGCCCACGCGTCAACTCGGCGCGCGCGGGCGAGGCGACGATGTTCAAAGCGATCTCGGTCGAACTGTCCGCCTTCACCGCGGCGGACGTCTCGTTTCCCTGCCAGTGCGAGAAGTGGAGGCTGTTGGGAACGAGACCGTCAACCGAGAGTTTCGGCACGTCTTCCAATCCCGCGTGATAATATTCAAAGCGCATAGCTGGCGAATCCTTTCCACCGGCGCTGTAAGGAATAGAGTGTTCCGAACTGTTCGGACGGAAGTGTAGCAGGAATCGAACCATTGAAGAATTGATTCACTGATTCACCGGTTCATTGAATCAATATTTACTTTCTTCATTGAATCAATGAACCGATGAATCAATGAATCAATCTTTTCCATCCCTCTCTTTGTTGATTCCTTCGAGTTTGACGTGCTCGTTGAGGCGAGTGATGACCATCGCTTCGCGTACTTTGAAGCGGCACGAGAGCGCGGTCTTGTCGCCACGCTCGCGTTCGTCTTCTTCGTGATACCAGAATTGGCAGTTGGTGCAGTCGCCGTTCCAGCAGAAGTCGCCGTAAGAGATGCTATTCATCGAGAGGAACTGGAAACAGCGCAGCAGGCGGTTGTTCTCCGGCACTTCGACGCGACGACCCAGAATTTCAATCGTCACCAGTCGCTCGTATGGCTCAAACAGATCGCTGTTAATCAAGAAGGTGTTGACACCTCCCCTTCTCGTCGGCCTTCGCTAAAACTCTGCGCGGGAGTATAACGGTTGGAATTGGTAAATGGTAAATGCTGAGCGGAAATCGCTTTCTTGCATTCACCATTCGCCATTTACCATTTACCATTTGCGGCTGCTAAACTAGACAGCGCGAAGGGAGGTCGAACTAAACATGGGAATCGTGATTTATGTGAAGCCGGGCTGTCCTTATTGCCAGCAGGCGCGTGATCATTATAATTCGCGGGGGGTGGCGTTTACCGAGTACGACGCGCAGAACGACCGCGCGCGGCGTGCGGAAATGTTCGCTTATTCGGACGGCGACCCGACCGTGCCCTGCATCGTTGAAGACGGCCAGTACGTCGGTTCGGGATGGGGCACGCCCCCGCGCGGTTGAACGGTGCATGACTGAGGCCGGCCGTGCGCCGGACGAGACCGATGGGTAAAGGCTAAAGGGGAAAGGTACAGGGAAACATGCGCGGCGACGACGATTTTCTTCCCTTTATCCCTTCCCCTTTTACCGTTACCCCTTTTTATCTTTGCCATCCCCCCCACCTTCAGAGTTAAGATAGTAACCATCAATGTTAGGTTCAACTCTGCTCAACTACCGGATCACGGAAAAACTCGGCTCAGGCGGGCAAGGCACAGTTTACAAGGCCACCGACACCAGACTCGGACGCACGCTCGTTCTCAAAGTGCTCTCGCCCGAATTGACTTCCCGCGAATCCAATCTCAAACGCTTCGAGCGCGAAGCCCAACTCGCCTCTTCGCTCGACCACCCGAACATCTGCATCATCTACGGCCTGCACGAAGAGGGCGGGCTGCACTTCATCACGATGCAGTACATCGACGGGAAGAACGTGCGCCAACTCGTCAAGGGTCGCCCGCTCGAACTCCGCAGCGCGATCTCCATCACCATGCAGGTGGCAGACGCCCTGGCCGCCGCCCACGCGTGCGGCGTCATCCACCGCGACATCAAGGCGGGCAACGTGATGGTGACGAAGAGCGGCACGGCCAAAGTGCTCGACTTCGGTCTCGCCAAACTGCTCGACGAGCACAAGCCCAGCAGCGGCAAGTCCGACCAGCACCTGACCGAGATGGGCGTGCCCTACGGCACGGCTACCTACGCCGCGCCCGAACAGGCCACCGGCGCGCACGTCGATCACCGCGCCGACATCTTCTCCACGGGCGTCCTCTTATACGAGATGCTCGCGGGCATCTGGCCGTTTCAGGGCAAGACGAACGTCGAGGTGCGCTACGCCGTCCTGCACGATACGCCCGCGCGCATCGAAGAATTTCGACAGGACGCGCCGCCGCGCCTGCAAGAGATACTCGACCGCGCGCTCGCCAAAGACCCGAAGGATCGTTACCAACGCATCGCCGAGCTGCGCGACGAGCTGCGCGCCGTCAAACGCGAACTCGCCACGGCGGGCGCGGCCACCCTCGACGCAACCGACGAGTTCGAACCCGTCGCGCCGCGCCATCAATCCAGCAACAATTCCTTCGGCCGCACCTTTCGCCGCTGGCTGCGCAACATCACCGGCACGGAGACGCCTTCGACCGCACAGTCAACTTCCCTGCCCCCTTCTTCGCGCAACATCTCCACCGCGCCGCACCGCTCCGACAATGAGACGCAGCACGGCTCGACCGTCTCCGAGACGGCGCAGAAGTCCATCGCCATCCTTCCCTTCCGCAACCTGAGCGGCGACCGTGAAGTCAGCTTCTACGAGTTCTCGCTCGCCGACGCCGTGATCACCGAACTGGCACGCCTGCGTTCGCTCGTGGTGCGCCCGTCGTCTCTGATCGTGAAATATCAGGGGCAGGAGCGCGACCCGCGCGAGATCGGCGAGGAGTTGAGCGTCGGCGCAGTGCTGGCCGCCTCCTTCCTGCGCGCGGGCGACAAGCTCAGGGTCAACGCCCAACTGCTCGACGTGGCTTCGGGCGACCTGCTCTGGACCGACCGCATCGACGCCACCGCCGACGACATCATCGCCGTGCAGGACACCATCGCGCAGCGCATCGTCGAGGGCCTGCGCCTCGAACTGACGACGGCCGAGCGCGACAAACTCGCAACGCCCGCCACCGCCAACTCCGACGCTTACAACATCTACCTGCGCGGGCGCGACTCGATGGGACGTTACATCTATCACACGCTCGCCAACGAAGACGTGGAAGAGGCCATCGAGAGTTTCAAACGCGCCATCGAACTCGACCCCAACTTCGCCCTCGCCTATTGCGCGCTCGGCGGCTGCTACGCCAACCGCGTCATCAAATCAATGGGCGACTTCGAGGATTACGAGCGCGCCGAGGAAGCCTTCCGCAAGGGTCTCGACATGGACCCGAAGATCATGGAGGCGCGCATGCACATGGTCTTCATCTATCTGGCGCGCGGCGAGAAGGCGAAGGCGCGGGCGGCCGTGGAGAATTTGCGCCACGAAGCCACGAACGATGTCGGCGTGCAGTTCGTCGCCTCTTATCTCTACCGCCTCGACGGCGATTACGAACGATCTTTGCGCAGTCTCGACCGCATGCTCAGTCTCAACCCGGCCGAGCGCGTCGTCGTCAGTTACAACCGCGCGCGCGTCCTGATGTATCAGGGGCGGATGGACGAGGCCATGCGCGCGCTCGATGAAGGCGCGCGGATCGAACCCGACCATCCGTTCGTGCGCACCTTTCGCGCCGTCGCCTTCTACCGGCAGGGGCGGGCGGCCGAGGCGGCGGAAATTTTGCGCGACGTGCTCGACACGCACCCGGAGATGGACGGCATCCGCCCGCACTACGCCATCGCCCTCAGCAAACTCGGCCAGCACGAGGCGGCGCGCGCGCAGTTGACCGAGCGCGTCAAGGAGGTGGCCGAAGCTGATCACGACGCGCCCTACTGGATCGCCACCGCCTACGCCGTCGAGGGCATGCGCGATCAGGCGTTCAAATGGTTGGAGCGCGCCATCAATCGCGGCAACGAGAATTTGCCGTGGTTCAGGTCGAACCCGGATTGGGCTGCGCTCAGAGACGACCCGCGCTTCGAGATGTTGATGGGGCGCATCGAGAAATCGCACGCGCAGGCGAGAGTCGGGGTGGAATGAAGTGAAGCTGGAAAAGACCCTCGTGAAATTTAATCTTGAATCCTTCTTGCTCGTCGTCTGCATGATGATCGCCGGGTCGGCGCTTCCGGGCTTCGCTCAAGACGGGAAGGACGAGCAGCCTCCGGTATTTCCCCGGATCGCATACGACGAGCGGGCGTGGAAAGAGTTTGAATCAACTGACGGAGGCTTCGTCGTCGCTTTCCCCGGCAAGCCCGGTTTCAAAATCCACGCCGTGCAGACCGTCGCCGGCCAGCTCATGAACCACGCTCACGGTTTGGACATCGGAGTCGCCTTCTTCGCGGCCACATACACCGACATGCCTCTCCCCGCACGGGCGGGCGATAAGGAATTAATCAATCGGGCGCTCGATTCGGGGCGCGACAGTGTACTCTCAGGCACGGGCGGCAAACTTATCAGTGAAGAGCCGATCACCTTCGACGGCTACATCGGGCGGAATATTCTTTATAGCAGTCCTAATGGCAGTCTTACTCACAACCGGGACTACGTCGTCGGTAACCGGTTGTATCAACTGATCGTAATCTCCGACGACTATCGCAAAAGCCCGGCGGAAGATCGGAAGTTTTTCAAAGGTCTCACCGACCGGTTTTTCGCTTCGTTCAAGTTGACCCGGAAAGCCTATTAGCATCAAAAAGGGCAGGCACGAAGTAAATGAAAACCTTCGTCATAGGCGACGTACACGGGCGGCGCGCGCAGTTGAATCAACTCGTCGAGTTGATTCCGCGCGACCCCGAGCGCGACATGCTCGTCCTGCTCGGCGACATCATCGACCGTGGCGCGGACGTGCCCGGCACGGTCGCGGATGTGGTGAAACTGCGAGACGAGCAGCCCGAGCGCGTCCTGTGCCTGCGCGGCAATCACGAGCAGATGTTGCTCGACTTCGTTGACGAGGCCGCGACGCTCTGGCTGCATGCGGCCGTCGGCAGCGAATGCACGTTTCAGCAATACACGGGTAAGCCCCTGCGGGTGCGCAGCGAGCAGGACTTCACGACGCTGCGCGCGGAGTTCACGGCCGCCGTGCCGCGCGCGCACGTCGAGTTTTTCCGCGCGTTGCCGCTCTTTTACGAAGACGATTACGCGCTCTATGTCCACGCCGGTCTGCCCGGCGGCGCGCACCCGCGCGACACGCCCGCGCAGCAACTCCTCTGGTCGCGCGACGGCAATTTCTTTCGCAACTACACGGGCAAGCCCTGCGTCTTCGGCCACACGCCCGCGCCCCTCCTCCCCCTGCGCGGACGCCTCGGCCGTCACGGCATCTACATCTCGCACAGCGCCATCGGCATTGACAGCGGCTACATCCACACGTCGCCCCTCAGTTGTCTCCAACTGCCGGACTGCATGCTCTATCAGGCTTTCGCCGACGGCCACACCGCCACGCATCACCTCACCGCCTTCATGCCCGAGCCGCTGCGCGCGATGCAAAAGAAGTGCGCGCCCGTGCGGCGGCCTCAAGTCGAATTTTAAGCCGACGCCGAACGTCAGGTCTGCGCGTGACGGAGCGATAACTTGAAATCGAAGAAGCGTGGACATCAACTCAAGCCCAAACAGTCCCTCCTGAAATTTCGGAGCGCCGCGACGACGCTCGGTCTCGTGCTCCTGCTCGCGGTCGTCATCTTCGCGCTGTTGACCGCCACCTGTTACCAGCAATACACGCTGACCGGCCCTTATGCGCGGGAGTATGAGGGGAAGATACTGGATAAGTCGCAGACGATCACAGAGTCCGAGACGGGTTCGCGTGTGCGTCGCCGTCTCTTGCTCGAAGGCCGGGGTGGCGAAAGATTCGAGGTCGCCATCGGCGCAGAGACCTACGAGCGGGCGCGGGAAGGGATGTGGATCAAGAAGAGCGAGGCGGGCGTCGAGTTGACGTGGCCGATGTCGCCGGCGGCGGAAAGCCCTCCGGCGGAAACTCACCGCTAACGAGGGAAGGGCGGCGCTAGCCAGCCTCTCGCCTCAAGGTAAAGCTGTTGAAAAAAAGGCAACCGCCGCGAAGAGAAAACCTTCTCTTCGCGGCGGTTGCCCTTTCTCCCTTACCCTCGCTTTAACTCAGGGCGTGCCGAAGCGCGCGCGATACTCGACGGAGTTGACGAAGCCGTGAACCATGACGCGGTAGCCGTCGCCGCGGTTGATGACGCGCAGCCAGTTTTGAAAGCCCTCTTCTTCGGGGTCGCGCTTGAGGTAGCCGAAGTATTGCATGGTGACGAACGCCTCGTTGTAGTGCGCCGCTTCGACGTTCGGGTGCTCGGCGATGGCGCGCAGCACGCCGGGGATAAAGCGTCTGCCCGCGATGAGGTCGGCTTCGAGCGAAGCGCGCGTCACGTCGCCCGTGAGCACGACGCCCGCGTTCGCCTCAAGGCGGCCGACGTATTCGCTGGCCGTCGAGCCTAAGTAGGCCGCGCGGAAGTCTTCGCGCTGTACCCACGCCAGCGCGAAGGCGTCTTTGCTGGCGTCGATTTCGGCAAGCGTCTGACCCGTGATGCGCGCCGTGTCGCGTAAAAACTCGGCATAGGTCGGCCTCCGGTTGAAGCTCACGCGGTAGAAGCGATAGACGAAGAAGCCCCTCATGTGGAACTCCTGCGAGCGGAAGAAGGCCGACGAGATCGTCACGCGGTCGCAACGCTCGTCGCGGTTGATGTCGGGGCAGCGATTCCAGACGCCGACCCACGCCTCCTGTCCCGAAGGTTCGGGTTCGCGGCCGAGGAAATCGAGGTAGTGCATGCGTACGAAGAAGTTCGGCTCGTCAATCGGGTTGCGGGCGGCGGGCGTCGAGGCAGAGTCGTTGTCCGTGATGACGACGAACGAAGTTTGCTCGGTGAGCGTCGCGCCGACTACGTTCGTCAGGATGAGATAGAAGAGTTGATCGCCTTCGACGAACGTGTCGTCCACGAGCGGGATATGAATCGACTTGCTCGACTCGCCCGGCGCGAAGTGGATCGTGCCTGCCGTCCTGATGTAATCCGAACGCTCGGAGGCGCGGCGCGGGCAATCCGCTTCGGTCTCGCAGACCGCGGTGAAGTCGGCGGTTTCGTAGTCAACCGAGGCCGCCCGCGACAGGTCGCCGAGCCGCGTCACGACGACCGGGTCGCCGCCCGCGCCGCCTTCGCGCACGCGGAACAGTTGGTTGCGCCATTGCAAGGTGGAAGGCGCGCGTTGCGGGACGACCGGGTCGGGCTGCGAATTTGCGTCGTAGTCGTCCGCCGTGTTTTGGGTAAGGCGCACCAAGGATTCCTCGCCCGCCCTCGCATCGACCGATGTCTTGTAGATTTCGCGCTGGCCGTCGCGGTCGGTCGTGAAGACGATGCGGTTGTCCGCCGTCCATCCCGGCTGCGTGTGTGCCGAAGGGTGATTCGTGACGGGCGTGATCACACTGCCGCTCGCCTTCACGTGGTAAATCTGCGGGATCGTGCTGTTCGAGTCGGCGACATAGGAGAAGGCGAGGTACTCGCCGTCGGGCGACCAGGCGGGGCCGCTCGCCTGCGGCGGGTAGGGGAAGGAACTGAAGGGCAGCACGTTGGACACGATGCGCGTCTTTCCGCTGCCGTCCGCGTTGATGACGAAGATGTAGAAGCGCGCGTTGTCTTCGGGGTTGAGCGACGGCTCGCGCCCGACGTAGGCGATGCGCGAACCGTCGGGCGACCATGCGGGGTCGGCCACCTCAGTGCTCCCTTCGAGGATGGGGCGGGCGTCGCCGCTGCCGTCTGCATTGACGACGACGAGGCCGGACACTTCGCCCATCATGCTCCCGACGAAGACCAGCTTCGCGCCGTCCGGCGACCACGCCGGGTCGTAGACGCGGTAGTCGGTAGATGTGTTGTCGAAGTTCGTCACGGCGCGGACGTTCCCGCCGTCGGCGTCCATCACGTAGATGTTCGAGCGGCCGCTGCGGTCGCTGGTGAAGGCGACGCGCCTGCGGTCGGGCGACCAGACGGGCGTCGCGTCCCTGGCCGGATGGTTCGTGAGGTTGCTCTGGTTACGGCCGTCGGCCTCCATCACGTAGATTTCGGGGTTGCCGTCGCGCGTCGAAGTGAAGACGATCTTCTGTTCGCCACCGACGAGCGGCTGCCACGCGGGCAGGTCGTCGTAGACGCCTACGTTAGGAGAGAACTTGGTGAAGCCCGTGCCGTCGAGATTGATCACGCCGATGTCTGCGGCCGGTTCGTCGTGGGTGCGGAAGACGATCTTCCTGCCGTCCGGCGACCACGCCGGATCGTAATAGGGCGCGCCCGCTTCGTTGACGTGCGTGAGGTTCGCGCCGTCGGGCGAGACGAGATAAGCCTTCGCGGGGCCGGGATTCCTGAACCGCCCGCCGGAGAACATGATGAGAGAGCCGTCGGGCGACCACTTGGGCGAGTGCGCGCCCTTGACGCTTGAATCATCGACGATCCGCCTCTGGTTCGAGCCGTCGGCGTTCATCACGTAGATGCCGTCGCCGGAAGGTCTCGAAGCGCTGTCGAAAGCGATCCGGGAACCGTCGGGCGACCACGTCGGGCGGCTGTCGTTCCCCGCCTTATCGGTTAGCTTCACCTCGCGGCTTCCGTCCGCGTCAATCACATGTATGTCCGAACTCTGCTGGTTGAGCGGAACGGAGAAAGCGATCTTCGCGCCGTCGGGCGACCAGGCGGGCGTCCAGGCGACGCGGGAGGCTGTAGGCAGTTTGGTCTGGCTGCTGCCGTCCGCATTCATCACGAAGAGCGCAATCTCGCCGGTGAGCAGATCGGCGCGGGTGAAAACCAGCTTCGCGCCGTCGGGCGACCACGCGGGATACCCTTCGACGGACTGTGGTGTGTTCGGCGTCAGGTTGGTGAAATTGCTCCCGTCGGGATTCATCACCCAGATGTCACGATTCCTGAAGTTCGTCGGATCACCGCTGACGTAGGCGATTCTACCGTTGAGGCGGCGGGGGGTGGCTGACGGCGACGCGCTTACTTGCGCGGCCGACGGCACAGAGGGGTGTTCGCCTGATGCGGCGGCCGTCGGGCGTCCGGCGGGCATGACGAGGCAGAGGGTGCAGCCCGCGGCGGCAATGATGAGCCAGGCAGAGAGCGTTGCGGGCAGGCTTCTCTTAATTCTGCGAGGGTGCATCCTGATTCTCCTGCGCAACTGCGGCGGCGAGGACAAGAAATTTCAATCTATCCAAAAGTCGAGCCTGACGGGTTTAGCGGGTTCAGAGACTACGGTTTCGGATCCGTATCAGTTACAGAAACGACATGACGGCGCGTTGATTATGTTGTCCGCCCAGGGGAGTGTCAAGGAAGCTTCAGGCGCGGCGTTCGAGGATGAGGCGCGCGATTGAGCGGAGCAGCGGCGCGCTCTTTTCGCCTTCGGGGAGCGCGTCGAGGGCTTGTCTGTAGACGGCGCGGGCGCGTTCGCGCGTGTCTTCCAGACCGTGGAGCGACGGGTAAGTGGCTTTTTGCGCGCGCGCGTCTTTGCCGGGCGTCTTGCCCAGCGCCTCGGCGGTGGCCGTCACGTCCAGCAGATCGTCAGTGATCTGAAACAGGAGGCCGAGCGCGGCGGCGTATTCGCCGACCGAACGGAGATCGTCCGCCGTCGCCCCGGCGACAAGCGCGCCCGCGCGCGCGGCGGCGACGATGAGCGCGCCCGTCTTGTGGCGGTGGATGAGATCAAGTTCGGCGGCCGTCACGTCGTCGCGCGACTCGGCCGAGAGATCGTGCGACTGCCCGGCGATCATCCCGGCGGGCGTGCCAGCGGCGCGCGCCAGTTCCGCGACGAGATGGACGCGCACGCGCGCGTCGAGCGCGTCGTCTTCGGCGATGATCTGGAAGGCGAATGCCTGCATGGCATCGCCCGCGAGGATGGCCGTCGCCTCGCCGAATTTGACGTGACAGGTGGGACGCCCGCGCCGCAAATCGTCGTCGTCCATCGAGGGCAGGTCGTCGTGGACGAGCGAGTAGGTGTGTATGAGTTCGAAGGCGCAGGCCGTGTTGACGAGAATGTCCGGACGCGCGCCGAACGCCTCGCCCGTCGCGAGCACGAGCGCGGGGCGCAGCCGTTTGCCGCCCGCGAAGAGACTCCAACGCATCGCCGCGTGTACCGCGACCGGCTCGACGGTCGCGGCGGGCACGAGCGCGTCGAGTCGCGCGTCAACTATCGCGCGCGCGCGCTCAAGATAGGCTTGCGCCTGTGCGGCGTCTCCCGCCTGCGCACTCGCTTCAAAAGCGGTGTCAGAAGACGCTCTCATCGTCCTCCGCGTCTTTCGCGTCGCTCGCCAGGGCGTCGAACTCCTCGCCGCCGAGCGCGCCGAGGATGCTTGCGCGCCCCTCGCCCCCGTCACGCTGCAACAGCACCTCAATGCGCCGCTCCGCCTCCTGCAAACGTTCCTGACACTCACGCGAAAGGCGCACGCCCCGCTCGAACAATTCCAGGCTCTTCTCCAACGGCAACTCGCCGCGCTCCAACTCGCGCACGATCTTCTCCAAGGCCGCCAGCGACGATTCAAAATTCTGATGCTGCGCTTCCGCTTTTTTCATTTTCATTTTAAGGCGATGCTTGATTCACTACAGCTTAGAGTGGGGGACAAAATTTTCACCTGCCCGTCATCGGAAACGTGCGCGCCACCTGCTCGGCCACGCGCGCCGCCAGATCGTCGCTCTTGACGGAAATGATTCTCCAACCGGGCTGTGCTTCGTCGCCGCTCCTCAACCCGAACTCGACCGGGCGTTCGTTGACCTGATACGTCACCGTCGCCATGCGGTTGTCGCCCCCGCCCCCCGGCGTCTTTGTCTCGCCCACGCGCGACAGCGCGAGCGCGCGCACGAAGAACGGGTAGTCGCGCGCACCGCCGTGTTCGGCGAGTCGTTTCGTTTCGGCCATCAACACGGCGCTCACCTGTTCGCGCACGCCCGGCAGCCACACCTGCGCGTTCTGCGCGATCTGACGACGCACCTGCGGCGGGATGTCGAGCGCATTGTCCGAGCCGCGCACGCGCTCGATCACCTGCGGCACGATGCTGCGGCTCACCCCTTCCACATCAACCAACCGCTCGAACGTCTGCCGGTCGTCCAACTCCGCCGCCTCGGCCGCGAGCGCGAGCGTGTACGAAGGGCTGCTCTTGAAACTCTGCCACCACCACCAGCCGACGAGGCACGGCAGCAGCACGACCGCCGCCAACACAACGCCCGCGACGGACAACACGCGCCGTCTGCGACCCCGCACACGCCGCGCGCGAAACTTCCCCTGCCAACGCCCGACCGCCGCGTCCCTATCTTCCGGCGGCGGCTGCTCGACGTTGACCACGATGCGGCTGCGCCGACCCTTCTTCGCCTTCTCTCCCGGCACGGTGGACATCAGTTCTCGCCCTCCACTCCCTCGACCCGGCAGCGGAGCGCGCCCCCCGCCAGCCGCACGCGCAACCCCTCGCCGACGCGCACACTTCCGGCTGAACGCACCACCCGGCCGCGCGCGTCCTGCACGAGCGCGTAACCGCGACCGAGCACGCCCAGAGGCGACAGCGCATCGAGCGATGCGACGGCCACTTCCAGACGCGCCCGCGCCTCATCCAGACGCGCCCCGAAGTTTGCATCCAGCGCGGCGCGCGTCACGGCGAGGCGCACGCGCCCCTCG
>DATCWB010000572.1:0-2378 GCA_036566625.1 Pyrinomonadaceae bacterium
GTCAACGTCGTGACGGACGTAGTAATCGTAGAGCGAGCCGTTGGAGTAGTCGCGTTGGATCGAGCGGCCGTAGGGCGTGTAATATTTTTGCGTGGTGAGCGTCAGACCCGTGCCGTAGTCGAGCGAAAAGACGCGCTGCACCAGACCTTTGCCGAAGGTCGTCTCGCCGACGAGATAGCCGCGCCCGTAATCCTGAATCGCGCCCGCCACGATCTCCGAAGCCGACGCCGAGTTGCGGTTGACCATGACGACGAGCGGGAAGTCTTCGGGGTCGTAGGCCGAGTTCTCGTAAGTTTGCGGCGTGCCGTACTCGCCGCCCACGCGCCCGCGCACGCTCACGATGGTCTGGCCGCGCGGCAGGAATTGGCTCGCCACGTTGATTGATTCTTTGAGCAGCCCGCCGGGATTGTTGCGCATGTCGAGGACGAGTTGGCGCAAGCCCTCGTCCTTGAGACGCTTGATGGCGGCTTCCAGTTCGTCGCTCGTCGTGCTGGTGAAGCCACCGGTCAGGGCGACGTAGCCCGTGCCGGGGCGGATCATGTAAGCCGTGCGGATCGAGGGCTGCGAAACCGCATCGCGGACGATGGTGAAGTAGAAAGGCGCATTCGCGCCCGCGCGTTCGACCTTGAGGTTGACCGGCTCGCCGCGTTCGCCGCGCACGGCTTTCGAGACCTGTTCGCTCGTCCACTCGCGCGTGTCCTTGCCGTCAACTTCGACGATGCGGTCGCCGTAGCGCAATCCGGCGCGCGCCGCCGGCGTGTTTGGCACGGGCGACTGCACGTAGACGCCATCGCGGTGGCGCAGGATGGTCACGCCGATGCCGAAGAATTCCGAGTCGTGATCCTGTTTGAGTTTGTCGTAGTCGGTGCGCGTGAAAAAAGTCGAGTGCGGGTCGAGCGTGGAGAGCATGCCCTGAATAGCGGCCTGATTGGCCTTCTCGTAGTCAATCTCGTCCGCATACTCGTTGGCGATCAGCGAGAGCACTTCCTTGTAATCGTGCTCGATGATGGCATCCGCGTCCGCGCTCGTGCCCGTTACGATGCGCTGCTCGGTGCGGCGCGCCAGCAATCCGCCCGCGACGGCCGCGACGGCCACGACCACGGCGGCGACGATGAGACCCAACCTCTGCTTCATAACTTTTGCCAAAACGCTTTCCTACGGATGCGCCCTTATTGTGTGAGAGTTTTGCCGAGAGTTCGCTTTCGTTTAGAGTCCGGCAGATCGGACAGGTAGAGGTTCAACCACTCTTTCTGTTCCGCGTTCCCACGGCTCGCCAAAGTTTTCAGTTCCTCAAAGTTGTACTCTAAAAATTCGTCTTCATCCAGCGAGTCAAAATTATAAACGGCATCGATCTCGTCGTCCGACAGTTCGGATTTGGATTTCGCCAGAACAAATTTGTGCGCCTGAGAATTCCAGACGTAGGTTGCCGTCTGAGTCTTGGAAAAAAGTTCCAACGATTTAGGCTCGCTGCCATTTCTCCGGTGGCAATCCTCGAAATCGTATGACACCGAAAATTCCACTTTGACCTCGTAGCTCCCGCCCGCTGTGCCCTGCTCGATAATTTTCGAGCTGAAGCTGCGGGCGCTGTAAGGCTCACAGGTGAACTGATGCCCTTTGACCGGAAAGCCGAGGACGGCTCTCAACTCTTTTCCGTCACCGTTGATCTCATACCATTTTAAGCCGTAGCGGCTAACGCCCGTCCCCCTGCCCCATAATTCTTTCAGAGACAGCCAGCGCACCCTGTCTCCAATCATGATCTGGTGCTCAGGCGGACCATATTGTTGCCCATCAATGTCCACAAAGCCGAGATACTTCCACGCGCCGCTCCCGCCGCCGCCATCCTTGTCCAGCCCTTTGAAGATCAGGAAGCGATAACTGCTGCCCAAAGAGATTCTCAAGAGCGCGTCTTCTGTTGCCTCCTGATACAGCGCGATGGGAAAAATCTCCGCCTCGTAAGACACGTAAGGTTGATTGTAACGCTCGAACGGTTCAGCCTTGATGCCGTAAAAATTCCAGATCGGATTAAGATTTACGTCTCCGTTCGCGCTGATGAACTTTTTGATCTCCTCTGGAGAGTAAGAAGCCAACCCCTGAACGGCCGAGTCGCCGGTTGCAACACCGAGCGCCACGCCCGTCGCGCTCGCCACGCCGCTCCGACCGGCGCACCCCGACAGATTCAACAAAGTAATCATCAGGGCGAGCAGGCAGCGTATATCTTTCACTTCATTCCTCACATCGCACGGAGCGACATTAAACGGCTTTCACCGCCGGAATTTTAACACAACGACGCGCGCGCCGCCGAAACCGAGCGCGCGCCGGAGGCCGTGTGCTATAAATGAAGTGACGAGCGACGGGCGGCAAGTGTCGAGTCAGACGAC
>DATCWB010000573.1:0-5508 GCA_036566625.1 Pyrinomonadaceae bacterium
CCGCCGACGCGCCCGCGGGCAAAGACGCCCCAGGTTAAACCCGGCGGCGCGCTTGCCAACGGCGCAGAGGCAAACCTATAATCCAACGTCCGAAGCGGCGCTATGGTGTAATTGGTTAACACGCTGCCCTCTCAAGGCAGAGAGTACGGGTTCGATCCCCGTTAGCGCTATCAAAGAAAGGGAACGGCCACCTGCGAGGGTGGCCGTTCCCTTTTTGACGGCTTGGAGTTGCCTTAGACGGCGCGAAGTTGCGGCGCGTTCAGTAAGTGATTTCGCCGTAGTCGGCGAGTTGTTTTGTGACCTGCGCTTTGTCGCCGACGACGACTATCGCCATCTGTTCGCTCTTGAGATACTGGCGCGCCATGCGCTGCACGTCCTGCGGGGTGACGGCGAGCACGTTCTGCACGTAGTTGGTCAGGTAAGTGTCGGGCAGTTTGTGCAGGTCGAGGAAAGCGAGCTGGCCGATGATCCCGGCGCGCGAAGAGTTCTGGATGGTGAAGACTCCGGCGCGGTAGTTCTTGATGCCCTGCAACTCGGCCTCGGTGGGCGGTTCTTTTTGCAGCCGCTCGATCTCGTAGAAAATCTCTTTGAGCGAGGGGCCGGTGACGGCCGTCGTCACGTCGGCGACCTGCACCCAGTAGGCGTCGCGGTAGTGCGTCGAGATCGAACTGTTGGGCGAGTAGGTATAGCCCTTCTGCTCGCGTATGTTCGAGGTGATGCGCGAGGCGAACGAACCGCCGAGCAGAGAGTTCGTGACCGAGAGCGCGACGAAATCCTTGTGGCTCGGGTCAACGACGGGCAGGCCGAGGTAGAGCGTGGACTGCGGCGCGCCCGGTCGGTCGATCAAATGAATCTTGCGCACGGAGACGGTCTTCGGAATGTTCTCGACCGGCGACGTGCCGCGCGCCCAGCCGCCGAAGGCTTGCGTGATCTGGCGGCGCATGGCGGCCGCATCGAAGCGACCGGCGACGTAGATGCGCGTGCGCGCCGCGCCGAAGTTGTCCTGGTAGAACTTCTGCACGTCGGCGATGGTGAATTTTTTGATCATCTCTTCGGTCGGGAAGACGCGGCCGTAAGGGTGATCGGCGTAGATCAGTTTGTTGAAGCGTTCCAGCGCGATGGAGCCGGGCTGCGATCTCTGGATGCTCAGGTTGCGAATGAAATTGGTCTTGAGTCGTTCCAACTCGGAGGCGGGAAGCGCGGGACGCTGCAACACGTCTGCGATGAGCGCGATGAGTTGCGGGCCGGACTCAGAGAGCACGTCCGCGCTGACCGACGTTTGATCCGGCGTAACGCTGACGGAGAGGCTGCCGCCCATGCGCGCCGCTTCCTGTGCGATGGCTTCGCCCGAGCGCGTCGTCGTGCCTTCCTTCAACAGTTCCCCGGCGAGGTCGGCCAGCCACACCTGTTCGGCCGCCTCGTTGATGTTGCCTGCCTGCACGACCGCGCTGACCGTGACTTTAGGGATCGAGCCGTATGGGACGAGCGTGACCTGCGCGCCGTTCTTGAGCGTGAAAGTTTCTTTGCGCGGCAGCGTGAAAGGCTTCGGCGCACTCCCCGCGGGAGGCGTCTGCTTCTCCTGCGCCCGAACGCGCGAAGGCGCGAAGGCCGAGAGCGTCGCGAAGAGGGCGACGGCGTTGACGAGGGCGAAAAACTTTTTCGAGTTCATGTCAAAATCTCCATTCGGGTCTTGCAGCTTGCGGCGAGCGGCCTTAGCTCCCGGCCTTCGGGTCGCTGCTGGCGGGTTTCGGGACGATCTTCAGCACCGTGCGGTTGCCGGGGCGCAGGTATTCGCGCGCCGTGCGCTGGATAACTTGCGGCGTCACTTTGCGAAACTCCGCTTCAAGCGTGTTGATGCGCGCCGGGTTGTCGTCGAAGAGCGCGAAGCTGGCGAGCAGGTCGGCGCGGCCGAAGCCGTTCAACTGGCCGAGGATGTCGTAGAAGTTGGAACGCACTTTGGTCAGGGCGCGGTCGAGCGTCGCACGGTCAACCGGCTTGTCCTGCACGCCTTTGACCACGGTGTCCACGGCCGACATGATCTCTTCGGGCTTCGTCTTCGCGTCGTGGAAGAGATAGCCGAGCCAGATCATCGGCCCCTGATAGTTGTACATGTTGCCGAGCAGGTTTGTGCCGCCCATGATCCTATCGGCATAGCCGCGACGCTGGACGAGTTCCTGATTCAGGAGGCTGTCCTCGCCCTGCAGGAGCAACTGGTCGAGCAAGCCCATCGCGTAATATTCGGGCGTGTTGCGCGGCGGCATGTGGTAGGCGAAGGAGAGCGCGGGCTGGCGGGCGAGCGCGTCCTGCTTGACGGCGTTGCGCTCGGTCTCCTGGCGCGGCTCGGTCAGATCGGGCATGGCCGGAAGTTTAGAAGATGGAATCCCGGCGAAATACTTTTCGACCATCGCGCGCGCTTCCATCTCGTTGAAGTCGCCGACGACGACGAGCGCGGCGTTATTGGGCGCGTAGTAGGTTTTGAAGAACTGCTGCACTTCTTCAAGCTTGGCGGCTTCGATGTCTTCGAGGTCGCCGTAGAAGTTGTGCGCGTTGTACCAGTTGGTGTTGGCATACTGCGGCATGTCGAGCCAGGGGAAGCCGCCGTAAGGCGCGTTCAAAACGTTGACCTTGACCTCGTTGCCGACGACGCCCTGCTGGTTCTTCAAGTTCTCTTCCGTGATGCTCAGGCCGCGCATGCGGTCGGCTTCAGCCCACAATCCCGTCTCCAGTTTGTGCGCGGGCATGATCTCGAAGTAGTTGGTGAAGTCGAAGCGGGTCGAGCCGTTTAGGATACCGCCGTTCTGCTGGACGAGACGGATGAACTCCATCTTTCCCAAATTCTGCGAGCCTTGAAACATCATGTGCTCGAAGAGGTGTGCGAAGCCCGTGCGGTCGCGCGGCTCGATGCGGAAACCGATCTGGTAATAGACGGCGATGGCGACCGTGGGCGCGCTCGTGTCCTGCGAGAGCACGACCTTCAAGCCGTTCGGCAGTTTGTAATAAGTGACGGGCACGTTAAAGCCGCTCTTCGACGGCGCGGCGGCGCGTGCCGGGGCGGCCTTTTTCTGCGCCTGCGCGGGCGTGAGCGCCGAGAGCGAGAGCACCAGACCAAGAGCCGCGACAGATAAGTGGCGGACGAGATTTCTCATAGAACCTCCAAACTTGAAACGAACCGGATGCAAAATTTGAGCGCACGCGTCCGGCGCGGCGGGCGTCGTTAAAGATCGCTTGAATACTTTTGAGCGTTAAGACATCAACCGCAACGCCGTTCGGGCGGAAGACGCGCGGGCGAAGCTCCCGCATCACGGAGCGCGCCCCGCTTCAACTGAAGCACGCGGTCGAGCGGTTGTAAAAAGAGTCGCGCACTATTTTACAGAAACCTGTGTGCTAACGGAAAGCGGGCGCGTAAAGTTTCAAACGTCAGGGGCGCGGGACAGGCGGCGGATGACAGACGCAGAGCGAGAGGGGTGGCGGGTAACAGACGCGAAGCGGCGGCAGGATAGTTACCTGCTGCCGCTTCGCGTCTGTCTCGCTCGGTTCTCGTCTTACATCTTACAGGCGCGCGAGGGCGCGTTCGGCAAGCGTCTTGATCTTCTTCATGCGCTCCTCTTCTTTGTCCGTGCCGCCGATGCTGATGCGGACGAGGGTGTCTTTTTTGAAGGCGTAGAGCGTGCTGTTGGCGTTGGTACTGATCCAGTAGGCTTCGTCGCCGATCCCTGAGACGGGTTTCGCCGGTTCGCCCGCCTGCGGCTTGCCCTGTTTCTTGCGCCGCTCGTTTTTCTGCTCGCGCTTATCGAGCGCGGCGGCGAAGTTGGCTTTCCAGAACTCGCGTACGCTCTGGCTGCTCGCGCCCTTCTGCGTCACTTCCAGACTGACCGACTTGGTGAAGGTCTGCGTGGCGTAGAAGCAGGAGTTGACGGCGAAGTCAGTGCCGTCGCGCCGGGCGGGCTTTGACTCCTTGACGGCCTCGCCCTGCACGGCCCGGATGTCGTCCGAAGTGAGCAGGGTGCACGCGTCGAAGCCCTTAGCGGCCGTGCCGCTGGCAGTGGTTGTTTGGCCGTTGGCGTTGGCGGTCGCATTCGCGCCGTTCGGCTGCGGCGAAGCAATTTGCTTCGCGTTGGACTGCTGCCCCGCGCTGCCGGAATCCTGATTGCAACCGGGCGAAGCCGCGACGAAGAGGCACAGGGCGAAGATGAAATGTAGATGATGACGCATGCCGGAATCTTCCTCCAATGATGCTTGAATAACGGCGACGAAACGCTCCCCGACTCGTGGAAAATGTTGGAGACGCTTGGGCGCATGAACCGGCGGAACGTGCGCGTATCCTACCACCATTCGATCCGCGATAAACAACTCTCGGCAAACGACGGCCGAAGCGGCGTTCGCAAACCCGGATCAAAGATGGCTCGCGCCCTCTGTAAGCGACGCGAGCCATGTGATTGCCCAGGGGATGCGGGCGGCCTCGCGCGAGGCCGCCCGCGTAACTCAGAGCGTGAAATTGATGACCCGCGCCGCGATCTGCCACGCGACGGAATCGAATTCTTCCCGCAACGCGCCCTCCGCCGAAGCCGACGCAGAGCCGCCCTCGCACGACGCGTTGCCGGAGAGCGTGTACGTGCCGTCGCCCGTGATGTCCGAGGCGGTGGCCTGATTGCGCACGCCCGCCTCGGGACGCACGAAGAACGTGCGCGCGTTGACGCCGTTCAGCGATTGCCCGGCCGTCACGCCTTCGGCGTTGGCGGTCGGGAGCGTGATGGTGATCGTGCCGTTGGCATGATCGTAGTTGCCCTGCGCGTCGCCGAGTTTCGTCGGCTGGTTGGTATAGGGGCTCGGTATGGCACTGCCGTCGAGCGGCGTGGCTGCGCCGAACTTGCCGTACTCGAACCTCACATTGCCCTGTGCGTCGGACAACATCGCCACGTAACGACGGTCGAAATCGGCGGTCGGCTGCCGACTGTTCCAGATGATGAACCACTGGCTCGAAGGCGGCGCGACGTTGCCCGACGTGGAAGGCGCGACCTTCAGCGTGAAGACGAGTTTGTTCGCGCCCGCCCCGAGGTACGGCTCGGCGATGGAAAGCGACTTGATGTTGACGCGCGGATCGGGCGGCGTGTTCTGCTGCGTGTCGAGATCGCCGCCCTCGTTGCTCGTGTCGCTGACGACAAGCAGCCCCGCCCCCTCGCACGCGCTCGCGGCGACTGCGTTCACCGGGTTGAACTCCTTGTACGGGCTTTCGCCGACGCTGTTGACGGCCGTGACGCGGTAGACCTGACCGGTCGTGTAAGCCGTGTCGATGAAGGTCGCCCCCGTGGCCGAGCCGAGCATCGTCACGGTTGTCCCGTCGCGGCGATAGACCTTGTAAGCCGTGATGGGCGAGCCGCCGTTGTCCGGAGTCGTCCAGGAGAGGTTGACGGTCGAGCCGCTGCGGCTGCCCGTGACGGCCGGCGCGCCCGCGAGCGCGGCGGGCGGCGGATCAAAGGGCGCGAACATTCGCTTGCCGCCGGACTGGCG
>DATCWB010000574.1:0-13947 GCA_036566625.1 Pyrinomonadaceae bacterium
CGAGATGACGGGAAGATATGTGATGTTCGCCTGCATCACGGTCGCCTCCTTCTGGATGAACCTGAGACGGCACAAGCCGCCGCTCTTTTTGCAATGCGGTTTCATCGCTTTCATGTTTCTCTTCATGACGACGGGATTCGGGACGCAATATCTGGCCTGGCTGACTCCGTGGATCATCGTGCTCGGCGTGTGGAGTGCGGGCATCTACTATCTCATCAGCTCGTTTTATATCACGTTGATTTACCTGATCGTCTCGGCCGCCGCGCGCCGCGTCGTCGATCTGCCGCAACTGCTGCCGCTCAATTTTTACTTCGTCGTGGAGTTGGCCTGCTGGCTCTCCGTCCTCGTCGCGCTTGTCAGTTGCTGGCGGCTTCTGCGAAATTACAGGGACGACGCCGAACCGCTTTCCGACGGCCACGCGGGTTGAGGCGCGCCTCTCTGCGTGTCCGTAAAAGGATGCGAGCGGCAGACCCTCTGCCAAGCAGCGGCGCGGGACGGCGGCGCGAACGAATCGTCTTATGGCCTGGCTGAAACATTTGCGCGCGTGGCGCAACGCCATCTTGGGGACACTGCTCGTCGGGTGCGGCCTCGTGGTGGCGGTCGTCACGTCCTGGGCGCGGCGCAGCGGCGATTGGGAATTGGCGCGGGTCGGCGCGATCACGTCGCTCGTGTTCGTCGTGCTGATCACGATCTTCGTCGTCCCGCCGCTGTTGCGTTCGGCGCGTGCGGAAGTGGGGCGGCTCGACCCGCCGTTTCAGGTGACGATGGGCGGCCTCATCTTCATCGGCATTTTCCTCTCCGTCGCCTTCGCCGCCTACAACACGGGCAACAACCTGCTCTTCCTGATCTTCTCGGTGCTGGCCTCGACGCTTTTCGTCGCGTGGTCGGCGGCGCGCGCCAGCTTGCGCGACCTCGTCGTCTCGGCGCGCTTCCCCGACCACATCTTCGCGGGCGAACCCGCGCCCGTCCTCGTCAGCCTCCAGAACACGAAACGCCTGCTGCCCTCCTTCTCGATCCTCATCGAATCGCGCAACCAGATTTTCGCCGAGGACTTGACGACCATCGACGGCCGCCGCAGGAAGAAGCGGCGCGGACGACGACCGGAGCGGCCGCGCTACCTGCGACGCGCGCTCGCCTATTTCATCTACGTCCCGCGTCGGGCGAAGGCCGAGCAACGCGTCGAGCAGTTGTTTCCCAAACGCGGCCACGTCCTCGTCACCGGCTTTGAACTCTCCACGCGTTTCCCCTTCGGCTTCTTCCGGCTGCGTCGCCGCTTGCGCGCGCGCAACGTCGAACTCGTCATCTACCCCAAACTCGAAACGGCGAGCGACGAGTTGCACCTGCTGCCCATGAACGCCGGGCGTATCCCCTCCGCCCGCCGTGGCGCGGGGCACGACCTGCATAGTTTGCGCGACTATCAACCGCAGGACGACATGCGCCACATTGATTGGAAGGCGACGGCGCGCACCAGTCGCCTGATCGTCCGCGAGTTCGCGTCCGAAGACGAGCGGCGCGTCCACATCGTCTTCGACACGCGCGCGATGGACGGCGCAACGGACGGCGGGGGCGGCGCGGAGAAATTTTTTGAGGCGCGTTTCGAGCGCGGTGTGACCCAGGCCGCCTCGCTCGTCGCACACTTCCTCGAAGAGCGCGCCGAAGTCCGCCTCACGCTCGGCGAAGAGGCGGGGCACTACGGCGCGGGACGCGAACATCTCTACGCATCCCTGCGTCGCCTCGCGCTCGTCCGCCCGCACGAGACGCAGGAAGCGACGACGCCGGAGACCGGCGCGCGAACCGATTTCTGGTCGTCGCTCGCCGCCGGCTCCAACAATGCGGACTCGCACTACGTCATCCTTCTCACCACGTCCGCGCCCGGCTCGATCCCCGCCAACGTCTGGCGCATGTCACACGTCATTTACTTATGAAGCGATGAACTGCAAGGGATTGATCCATTGATTCAATGATTCAATGTTTCCTTTATTCATTGAATCAATCGGCCAATGGCTCAACGAATCAATTCTTGCGCGGCCGTGTGCCCGCTGCGTATGCAATCGGGGATGCCCGCGCCACCGTAGGCGTTTCCGGCAAGTTGGAGGGTGGGAAAATTTTGCAGGCGGCGGCGTATGCGCGCGACGCGCGCGAGGTGGCCGAGGTGATATTGCGCCATCGAGCGCGGCCATTTTTCGACGTGCGCAAAAAGGGGCGCGCTCTCTATCCCGACGAGCGCGCGGAGGTCTTCGCAGACGGCGGCGATCATCCGGTCTTCGTCGAGCGCGTACATCTCGGGTTGGAGCGCGCCGCCGACGAAGGCGCGCATGAGCGCGTGACCGGCGGGCGCGCGCCCGGCGAATTTCACGCTGCTGAAAGTGCAGGCGAGCGTCCGGCGATGTTCGACGAAGGGAACGACGAAGCCGAAGCCGTCGAGCGAGTGCGGGATGTCCGCGCGGCGGAAGGCGAGGTTGACGGTCGCAGTCGAGGCGTAAGGGATGCCGTCGAGTTCGGCGGCGAGTTCGGAGTCTACGCCGCCCAGGAGGCGCGCCGACGCGTAGGCGGGCAGAGCGAGACAGAGGCTGTCGGCCGTGATTGTCTCGCCCGTCGCGTCGCCGCTGCCCGTCACCTCCGCGCCGCCGGCGTTTGACGCCACTGCTGCGCCGCCCGTCGCATCGCCCGCGCGGAGGCGCAAGTTCCATTGTCGCGTTTTCTGGTCGAAGTCAATCGCCTCGACCGTCGTGTTAAGCCGCGCCGTGCCGGGCGGGAGGGCGGCGGCGAGAGCGTCCGTGAGCGTCTGCATGCCGCCGTCGAAAGAGAGGAAGAGACTGTAACGCGCGCCGCTCGTGCCGCGCGTGTCAATTGCGGCGCGGCGGCGCGCGCGCCACATCGAGAGGATGATGCTGCGGTCGGCGCGCTCCATGTCGAGGAAACGCGGCATCGTGGCGCGCAGGCTCAACTGTTCCGGGTCGGCCGTGTAGATGCCGCCGACCATCGGCTGCGCCATGCGCTCCAGAGCCTCGCGCCCGAAACGTCTGCGGACAAACTGCGCGAGGCTTTCGTCGTCATCATGCGCGGACGCGCCCGCGCGGCGCGGCAGTAAGAGGTCGAGCGCCATGCGCGCCTTGCCCGCCCAACTGAAGATGTCCGTCGTCAGGAAAGGCCGGAAGCGCGAAGGCGCGAGCAGGTGAAAGCCTTCGGGCACGGGGCGCAGCCGCCCGCCGCCGACGATGAAGGAGCGACGATGCTCCGCGTTCGTTTCCAGCAGGCGCGATTCGAGGCCGAGTTGGCGGGCGAGTTCGACGGCCTCGGGCTTTTCGGAGATGAAGGCGTCGGGGCCGCCTTCGAGCAGAAAGCCGTCGCGCGTGTGTGTGCGAATTGTGCCGCCGAGTCGGGGCGAGGCTTCGATGAGAAGAACTTCGAGCGCGGAACGTTCTGACCGCGCGTGTTGTGTGAGTTCATGCGCCGCCGCCAGCCCGCTGATCCCGCCGCCGACGACGGCGACGCGGCGCGGTCTAGTTGCTTCAGGCGAGGCGTTCATTCGTCACAGCGGGTCGCGCGGCCTCTGAGGTTTGCGCGGCGGCGGGTCGCCCCGCGCCCATCAGGCAGCAATCGGCGGGGCAGACATCTTCCTTCGCGCCGCGCGTGCCGAGCGCGGGTCGCGCGGGGTCGCCGCTGATGCGTTCGACGACGAGGTCGCGGATCATCCTGACGAAAGTGGGATGCGTGCCGACGGTGGCCGCGCGGACGAGGTTGAGTCCGATCTCGTCTGCTACTTGCCGCGCCTCTGTGTCGAGATCGTACAAGACCTCCATGTGATCGGAGATGAAGCCGATGGGGGCGACGATTACGTCCGTCGCGCCCGTGCGCTTCAACTCGCGCAGGTGGTCGCAGATGTCCGGTTCGAGCCACGGTTGCGCGGGCGAGCCGCTGCGGCTCTGAAAGACGAGTTGCCAGCCTGCTCCCCCCGCGCCTTCGGCGACGAGGCGACAGGTTTCAAGCAGTTGCGCCTGATAGTCGCAGTGAGACGCCATCGAGAGCGGGATGCTGTGCGCCGTGAAAGCGACGCGCGCGTCGCGGCGACTTTCATACGGTATCCGCGCCAGCGCGGCGCGCAGATTTTCCACGTTCGGCGCGATGAAGCCGGGATGGTTGTAGAAGACGCGCAGCTTATCAACCGGCGGCGCGCCCGCGCCCACGGCCGTGCGTGCGCGTTCGATATCTTCGCGATACTGGCGACAGCCCGAGTAGGAACTGTAGGCGGAGGTAACGAAGGCGAGCGCGCGGCGGACCCCGTCGTCGCGCATCTGCCGGAGCGTGTCCGCGAGCAGCGGATGCCAGTTGCGATTGCCCCAGTAGACCGGAAGGTTGAGATCGCTCTCTCGCAACTCGCTTTCGAGCGCGGCGATGAGCGCGCGGTTCTGCCCGTTGATGGGACTGACCCCGCCGAACATCTCGTAATGATGCGCGACTTGAAGCATGCGCTCGCGCGGGACGTTGCGGCCGCGCAGCACGTTTTCGAGAAACGGCAACACCTCATCCGGCGCTTCGGGGCCGCCGAAGGAGACGACGAGAAGCGCGTCGTAAGGCTCTGCCGTTCGTGAATCGCTCATCAAAAACTCAACCCCTTGAATGGTCGCCGCACGGCGTCGGCCCGCCCGTGCGGGTTCAGGAATGCCCGTAATCGAGCAGCCCCGTATGTATCGTCATCTTCCACCCGTCGCCGACTTTTGAGTAGACTTTACACGCGCGCCCCTGCCAGCGAAAGTCGCGGCCGGCGCGGTCGCGCCAGAGCGTGTCCACGTCAACGACGGCGAACGCCCCGTCGCCCTCTGCCGTCATGACGATCTTCACGATCTCGCGCCGGTTGTGGATGAGTTCGTGCGTGTCGAATAACTCCTGCCAGTTCGCCCGCCAACGCTCGTAATTGTAGCGACCCGCCCGGAAAATCCACGTCTCGGGATCATGCGAGAGCGCGTCGGGCGGCCACGGCCACACCATGTCGGGGTGAAAGACCGTCAACAACAGGGCGGCGTCTTTCGTGTCCCGGGCGCGCGTCTCGCGTGCGACGATCTCCCTGATCTCGTCTTCGGGCGTCTGCCCCGCTCGGTCTGACGCCATCGGGCTTAGAGGGCTTTGCAACTGAAGGGGCGCAGTTTGAAGTAAGCCTTCACCTGCACGCCCGTCATGTAACGCTGCTCGACGATGGTTTCGTAGGGCAGCGAGATGGTGCGTCTGGTGATCTGCCACGAGCCGTTTTTGTTCTGCGTGCTGACGTTCAAGTCGAGCGTCACGCCGTTGTTGTTCTTCTCGGTGATGGTCACGGAATAAGTGACGGGCGAGGCGTGGTTGGCCGATTGGTTCGGGAGCGCGCCGCCGAAAGCGCGCATCTCTTTGGCCTTCGCGGGCATGCTCAGCACGACGCGCTGCCCGGCGTTGAAATTCGGAATGACGAGTTCGACCGCAATGTTTCCTTTGTCAACTCGCGGTTTGCAAACCTTTTGCGCGTGGGCGTCGCCGGCGAAGGCGAACAACAGTCCGGCGAACACAAGTAGGCCGAAGGGGGTTCTTCTGTTTTGCGTCAGCATTAGGGGATCATCCTCAGGGGTTTAGGGGTTTATGTTTAGCTCACACGAGCGAGGGGACGCCCGTCGAACTACTCTCAGGTAACTTTTCAACGAACTGCAAACTAAACGGGGACGCGCTCTAGCCGCGACTGATGTCTTCGAGGGCGATGCGGTTGTGAAAGCGTATGCCGAACGCGCCGCCGGGGAGCGGGACGAGGTCGGCGCGCTGCGGGCGCGTGGGTAGATGAAGGCGCGGCATGTGCATGTCGCCCGCCTCTTCGAGCGCGAGCGTCAGGTGATATTCGCCGACCTCCGCGATCTCGTAATCGTTGGGATTTTCGACCGCCACCATCTCGACCATCACTTCGCCCCGTTCGCCGAGGAACACGATCTGCAACTCGCAGACCGGGCAGGCCAACTCTTCGGCGCTGAGGGGCATGCGGCAACGCGGGCAGCGATGCCGTCCCCAGAAGCGAAGTTTGTCGAGCAGATTCTCAGTCATCTTTAACGTAACTATCAAACAAAATTTCAAATTCGAGATTCGAAATTTCAGATTGCAAAACTATACTAACGTAACTCTCAAACAAAATTTCAAATCTCAAATTTGAAATTCCTGATGGAAAACTTACCTTTGGCTCATCTCGTGAACCGCTTCGACGAGCGCAAGGACGTTCTCGACGGGCGTTTCCGGCAGGATGCCGTGCCCGAGGTTGAAGATGTGGCCGGGGCGTCCTTCGGCTTTTTGCAGGATGCGCCCGACGTGCTGGCGAATGATCGCGGGAGAGGTAAACAGCAGGATTTGGTCGAAATTGCCCATCACGGCGCGCTCGTGGCCGATGCGCCGCCAACCTTCGTCCAGAGGAATGCGCCAATCGAGGCCGATCACGTCGCCCCCGGCTTCGCGCAACAGTTCGAGGAGCGTGGCCGTCCCCGTCCCAAAGTGTATCACGGGCGTGCCCGGTGAAATGTTGCGAATTGCTTGCAATGTGTGCGGCAGGACGAATTCCCGATAATCTTCGGGGCTGAGACAGCCCACCCACGAGTCAAAAAGCTGTACGGCCTGCGCGCCCGCCGCGATCTGCGCGTTGAGATAGAGCGGCAGGGCGCGCGCGATGCGCGACATCAGGGCGTGCCACGCGCCGCTGTCGGCGTGCATCAGCCGCTTGGTGTGGATGTAGTTTTTCGACGCGCCGCCTTCGATGATGTAGGAGGCCAGCGTGAAGGGCGCGCCCGCGAAGCCGATGAGGGGCAGGTCGGGTTTCAAAGCGCGCCGCGTCTTGCGGATAGCCTGCATCACGTAATCGAGACTTTCGATTGTTTCCACTTCGCGCAACCGATCCACGTCGTCGGCCGTGCGCACGGGGTTGTGGATGACGGGGCCTTCGCCCTTGGCGAATTCGAGTTCGAGTCCGAGCGGCTCGAGTATGAGCAGGATGTCGGCGAAGATGATGGCGGCGTCCACGCCGAGGCGTTCGGCGGCGTAGACCGTCACCTCCGAGGCGAGGTCGGGCGTTTTGCAGAGTTCGAGAAAGGTGGTGCGGGCGCGCACCTCTCGGTATTCGGGCATGTAACGGCCGGCCTGCCGCATCAGCCAGACGGGCGTGTAGGGCACGCTTTCGCGGCGGCACGCGCGCATAAAGGGGCTGTTATAAAGCGCGTCGGGCGTCGGATTGTCGCTCGCTTGTGTCGGGGCTTGGGCCGGGCTGTTCGTCGTCAAGTTCTTCAGTCCATACTTCCGCGAAACCTGGGGCGTCGGCGGGGCGTACAAAATTCCTGAGACGGCGACACCCTGCCTGAAAAATCCGGTCGCCCGGACAAGTGCAGACTACAATATTAAGCCCCGCAAGCGCGAGTCGCCGCGCGGCTTCCGGCCTGATTTGAGCAATTTTAGTTACGGGAAGCGCGCCCGCCCGGAGTTTGGGGCAACGAGCGGGGCGGGAAATTATTTGCCACAAACGAAGCGCGGGCGGTGTTTATGAGGGTGAGAGCGTCGAAGATGAGCGACACGGCCGCAGAGGCTCTGAGAAATCCAGTGGCTACCCCCGCCCACCAGCAGACCGCGACCGACGCGAACGCTCTCGGCTTTGACGAGGCTTTTATGTTGCACCACCGCGCAGTCTACAATACGTCCTACGCGCTTTTGCGCGACGCCGGGCTGGCCGAAGACGTGACGCAGGAAGTTTTCCTGCGGCTCTACCGCCAACTCGACGCCGAGCCGCCGCCGGGCGAATTCCTGCGCCCGTGGCTGCTGCGCGTGGCGATCAACCTCTCGCACAACACCATGCGCAGCCGCACGCGCTCGGTGGCGCGCGAGGAAGAGTTTGCCAAACAGACTATCGGCACGGACGGCCTGACCGCGCCCCTCGACGCCGACTACGAACGCCGCACCGAAATCGAAGAAGCGCGCCGCGCGCTGGAAAAGATCGAAGAGCCGATGCGCAGTTGTCTTTTACTAAAACAGCAGGGCTTGTCTTACCGCGAGATTGCTGCCACTCTGTCAATCAACGAAACCTACGTGGGCAGTCTGGTGGCGCGCGGGCGAAAGGAATTTGCGAGAGTGTACGGAAAGATCGGAGGACGCCGATGATGGAAACCTGTCTCGACGAAGGAACATTACAAGCGTATCTGGACGGCGAACTCTCTCCCGAAACGTCAAACGACGTGGCGGCGCACCTCTCTGCGTGCGTCCCCTGCACCGAAGCCGCCCGCGCAGCCGAACAGGAATTCGCCCTCTTCTCCACGGCCTTCGCACCCGCGCTTTCCGCGAACGTGCCCACGGAAAAACTGCGAGCGCGTCTCGACGAAGCGATTGCCGAGATAAATGCGCCGCAACGCCGGCTGGCGGGGACGCCTCGCGCCGACTCGCGCCTGCGCTCCTTCTTCGATTCGCTCGTCGTTTCTTTAACCACCTTCACGCCGCGACAGGCCACCGCTTTTGCGAGTTTTCTGGTCGCCGTCGCGCTGGTCGTCGTCTTTGCGTTGATGCAGACGCCGGATAGCCGGAACAGGCCGGAAGGCATCGCAAAAGTTGACCAAACGCCCGCGCCCGCCTCTCCCATCGTGCAAACCGAAAATAGCGCGAAGCCGGGCGACGCGGCGGCAGTTCAAACGCCTGTCACGACTATCAACAATCCCGCTCCCGCCGGAAGCGGCGACCGCACGGCTTTGGCGAAGGCCGTTGTCAATGCACGCCCGCAGCCGGCGGAGACGCGCGCGGAGAGGAAGGTCGAGACGGAACTCCGCAACACGACCGATGCCGCGAACACGACTGTTGCCGTCAACACGGCCGCCGCGACGACCGGCGAGCCGGTGCTGGCCGACGAAAAAACTTACCTGAGTTCCATCGCCTCGCTCACGTCCGCCATCGAGGCGCAGGGCGCGGAGGGCATGACGCCGACGCTGCGCGCCGAGTATGAACGCAGCCTGGCGGTCGTCAATCAAGCTATCGTCTCGTCGCGCGTGGCGGCGCGGCGCAATCCGCAGGACACGGACGCGAAGGAATTTTTGCGCGCCGCTTATCAAAATAAGGTCGAGCTTTTAAGCGCGGTCGCAGATCAAACCCAACTCGCCAGCGGCCGTGATTAAGCCGATTATTTCGAGCGGCGCGCTCTGGAAAGCTCAACGCCGCGCAATCATTAAAGGTATTAAAGGAACTTTTATCAGGATGAGACGGAATAGCTATTACCTGCTGCCGGTCGCCGTGTGCCTGCTGACCTGCCTGTGCTCGACGGCGACGCCCGCGCAGCCTAAGAGCGACGCGGGGGCGGCGGAGGTCGGAACGCGCGTCGTCGCGGCCGAGCAGACGCTTCCCGCCGAGCCGACCGTGACGCTGTTGACCTGTGTGGAGACGGGGCATGTGTTGGTGCGCGGCTGGGATCGCAAAGAGGTGCGCGCGCGCTCGAACGACGCCTCGCGCATCGAACTGCGCCGCGCCGACGCGACAGCCGACCCGAATCCCGCGACGCGCATCGAGGTGCTCATCGCACGCGATCAGGCCGAACCCGCGCGCCCCGGCCTGTGCAGCAATTCCGGCAATCTGGAACTGGACGTGCCGCGCGGCAGCACCGTCCAGATCAAAGGCAACACGGGCGACATCAGCGCAACGGGCGTGGCGAACGTGCGGTTGAGAACTCTGAGCGGCGACATCGAAGTGCAGCGCGTCACGAAGTCAATCGAGGCGGCCAGCGCGAACGGGACGATCATCGTGAGAAATTCGAGCGGGCGGGCGCGGCTGGAAACCATCAGCGGCGAGATCGTCGCAAGTGATCTGGCGTCGGACGCGGCGGGCGACGAGTTTTTCGCCAAGTCCGTGAGCGGCGAGATCACGCTCGCCACAATCAGGCATACGCACGTGGAAGCCTATACCACGAACACTCCGATTGATTTCACGGGCGCGCTCGCCGAGGGCGGCCTCTACACGTTCAAGAGCCATTCGGGCAGCGTCCACCTGTTGCTGCCCTCCGACGCCTCTTTTCAACTCAACGCCAAGGTGCATCACTCCGGCGAGATCATCACGGATTTCCCGATCCGGCAAGTGCCGGTGAAGGCCAACGCCGACCCGCACAATCCCGCCACGGTCGGCGGCCCGCTCCTGAGCGACGGGCGGCTCACGGGCGTCACGGGCAAGGGCGATAGGCGCGAGGCGACGCTCATCCTGTCGTCTTTCAGCGGGACGCTGCATTTGCAGCGGCAGCCGTAGGCAGTTTCAGGTTTGGGGTTTCAAGTTTCAGGTCTGAAATTTTAGCCGGCGGCTTCGTTTATGGTTGTCGTGTTCGAGCGTTTCGTAGTTGTGGCCTTCGATTTGCTAATGCATTTGACCACGATTCGTAAGGATGGGTGAAGGGTTAACCTGAAACCTGAAACTTGAAACTTGAAACTCAAGCCCTGAAACTTGAAACCCGCGAAAAAAATCTTGCCACAAAATCAACGATGGCGGTGTTTTCACAGTATAAGCGGTGAGAGAGTTTGAAAAAGCGGCGATTTGAAACGTTTCCGTCGGATGTCGCGTCTACCTGCATGAGACGCGGCTTGAGAATTGGCAAGGACGCGACGGTCGTTACCGAAAGTGGGACGAAAGACGTTTAAGAGCGCGACGCCGCGCATGCAGAGGTGGAGGAGGTAGTGCGATGATGAGACGAAAATTGGGAATCTTATTTCTGATCGGGATCACCGTTTTGGCCGGGACGCAGGAGGCCGCGCGCCAGTTCGACGGCCTGAAATCTTCCCTGAAGAATTTCACGCGCGCCAGTTTGTGGAGCGGTCTCATCGTCTACGCGCAGCCCGTCAGCGACGGCAAACTTCCGACGCCCCAAATCTATTACCTGATGCCCGCGTCGCCACAGCAGCCCGCCGCGCCCGCCGCGCAGCAGGCGATACTGGCCGACAACGGCAACAGCGCGGCGACGACGACGGCCAAGCCCGAAGCCAGAAACAATCACGGTGGGGAAGCGGCGGCAGCGGCGAACCCCGAGGCCGTTGCGCTCGTGGCGACGCGGGAACTCGAAGACGCCGCCGAGTCCGAGTTGGCCCTGCACAAGTTGCCGCTAAACGTGATCGCCTCGAACCTCGTCGCCCCGAAACTCGCGCCGAAGCCCGACCGGGTGCGCCTATACGAAGAGGTGGCGAAGAACGAGACGCACGCGGCGCGCAGGTTCAGACATGACGCCGACACGGCCGTCCGTGTGTTCATGAAAGACTTGAAGGACTTTGACGCCGAGAAAATCGTCGCGGAGACCGAACGAATCGCGGCGGCGCACGGGCAGCTTGAGGATTTGAAGTTGAAGTCGTTCGTCGAGGCTGCGAACTCGCACCGCCGGACGGATGTGCGGGTCGTGCGTCGCGCCCCGCGTCCCGAACACCTCGAACGGATCAGGGTGATCAACCCCTCGGCAGGGACGCGCGGCCTCACGCTGCCGGCCATGTCGAGCATCGGCTGCGAGAAGACGAGAGTGACGCCGAAGGCCACCCCCGTCGCGCCGCCCACGCGGGTAGCGAAGGCGGCAAGGAGCATAGGCGAGCCGCCGAGCGCGCCGGAACTGCCCGCCGCCCCGTACGCGACCGGCAACAGTTGGTCGCTCAACTGCGACACGGAGCCGGAGCAGAAATAGAACGCGCCGCGCGGCAGCACAGCCGGGGCTAAAGAATTTCGCGAGAGACATCGCGGCGAGGATGGCGACGGAAGTTTCAGACTGGAGTCGCAGCGCCGAGCGCGCCCGGTAAAAAGTTTCCCGTACAAGCAGGAGCCGTAAATGGCGGAGGCAGCGAGTTTTCGCCCTGGGGCAGGTGTGTGCCCGCAACCCGGTAGAAAAAATTGGTATTAATTTTGCCGCTCAGCAGGAGAAGAAACATGAAGAAATTCGGATGGATACAGACGCTACTTTTCGCCGTCATCGCCGTCGTGACCGCGCCGCAAATCAGCAGCCAACTCGTCGCGCTCAACACGAAGGCCGCCGACGGCTTCGCCGCCTCCGCGCAGGACAAAGATAAGGACAAACATAAAGACGGTCATAAGGGCGACCACCGCAACCACGACGACAGCGAGTTCACGGAAAAAGACGAGGTGCGCCAGAGCTATCAACTGACGCCCGGCGCGACCGTGAGGGTTTCGGGCATCAACGGCACGGTCGAAGTGGAGACGACGAGCGGCAGCACCGCCGAAGTCCATGTCGTGCGCTCCGCGCGCAGCCGCGCCGACCTCGAACACCGCAAAGTGATCCTCGAACACACGGGCGCGAGCCTCGTCGTGCGCGGCGAGAACGAGCAGGAGCGTCGCTACGTGCGCGGCGAAAATCCGCAGGTGCGCCAGCGCGTGATGCTGCGCCTGCCGCGCCAGATTGATTTCACGGCGAGCGGCGTTAACGGCAAAACGACCGTGGGCGAAGTTGATGGCCCGGTGAAACTCAGCGGCATTAACGGCCGGGTCGAAGTGGCGCAGGCCGTCGGCTATTCCGAACTGTCGGGCATCAACGGCGCGGTCGTCGTGACCATCGCGCAACTCGGCGAGCGCGGCATCCGCGTGAGCGGCATCAACGGCTCGGTTGAACTGCGATTCTCCGACGCCCTGAATGCCGATCTCAGAGTCACGGGCATCAACGGCTCGGTCAACGCCGACATGCCGAACGTCGTCGTGCAGGGCACGGTCAGCCGCAGCAACTTCAACGCGCGCATCGGCTCGGGCGGCTCGCCCATCAACGTCTCCGGCGTCAATGGTCGCGTGCGTCTCGCGCCGCGCAGCTAGGCAGAAGAGTGACAGGCGACGGGTGACAGGTGACAGGATCAAGACCTGTTTTCATCCTGTCACCCGTCACCCGTCACTCCAAAGAGGTGAATGAGATGAGCAGAAGAATCTTGAATCGCGCGACGCTCGTACTTGGCGCGTTGTTGCTGGCGAGCGCGGGGGCGTTCGCGCAAGGCGAGGGAAGCGGCGCGCGCGATGCGGTGCGCGAGGAGTTTCACCAGAGCTACCCGCTGTCTGCGCGCGGGCGCGTGACGCTGAAGAACATCACCGGCGCGGTGCGCATCACGGCGTGGGATCGCGCCGAGGTGCGCGTGGACGCCGTCAAACGCGCCGAGTCGCGCGAGCGTCTGGAGGAGGCGCGGATCACCGTGAACGCGGGCGCGGACAGCGTCCACATCGAGACGCGCTACCCCGACGAGGCGTTCAGGTACGAGCGCGGCGACAGTCGTCGGCGCAACGCGGCGAGCGTCGATTACACGTTGAGCGTGCCGCGCGGCGCGCGTCTCGAATCAATCGAAGTGATCAGCGGGCAACTCGACATCGAAGGCGTGACGGGCGGCGTCCACGCTTCGTGCATCAGCGGGCGGTTCACGGCGCGCAACCTGTCGGGCGAGGCCAAACTGTCCAACGTGAGCGGCATGCTCGAAGCGAGCTTCGACAAATTGGACGACGCAAGCAACGTCTCGCTCGGCAACGTCAGCGGCCAGATCATCCTGCGTATTCCGTCCGATACCAACGGCACGATCAAGGCCAACACGCTCTCCGGCCAGATCACGAACGATCTCGGCCTGCCGGTCAGGCGCGGCGAATACATCGGCCACGACATGGCGGGTCAACTCGGCCGCGGCGGCGCGCGCATCAAGCTCAACAACGTGAGCGGCCAGATCAAGATTCAACGCGCCGCCGACGGGCGCACGGCGACGAGCGTCACGAATCTCATTGCCGACGCGCGCCACGTCTCGAACCCGGCCGCCTCGCAGGGAGAGATCGAAAGACGCGTCGAGCGCGAGATCGAGAGCGCGATGCGCGACACGGAGCGCGAACTGCACAGGACGGAAGGCGAGTTGCGCAGGACGGAGCACGAGATCGGACGCGCGAACCGTGACGCGGCGCGGGCGACGCGTGACGCGGCGCGCGCAACCGGGCGGGCGCAAC